>JBPCTD010000100.1:0-1911 GCA_051006515.1 Candidatus Nanopelagicaceae bacterium | reverse complement strand
CATCGTAAGCCGGTGTGCCGATTAAAGTGCTTGCGAGGTAATGTGGATCGCCTCCACTTAAATAAATTAAACCGGCTCCATTAATTTGTTCGACGATTTCAGATCGGAATGCATCTTCGCGGGTATAGATAGGCAAGAAAACTTGCTGGGCATTTAATCTCTTTGCTTGTTCGTTACCTAAGTCTTGCCAGAATTGAAGTCGACTTTGGCTTTCGCGGCCAGCGGCAGTTGGTATTTGTACGTAACGATCTGAGTTTCCAGAAATCAGTAATTCGCGCTCTAGGTCTTGCATGGCTGGCAAATATTCACCAGATCCAACTAGCGCTACTTTTCCAAAGGAACTCACCAGGTAACTCTAAGCGCTATGTTCTGCTGATTCGTTTCCGATAACCACGACTTTTTTGTAAGCATAAATTGAAATCAAAGTACCAATAATTCCGCCGATGATAAAAGGAAGTCTTAAGCCACCTTTAGCAATAAAGCCGCCGAAGACTGAACCAAGTGGCATTAAGCCCCAAACCATGGTTCTGCGCGCGCCGTGAATTCGTCCGTAAAGATGAGTTGGAATGAGCGATTGATAAAGCGCCATCAAGAGAATGTTCCAAATAGATATCGTGAAGCCGACGATAATTTGGATAGCCACAAATATGTAAGCATTTGGTGCCAGGCCAGTCAAAATAATCATTGCGGAAGCAACAATTAAGTTAATCGCAAGGGCTTTACCGCGGCCAAGCGCTTTTGAGAATTTAGGTGCGGCAACCGAACCAAAGAGCGCACCAATTCCTTGAATTGCAACCACTACGCCAAATAGTGATGCCGGAACGCCCAGCTCTTTCAAAATAAAGAGTGGCGCACTTGCATTTGAAAGTGAAAAGAAGAAGCCCAAACTGGTGGTTATGACTACGATAGTAAAGATGCGACGATCTTGGTAAATAAAATTGAGTGCGAATTTTATGTCGCCCCAAAGTCCAAGGCGTTCTTTGCCTAAATCATCTTCATGCTTTGTACTTACATCTTTAACAAAAGGGACCGCAGCGATAACAATTGCCGCAACTAAAAAGCCCGCGGTCGAGAAATAAAAAGGCAGAGCAATCGCGATTGCATAAAGAAATCCGCCAAGGGGTGAGCCAGCAAATTGCGAAACAATAACTTCTGAGATTTGTAAGCGCGAATTACCTCTTTCAAAATCTTTCTTATCAAGAATCTGTGGCAATACTGACTGTGAAGTGGTATCAACTAATACTTCGCAAATTCCGATACCAAAAACTGCAACTAGGAATAACCAAATATTTATTAAATCTTGAGAAATCATGAAGGCAATTGCAATGCCGATAGCAGAGCGAATCAGGTTGCCAATAACCAGAGCTTTTCGACGGTCAGTTCGGTCAACGTATGCACCGATGGGAATCGCAAAGAAGAGCCAAGGTAGTAGTGAAAGCGCAGAGAGCAAGCTAATTAGAACTGGATCTTCTGTTAGCGAAACGGCCAGCAGAGGCGCTGCAAGACGTAATACGCCATCGCCAAGGTTGGTAATTAAGCTCGCGCTCCAGATGCGGGAGAAATCGCTGCCGAGTGATTTAGATGACTTTTGCGATTTATGCGTGGACACGAGGCGTTATCTTAACTTGATTACGGAATAGCCGTAGGGTGATGAGCGTTTTACAGGCAACCGTCATAAACATGAGGAGAGCTTGTTATGCGTAACAATTTGAGAAGTAAATCAATTGGCTTAATCGCGACTGCAGCATTTTTAGCTAGCGCAAGCATTACCCCAGCTGTTGCAGATGCCGCAAAACCTGGACAGAGCATGACTCACATTAAAACTGTGTCTGGAATAACTTCCACACTTGAAGGTGCTGGAGTCATCATGTACGTCCAAGGTGGTGCGACCGCAGCAATCATCGGAGATTC
>JBPCTD010000099.1:0-1909 GCA_051006515.1 Candidatus Nanopelagicaceae bacterium | reverse complement strand
ACACCTGGTGCGACTACGCGCACGATATCTGGGCAAGCATCATATAAACCAACTAAAGAAGCAGCTTCGGCATCAGTATTTGCAATTAGCGCATTCGCTGCTTCTACGATCTGTGTTTCGCCTTGCACGCGAATCATCGGTTCTGGGTTTTCACCTTCGGCGAGCGATAAATTCTTTACTCGCGCCATGGTGTGCATAGTGTGCACCAAAGGAATTTGGTATTCCTTAGCCGCTGGCATCGCAACTTTGCCACTAATCCAGTAATGGCTATGAATTACTTTGTAATTTTGATCTTTAACTTTTGCTTTGAATTCTTCGGCCATTGCTGGGATATGACTTGGAATCTCTTCTTTTTTAATACCCAATGGCAAACCTAAATGAATTATGCGAACGCCTGGTTCGTACTCAATTAAATCTGGTTGCGCAGCATCAATTTTGCGAGTGTAGATATCAACATCCATACCCATAGCGGCCATACGCTTTGCACTTTCGATGACATAAATATTCATGCCACCGGCATCACCGATTCCAGCTTGTTCAAGTGGCGAGGTATGCACCATCAAGAGCGCCACTTTATTTTTCATGGCGCTAAGTTTACGGGGGTATATGAACTTAAGCGAGTTGAGATTTCAGTAGCAACCTGCGACCAACGCTTGATATCTGCCTCAGTGAACTTCTCGGCGCGCACTAAATAGGTATTGACCGCTAAATCACCTTTGATTTGGAAGAAGCCAAGTAACCAACGCGCACTCACGCCTTCACCAATCAAAGTAAGAACTACGCGACCAGATACGCCATTTGCATATACAAACTTTGGCGATTCGCTGAATGCATATTTAGTAATTAATCCTTGCGCACCTATTGCACCACCAGTTACTTTGCATTTTGCAACCACATTATCAATATCAGTTAAAGCGCTGGCAGCACTTGCCGCATCCTTATATTTCACGGTTTCGGTAGATAAAAATGAATATGGACTGCCTTCTTTGTAAGCCGCTACTTGACGGCGCAATGTACGTGATTTCTCGGATGGGAAATCGCCACTGCAAACATCTAAAGTCGCATCCAACAAAGTAGTGCCGCGTGCAATAGGCAGTAACTGATAGTTCTGATCAAAGTCAGCAATTTGGAAACCATATTTAGAAATTGCTAGTTGATCTTTATCTTCTAAAGATGGGTCGACAATCGCAACTTTGCGTTGGACTTTGCCGCTTTCTTTCCACTGCACACTGACTTTACCCAATCCTTGAATGGTGATGTCGCTACCTGAAAGGCGAACTACTTTCTTGGTATTACCCACTGCAATTTTTAGTGGTGAAGCGCCAGCTTTGAAAGCACCAACTTCCTTGCCGCTTACATATGCAATACCGCTGCCCTTAGTGACCTTTATTTCCAAATCTCCAGTTGCAGTAAATGAGAGATTACATCTACCGGTACATGCAACATCGTTACCAATTAATTTGTTCTTGCCGGTTCTAGTTGCGCTACTTGCTGGAATAAAGGTAACTCCCAATGAAAGTTCACCTTCAATTCCATTTCCACGGCAATCAAAAACTTGAGCTTTACCGACTGCTTCGCCTCTAAATGAAAGTTCTGGTGCGCTATTTACATTGGTGCTGCGATCCGTACGCGCCACAATAAAGCCATCGCTATTTGCCACCTGTACGCTACAGATTCCACTGCCAGCATCACTAGCGCCGCTCCAAAGTAATTTCGTGCCGCTTGAATTGACTGTGGTTTTAAATTCATTTTTCACAATCGGATATCCGCGATCAATCACTACATTAACCGTGTTAGACCATTGACTGGTATTGCCATAAATATCAATACCTCGCACTTTTAATGAATATGTACCTTCCGGTAAATCCTTAACATGTAGCGATTTTTCAGCGTTTAATGGCGATAAATA
>JBPCTD010000098.1:0-34827 GCA_051006515.1 Candidatus Nanopelagicaceae bacterium | reverse complement strand
CGCCAGAGTTCCGCTCTAAGATTTCATGAGCGACTCGCGTTAAAGCACGCGAGATTTCTACATCATTCATATTTACCGCACCTTCCCCACCTCTCTGGATGGGTCGTTAAAGGATTGTGCGGAGTATAGCGAAAATTGCTGCCATGATAGGAATTAGACAGAGCAACTACAGTGCGATTTGTCCCTTAAGCATGCTGAGTTTACTTAAAATACCGTGGATAAATGTGGGTGAATTTTCGGTTGATAGCTCTGAAGCTAGCTTTAGCGCCTCATCTATAACAACTGCCTCTGGTGTTTGCGTCCATAGCAACTCCCAAATCGCAATTCTAAGGATATTACGATCTACATTAGGTAAACGGTCAAAATCCCAACCTTGAATGTATGACCTAATAAGCTCATCTATTCTTGAATAATTACTGCTAACTCCAATAAGAATCTCTTTAGCGTATTCGCGGGTATCTTCGAAAGAATTATTATTTAGAGCCACACCTCTTAAATCTGCCTGAAAAAGCTGATCTAAAGCTTCCTTTCGCGCTTTACCTCTAGCGGACACTTTAAGCGCGACCGAGATATGAACCGTCGCGAGTATCAACAAGAACTTTTTCGCCTTGTTTAATGAATAACGGAACTTGAATATCAATTCCCGTCTCAACGGTAGCCGGTTTAGTTCCACCTGAAGAACGATCGCCTTGAATTCCTGGCTCGGTATAAGTAATTTCTAACGCAACTGAAGCAGGAAGTTCAACGTAAAGTGGATTGCCTTCATGAATCGCCACAATTACTTCCGCATTTTCTAGCATGTAATTGGCAGCATCGCCGACTGTTGCACCACTAATTGTGATTTGATCATAACTACTAGTGTCCATAAAAACGTAATCTTCGCCATCTTTATATAAATACTGCATGTCGCGTTTTTCGACAACCGCAACTTCAACTTTCACACCAGCATTGAAAGTTTTCTCAACCACTTTACCGGTTAGAACTTGCTTCATTTTGGTACGAACGAAAGCAGGACCTTTTCCTGGCTTTACGTGCTGGAACTCAACCACAGTCCATAGAGACCCGTCCAAATCTAGAGTCATGCCATTCTTTAAATCATTTGTGGTTGCCACGCTAAATCTCCCAATATGTCAATTTCGAGTTAATACCTGAAGTTTACCCGATGTATGTACTAGAAAACGCCACTGAAATTGCGATTAACGTCTGAAAAATGATTTCTACATATATCAACGAGGAATTAGATTCTTCATGGCAAGTAACGCCAATCTATAAGAATCAGGTCCAAAGCCCGCTATGGTGCCTACTGCTACACCACTGATCACAGAGGTATGACGGAATTCTTCCCGCGACATAGGGTTAGATAAATGCACTTCAATCACCGGGCTTTTAACCATTTCTACTGCATCATGGATAGCCACTGAATAGTGTGTAAATGCAGCAGGATTAATTATCACGGGATATAAATTATCCGCCGCTTCATGTAGCCAACTTACTATTGTGGCTTCATCATCACTCTGACGAATTTCTACCTCTAGTGCTAGATCCTTAGCAGCATCAACGATGAAACTTTGTAATTGCGACCAGTTCAAATTTCCGTAATGCTTTGAATCTCTAATATCCAACCTTGAAATATTGGGACCATTTAATACCAAAATTTTCATAAAGCAATTCTCTCATAAGCTTGCGATAAATCCATTGAATTAGGATTTTCAATGCGATTGCAATTGCCTGGTGCAGTCAGCCCTACAAATCTCAATTGACCATTCCGATTCTTCTTATCAGAGTTCATCAGAATTTCTAGGTCAGGCCAAGCGTTAGCTAAATATTTAGTAGGTAAATTCATCGCTTCTAGCAATTCGTAATGTAGCGATACTGACTCATAATTCAAACCAGCCTTCAGATGCGATAGTTCAGCAGCGAAACAGAGCCCTATAGAGATCGCTTCACCGTGCCTTAATTGATAATTGGAATGCTTCTCGATTGCATGTCCCAATGTGTGGCCATAATTCAAAATCTCTCGCTTAAAACTCTCCTTGAAATCTTGACTTACCACTTCTGCTTTTACGTTTGCAGCTCTAAAAATCAATTCAACTATTAACTCATCGTTATCAATTACATCAACTAATTTCTTTGATTTCAACAATTCCAATATGTGCAAGTCTTGAATAAAACCACACTTAATTACCTCTGCCAAACCCGCAGCAAAATCTCTAGGTGTAAGTGATTTAAGCCAACTGGTATCCATTAAAACCGCTTTAGGTGAATGAAACGAGCCAATCAAATTTTTACCGGCGTTGCTATTGATTGCGGTTTTCCCACCTATTGAAGCATCAACCATTCCTGCCAGAGTGGTAGGAATTGCAATCCAATCGATACCGCGAAGCCAAGTAGCTGCGGCAAAACCGGCAACATCAGTAATTGCGCCACCACCAATAGCCACAATCACATCGTCTCTGCCCAATCCATTTTCGGCACATTTTTGCCAGATAGTCTGCAAAGAGGAAATAGATTTACCAGCTTCACCATCCGGAATTTGGATTATTGGAAAATCGACATCTACTGGAAAATGTTCGCTGCAGATGACCAGTACGTTTTTTCTGCCTTCAGTCCAGTCAGCTAAAGAAACACGCCAATCTACATCTACCTCAATTTGATAATTATTCTCGGCAGAGATCGGAATTGTTCTCATTTATTCAACCTGGCTTCAAGGATGATTCTAGAAGCAACATCTTCGACAGATAAGTCACTAACATCTATTTGAATATCTGCTAGTTTTTCATAGGATTCTCGTCTTGCATTCATAAGCTCTAACCATTTTTGGCGAGGATTTACCATCAACAATGGCCGAGCGCTGTCGAAACCAACCCGAGGTGCGACTGCCGTCAATGAAATATCTAGGAAGGCTTTGATCGCGCCACTTGTTCCTAATTTCTCTTGTACTGGAATACTAGTGATTGCGCCTCCACCTAACGACAAAACCCCATCTTGTTCATTTAAGGCATCGATCACAATACTTTCTTCCACTAAACGAAAGTGTGCTTCGCCATCTTCTATGAAGATCTCAGAAACTGACTTACCTTGGTCAATTTCAATCAATCGATCCGTATCGGCAAAATCTATACCTAGTTTTTCAGCAAGATTTTTTCCAACAGAAGTTTTACCTGCACCCATCGGCCCGATTAAAACCACTTTGGGCGCCATTATTTGAGTCTGAGACTTTCCATATAACTGTGGAAATTACGCTTGGTTTCAAGTACTGAATCGCCACCGAATTTCTCCAAAACTGCTTGGGCAAGAGTTAATGCCACCATTGCTTCGGCTACTACGCCCGCAGCTGGTACTGCACAAACATCAGAGCGTTGATTAATAGCTTTTGCTGGTTCTAAAGTAGATACATCAATAGTGTCTAAGGCTTTAGGTACTGTAGAAATTGGTTTCATCGCAGCGCGTACTCTCAACAAATCTCCAGTGCTTATTCCGCCCTCGGTTCCACCAGATCTCTTTGATCGGCGAGCTACTTTTCCGTCAACTAAATCAATTTCATCATGCGCAACTGAGCCACGTCTTGAAGCTATCTTAAAACCATCACCAAGCTCAACGCCTTTGATAGCTTGAATACCCATCAAAGCGCCAGCTAAACGTGAATCTAATCTGCGATCCCAATGTACGTGTGAACCTAATCCCACGGGCACGCCATAAGCAATGACTTCAACTACTCCGCCAAGTGTGTCGCCATCCTTATGAGCTTCTTCAATCTCTTTTATCATGGCTGCACTTGCGACCTCATCTGCACAGCGAACGGGATTGGAATCAATCTTTTCAAGATCTTTAAAATTTGGAAGAGAAACTGAATCTGCTACTTCAGCAGCGCCAATAGCTACAACGTGACTTAATATTTCTATTCCTACGCTCTGTTTTAAAAATGCTTTTGCTACCGCGCCCAGCGCCACTCGCGCTGCAGTTTCTCTAGCTGATGCTCTTTCTAAAATCGCCCTGGCATCATCAAAACCATACTTCTGCATTCCAACTAAATCGGCGTGGCCAGGTCTAGGTCTAGTTAACCCTGCGTTACGCGCCAAGTTAGCAATCTCTTCTAACGGGACGGGATCTGCTGACATTACTTTTTCCCATTTAGGCCATTCGCTATTTGCCACTTCAATTGAAATCGGGCCGCCTTGAGAAAGTCCTAACCTAATACCACCAGTAATTCGAACTCTATCCGCTTCGAAATTCTGGCGTGCGCCTCGACCAAAACCTAATCGACGTCGTGACAATTCTTGATCGATGTCAGCTGTTGTAATCTCTATATGCGAGGGCAAACCTTCGATAATTCCGGTCAATACTGGACCATGGGACTCGCCTGCTGTTAACCAACGCATGGGGCGATTATTTCAGATAAAAAGATGATTCGTTGACAATTTCTGGTGAATGAATTTCATGGAGCAAAATTGGGCAAAATTAAGTTTGCTATTAGAAATCCCGCTGTCATATATGGAGCAAAAGGTATCTTCCCTTTTAAACCTCTCGTGATGATCGCGATGAGGACAAGAAAGCACGAAAAGAGAAACCACCATCCTGACCAACCGAAATGATAACTCCAAAGAGTGAAGGCCAAAGCTAACTTAATATCACCAGCACCTATCAAGTTACTTGCAAAAATTGCCAGCAATAAGCCAAGCACAATATAGATAAATGAGCTTTTATCGAACCAAAGAAACGCGGAAATTATTAACGGATAAGTCAACCAATTTGGAATTTTTCGCCATCTTAAGTCGGAAATAGAAGAAATTAGACCTATTCCGGAAATAAAAATGAATGCAACCAGCCCTAATTCCTATCTGCCAATTCGGCCTGAGCTGCAGCTCTTAGAAGTGGTACCATCATTTTACGGTCGATTACAAAGTTCGTCATTAGATGAATTTGATCGATAGCTTGGTGAATCAACAAATCTAAACCACCAATTACTTTTCCTTGCCATCTTTTTACAAGTGGTGTTGGCCATGGGTTATACAAAGCCTCAAAAAGGACCGAGCCCGACAATTCAAGTTGATCAGCCGCACCTGCAGGAGTGGTGTTGATAACCAGATCGAATTCTCTGTTTGAGGAACCCCATTCAACAAAAGTTAAATCACCTTGAGTCACAGCGCCTTTCATCGAATCGATTCGCTGTGGATCTCTTAGCATTACTTCAATTTTGCGACCTGGTGCATCTACGGCAGCAGCAGCGGCTCTAGCCGTAGCCCCAGCTCCGATGATTTGAATGCTTTCGAAATCACTTACATGAGTGAAAGTTAGCGCCCAGATAAAACCCGACACATCTGTTGTGGTAGCAAACCAACCATGTGCCGTTGGCAAGAGAGTATTGCCTGATTTAATTTGTAACGCTAACGGATCAGAAATATCCGCTACTCCGAAAATCTCTTCCTTTAGCGGCATGGTTAAAGAAAAACCAATCCACTCAGCTGGAGTTTCTTGAACTTGATTCATGAATGTAGGTAGTTGACCGCTTGCTACTTCTACCGCGTCGTATTTGCCCTCAATGCCAAGTGCCAAATAAGCCGCATTATGTATCGCTGGAGACAAAGAATGGTTAATTGGTGAACCCAGTACAGCAGCTCGTTTTCTCATTTAAATAGACCAGCTTTCACATTTCTTTCAAACTCAATTTTCCACTTTAAGAACTCATCGTGGGACTTGGTAAACCTAGTATCTTTCGGCTTCACCGTAATGAAATAAAGCCAATCCCCGCTTGTGGGCGCCAAAGTAGCGGCTATCGCCGCTCTTCCTGGGCTACCAATAGGAGTCGGCGGCAGGTTGTAAGAGCGATAAGTGTTATACGGAGAGCTTACCTTTGTTGCTGCAGTAGTTACCCAAATGGATCCCCGCTTCTTTAAAGCATATTGCACCGTTGCATCTAATTGCAGAGGCATTCCAATTTTTAAGCGGTTAAGAATTACTCTCGCAACTTTATTGAAATCTGTTGGATCACCTTCTGCTTGTACGAGCGATGCGATGATAAGGTTTCGATAAGGATCTGCACTATCGAGCAGTCCAGTTGATTTTGCTTCGATTGTAAAACGATCCACCATAGCTTGTAAAGCTTCTGCGGTATTTGTGCCTTTAGCAAAAGAATATTGCGCTGGAAAGAAGACACCTTCCGCAGCCGAGAATCCCTTTGGCACTTTCAATTCTTTTACTGCAGCTTGAAAATCTGAGAATCCCGCGATTTTCATTTTCTCAAAAATTTCACTGCGCCAATCTCCCTCAATTATTGAGATTAAACCTCTGATTCTCTTGCGATCTAATAGTTGTTCTAGCGCTTGTCTCGCTGAAATTTTTTGATTTACTTCATATTCGCCTGGAGAAATTTGATTTGCTCGAGAATCATTGATTGCTAATTGATAAAAGGCGGTGATGGAAGCGGTAACTCCTTTGACGTATAACTCTTTTGCAATTGCCAAACCTGTAGCAGATTGATCTACATGTATCAGAACTGTCACTTCCCCGCTCTTGATTGTTCGGGAAGGATAATTCGGCACTTCAGCTAAATTGCTGCGGATTAAATGGAGTGAAAACGCCAGCAGAAAAGCAAACGCTAGCCCTGCGACCGCCAACCGATATTTGCGCACGGAATCAATTGTTTTCATGTTTTTCTATCTCTAAACCCAATTGCAGAATAGCCTGCGCCGCTAATTGATCAATAAGTCCTTTGCTATCTTTTGAGTTTTTACCCACAGATTGAAGTAATTTCTCTGCCTGCTTGCTGGTAAGTCGCTCATCAACATAAGTAATTGGTAAAACGAAAGATTCCTCAAACCGGGTAGCAAACTTCGCTACCTCCTCAGCAGTGCTGCCTTCAACACCACTTAAATGCTTTGGTTTGCCCAGAAATATGCCGACAATTTGATATTCATCTAGAATCTTAGAAATTTCACTAAATAGTTTCTTGTCGTTTTTCAAGGTGACTAACGGAGTAGCAACCAGACCATCAATATCTGAGAGTGCGATGCCTACTCGGGTTTGACCGTAGTCAATTCCGAGGCGTCGCCCAAATGGCATTACTTTGAAATCGCCTTCGCGATCGCATCAAGAGCGTTAGCTATCTCGGTTGGGTTCTGACCTCCACCTTGCGCAAAATCATCCTTTCCGCCACCGCCACCGCCTAAAACAGTTGATGCAATTTTTACCAGCGCTCCTGCTTTTATACCTTGAGCACGTGGAACTTCAGATACTGACACTACAATCATCGGTTTTCCGTCAACGTTAGATGCAAGTGCAATAACCGACTCACCAAGGCGATTCTTGATATCCAATGCCATTGAACGTAAATCTTCTACACCAACGTTTGAAATCTCAGTTGCCAAGTATTTATATCCAACAAAATCCTTTGCAGATGAAATCAAACCCGAAACTTGAGCTAACGCCTGTGCCGATCTAACTTGGCTCAGTTCCTTCTCTGCCTCTTTAAGATTTGAAAGTAAGTCATTGATTCGCTCTGGCAACTCTTCGCTTCTGGCGCCTTTAATCAAATCAGTAAGTTGATTCACCAAGATATGTTCCCTGGCTAAGAATTTATAAGCATCGGAACCAACTAAGGCTTCTACACGGCGCACACCGGCACCAATTGAAGATTCTGAAAGCAGTTTTACCAAGCCAAGTTGACCTGTGCGATTTACGTGGGTACCACCGCAAAGTTCTCTAGCCCAATTTCCCACGCTTACTACACGTACTCGATCACCATATTTTTCACCGAATAGCGCCATCGCGCCTAACTTCTTAGCTTCATCCTGACTCATGATTTCAGCGGTAACTTCCCAGTCTTCGAGAAGTAAATGATTAACTCTCGCTTCCACATCATTAAGCACTGAAGCTGGGACAGCTCCGGTAGATGGAAAATCGAAACGGAAACGTCCTGGCGAATTCTCTGAACCTGCTTGAGTAGCTGTCTCACCTAATATTTCTCGGAAAGCTTTATGCACCATATGTGTAGCAGAATGCGCACGCGAAATTGCGCGACGACGTTCTAAATCAATAGATGCGTGCACTTCATTTCCTAATTCAACGGATCCAACTACGACACGTCCGCGATGTACATTTAATGAAGGTACTGGCGCTTGAACATCATCAATTTCAATCTTTGCACCATTAGCTAAGGTGATAAATCCACCATCAGCTAGTTGTCCTCCGCCTTCAGCATAGAAAGGTGTTCGATCAAGAACGATTTCGATTTCGTCACCTTCGGAAGCGCTACTTGCTCCCTTGCCATTTACTAACAGACCACGGATGATGGCTTCACTTTCAATGTGTTGATACCCAATAAATTCAGATAACCCCATCTCATCGGCTATTTTGCGGTATTCGGTTAAATCTGTGTGTCCACTCTTCTTTGCCTTTGAATCTGCTTTAGCGCGTTCTTTCTGCTCTTTCATTAAACGCTGGAAACCTTCACTATCAACTTCCAGACCTTGTTCGCTAGCCATCTCTAAAGTTAAATCAATTGGAAAGCCATATGTATCGTGCAACTTGAAAGCTGAGTCCCCGGAGAGAGTGCCACTTCCTGATTTCTTCAATTCACTTGCTGCTACATCAAAAATCTGGGTACCGCTCTTTAAAGTTTGTAAGAATGAATCTTCCTCTGCAATGGCTACCTTTTGAATACGAACTTGATCCGTAACTAGCTCTGGATACTGCGGTCCCATTGCTTTGATCGCTGCATCAATCAGCTCTTTGATCACTACATCCTGGGAACCCAAAAGTCTCATATTGCGAATTGTGCGGCGCATCATGCGGCGTAGGACATAACCACGGCCTTCATTTCCGGGAGTGACACCATCACAAATCAACATGGCTGCAGTGCGAGCATGATCTGCAATCACGCGTAGTGATACGTCGCTCTTATTGGCAGCGCCATACTTAACGCCAGTTAAATCAACTGCCTTATCCAAAATAATTCTGGTGGTATCGATTTCATAAATATTCTCTACACCTTGCAAAATGGCTGCCATTCGTTCTAAGCCCAAACCGGTGTCAATATTCTTGTTAGGTAATTCACCTAAAATCGGATAATGGGTTTTGCCAGCGCCTGCGCCTCTTTCGAATTGCATGAAAACTAGATTCCAAACTTCTAAATAGCGCTCCTCGTCTGCAATTGGACCGCCATCTTTGCCGTATTGCGCTCCTCTATCAAAATAGATTTCAGAACATGGACCACATGGGCCAGGAACACCCATTGACCAGTAATTATCATTCATATCGCGACGTTGAATGCGATCCTTCGGCACGCCAATCTTTTTATGCCAAATATCTGCTGCTTCATCATCATCTTCATAAACGGTCACCCAAAGTCGATCTTCACCAAACCCATAGCCACCATCTGAGGTAGATCTAGTTAATAAATCCCAAGCTAAAGAGATGGCACCCTCTTTGAAGTAATCACCAAATGAGAAATTGCCACACATTTGGAAGAAAGATGCATGGCGAGTGGTCTTTCCAACTTCATCGATATCTAATGTGCGAACGCACTTTTGAACTGAAGTTGCACGCTTATATGGCGGCGTCACCTCTCCGAGAAAATATGGTTTAAATGGCACCATGCCCGCGTTGACCAACAAAAGATTGGGGTCGTCTGCGATTAAGGAGGCAGAAGGTACTACTACGTGAGGTAAGTTTTCGCGATTACCCGACTCAAAAAAGCGCAACCAACGTGCGCGAATATCTGCGGATTCCAATTATTTTTTCTTTCCGCGCTTCTTTGCAGCCGCCAATAAACCTAAAGCTTTTACCGCTGGTCCACCTTTAGAAACAAATGAATCTGTAGCACCGGCAACCTTTTCAGTGACGCTCTCAACGTTCTTTGTGATGCGATTGATGCTTTCTAGTGGACCATTTACTAGCTCTACGGTGCGAGTGGACTCTTTGAGCAAAGGTGTGGTTTCGTCCGTAATTGATTTCAGGCTCAAACTTGCTTCGTCTATAAACCTACCCAAACGTATAACCGCGTACCCAATCGCTACTGCGATGATTAGTAATGCACATGACGCGATAATTGTTGCTATTCCACCAGGACCCATAGTGCTACCTTACCAATCTAAACCAAGCATTGCCTGAAATTAATCGTTTTTGAAGAGTGGTAACGCAATATCTGGCGTGCGATGTTCGCGATGGGCTGATACGCAAGCTTTGTGATAATCCTCTATTTCTTTCATAAATTTATCTTCGAGATAAGGACGGCCATCAGCAATAGCTCCCAATTGGCCTTCGATTACCGCTGCCACATCTTCGCCTGGAAGGGTTTTATGCGTCTCCAAAGCGTGGGCTAGTGCTAAAACTTCCCGACGATTTGATTTCAATAACTGTTCTGCTTTTTCTAATAATTGATTGAGATTATCTTCTATGCGATCTGAGAGCGCTCTGCGAAGTTCGCGATCATTTTCGTCTCGACCGTTGCCACCAACTTTGCCCCCACCTTTGCCACCACCAGGAGCGCCAACTTCAAATCTACGGTTAGAAGCGTGAGATGAAATGGTTGAACCCATTCCCCAATGACCTTCCATCAAACTAGCAATCGTGGTTGCGGATTCTAAATCTCCAGATACTCCAGAGGAATTATCGCCATCAAAGAACATACGTTCACCAGCAAGCGATGCAAGTGATACCAAAATGTCAGATTGATATTCGCTTTTCCATCTAGTGAATTGATCATCTGGTGGAATGCTGGCCACCATACCTAAGTAATCACTACCTTTTTCGATAGTCGCCAAATCAATATTCATATGCTGGCGAACACGATGAGCGACTACTGCATGGCAAGCTTCGTGCACTGCGATTGCGTGGCGTTCACGTTCGATGTATTCCACATCTTCTGAAGGCCCAAGTTCTTTCTGCTGTTTAGCTCTAATTACATCGGGCCAAATAATTGAAGTGCGACCATCACGAATAGCGATTATCAAAGCTTCGTTGATCATGTCTTTGATAGTTGCGCCAGTTGAGTAAGGCGTCATTACTGCTAATTTTTCAATCTCTTCCAGAGTTAACGAATGAGAAACTTTATCTAGATAACCTTGATAGGTACGAACTCTGCCATTCTTACTTGGATAACCAACTCGGTACATACGATCGATACGACCTGGACGAAGCAGCGCTTCATCTAAAGCTTCAGGCATATTTGTTGCCATTACTACCAAGATTCGATACTTCGGAGGATTCTTAGGTCGCATACCAAGCGTTCTTCTGATGATGCGATTAAAGAAGCCACGTGGTTTCTTTAAGCCTGATAATTCGGTAAGTAGCGCTTGTAGCGTTCCCATTCCGCCACCGCCACCGCCAGCTGCTCCTCCCATAACAAATTTTTCTCGCGTTAGGACATTTATTGCTGATTCAGAAAGATAGTTACCACCATGGCAATGTTCTGCTTTGCTGCCAATTGCCATACGTTGACCTGTAGTAACAATTCCGCGATTTCCTAAAGCATCAGCTTCATCGAAGAAAACCACCACTCCGCCATAACGAAGTGCTAATTTTCGTAATTTTCTAAAAAGCGATTTAACTTTCAAAACGCCGATGCCAAAGAACATATTGTTAAACGCACCTGGATCTACAAAGATAAAAGGCTTACCAGTTTCACCGGCCATTGCTTCGGCCATTAATGTCTTTCCAGTTCCTGGAGGACCCCAGAGCAAAATTCCGCCTGGTACATAACCGCCATGGCGCTCGATAGATTCTGGATCTTCTAAGAAAAGTAGGTTTTCCCGAATTCGATCCAAAACATGATCTTGTCCCCATACATCACTAAAACGAGTATTAATGTCATCAGGGAAATAGGTATCGATACCGCCACGACTTAAGAACCAGAAAAGTGCAACAAATTGAATCAAGATAAATACAATCGCAAAGAGCAATTGCGCAATTAAAGGCAGCGCTGCCCATAAAGCTTGCGGTGCCATAAAGAGCGCTTGAGCCGGAGGTAACTTATATATTGCCCCCAAGATTACTGAAAGAACTCCAACCCAGATTAATGCTTTAATGATTCGGGAAATTCTAAAACGAGTCCAATCAGAGAAAAGACCTAAAGCTCTATTCACCGTTTTGAAATACCATTGCCAAATTCGATGATATGGAGAGAGAAACTCTGAAATCACAAAATGCAATTGGCGAAGTACTTCTATGGCTGCCACATAAAAGAGCCCGCGATACTTACTTGAAGTTTCAACTGCGGCATCATTAAATCTGTAGAGCGGATTCTCGGACATCAAAGCCCAAACTAAGATTAGATATGTGATGGCAAAAAGCAAGAGGAACTTGGTGCGATCAAAGAAGGAGAGATGAACTCGAGTCTTACGCTCAGAATCCCTTTTTCGACTTGAATTATCCATACTCATCGCGTTCCCCTAACGGTAAAGGAATTTACAATTTTTTCAATTTGCTGAACATTCTTGTTATAACACTCAGTGGTGCAGCGAGCAATCAAAAGATAAATCTTTGTTTTATCAGATGAATATAGAGCAGTTTGATTGATAGTTTCGTTCTTGCCTTCAAAATCAAAGCTAAAAATGAGATTAACACCTCGACCGCCTTTATCTTCTACCTCTTGGTCATCGATCAATTGAAAATTCCGCGTATTTTCTATGGTGCCATCCAATAAATCGGTAACCGGCAAAATCACATTTCTCAGTGAATTCAAACTTATGGAATTGCGTTCTTCGGGAAAGAGGTCTCTGATACGGGCAAAGACCACTGGATTATCTGTTGGATCTAAGAGAAACACTTGCTCCGGCGTTACCTTTTTAACAGCGCTATAGCCAACTTGGTAAGTGACCATAGATAGACGATCTAGCGCATCCTGATTCTTGGTATTACCCTCTTCTTTATTTAACTCGGCATTTGAAATTTGGTGCCAACCATTAGGCACAGCAAAAAAAGCACCATCTGCTTTGCTACCCGCGTACTGCTGAGAGGAACTGCAACCGGTGAGCACCAAGATACTAATTGCGGCGAATACTCCCGCAATTCTTAAATTGGATTTCTTTATCAAATCACTTTACCTTTTCAGTTGTATTCTCTTTGCTTTCAGGAACGGCATCAATGGCTGCCTCTTTACGTTGCGCAGCGGTAATTGGTGTTGGTGCACCCGTCAAAGGATCTCCGCCAGATGCAGTCTTAGGGAATGCAATGACTTCTCTGATTGAATCCGCACCGGCAAGCAGTGCACATAGTCGATCGATACCAATGGCTAAGCCACCATGTGGCGGCGGGCCATACTGGAATGCTTCTAATAGGAAGCCAAATTTACTTTGTGCCTCCTCTGCAGATAAACCAATAACTTCAAAAACATCCCTTTGAATCTGTTGATCATGAATACGGATAGATCCGCCACCTAATTCTGTGCCATTTAAAACAATGTCATAGGCATAAGCCAATGCGCTAGCGGGATCCGTTTTGAAACTCTTTGCGAACTCTGGTTTAGGTCCAGTAAATGGATGGTGAACAGCAGTCCAACCACCGCCATCAGTTTTTTCGAACATTGGCGCATCTACTACCCAGAGGAATTCCCATTTGCTCTCATCAATCAAACCCCGACGCTTTCCGATTTCCAGGCGCACCGCACCAAGTAAAGCTTGAGATTCACTTCTAGCACCGGCAGCAAAGAAGATTGCATCTCCAGCCTTTGCCCCAGCAGCCTTTGCAACATTAGCTATCTCTTCTTCCGATAAATTCTTAGCAACTGGTCCACCTAGAGAGCCATCTGTTTGCACCAAGATATAAGCAAGTCCTTTAGCACCACGAGCTTTAGCCCAATCTTGCCAACCATCTAATTCACGACGTGGAGAATCTGCACCACCGGGCATTACAACTGCACCAACGTAAGGCGCCTGAAATACCCTGAAATTAGTATCTTTAAAGAATTCGGTCATCTCTTTAAGTTCTAACCCAAAACGAAGATCCGGCTTATCGGAACCGAACCGGTTCATGGCATCCATATAAGTCATTCTTGGAATTGGAAGTGGAATTTGATAATTCTTCACTTCCTGCCAAATCTGAGCTAACAATTTTTCAATTAAGGCCAAAATATCCTCTTGATCAATGAAGGACATCTCAATATCCAACTGAGTAAATTCTGGTTGGCGATCTGCGCGAAAATCTTCATCGCGGAAGCAACGTGCTATTTGGTAATAGCGTTCCATGCCTGCGACCATTAATAATTGTTTGAATAACTGAGGTGATTGCGGCAATGCATACCAAGATCCTGGCTGCAATCGAACAGGTACCAAGAAGTCTCTAGCTCCTTCAGGAGTCGATCTTGTTAAATATGGTGTTTCGATTTCATAGAAAGCTTCCTGTTCCATGATTCGTCTAATAACTGAAGTTACTTTGGAACGAAGTCTTAAATTATTTGCAGGCACTTCGCGTCTTAAATCCAAATAGCGATAACGAAGACGAACTTCTTCCGAGATATTTACTTCATCGCCAGAATCGACAGGAAAAGGTAGCGCAGCCGCTTCAGAAAGAACCTCTACCAACTTAGCGACAACTTCAATTGCACCGGTCGGTGTATTCGAGTTCTCAGAACCAGCTGGTCTAGCAGTAACTTCTCCGATAATTTTTAAACACCATTCAGCGCGAAGTGCACCTGCAGTTGCTTCATCATTAATGACTACCTGGCACCAACCAGAACCATCTCTAAGATCTATAAATGCAACTCCGCCATGATCGCGGCGACGAGCAACCCAACCTGTAAGGGTGATCGTTTTGCCAACATCTTCTTTACGCAGCTCTCCCGCGTTATGAGTACGGAGCATGAAAAATCCCTGTTTCTGAAGTTTCGGTAAAAGCCAGCCTAAAGAGTTGACTTCAAGTCGTTAATTCTAACGCTCTTGGACTCTCCGGTCGCCATATTTTTAAGATCGACCGAGCCTGATGTGACCTCGTTATCACCTAAAACAATTACAAATTTGGCGCCTGATTTATCTGCTGCCTTCATCGCGCCTTTTAATGCTCGTTCACCGAATGCTATTTCCACGATTTTCCCAGCATTTCTAAGTTCAGTTGCTAATTCCAAGGCGCTCATTTGAGTACCCAATGGGATGATAAACAGATCCGGATTTCCTAGTTCTACAGGAATAACCCCTTCTTCCTCTGCCGCTAATATCGTGCGATCAACACCAATTCCCCATCCAATACCTGATAAGTCTTGGCCGCCTAATTCACTCATTAATTTGTCGTATCGACCGCCACCACCAATTGCTGATTGCGCACCTAAACCTGTGTGAATAAATTCAAAAGTGGTGCCGGTGTAATAATCGAATCCACGAACCAATTTTGGATTGATTACATATTCAACATTTAAAGCATCAAGGTATTTCCTAACCAAATCAAAATGGCTTCTAGATTTCTCAGTTAGAAAATCAAGCAACTTTGGAGCTTTGTCCATTGCTGCAACCATCTCGGGACGTTTATCGTCAAATAAGCGAAGTGGATTTACTTTTGCTCTTTCCGCAGTAACTTCATCAAGATTAAGGGTCTCGTAAAACTTTAAGAGTTCAATTCGGTGTTTAGCCCGTGATTCAGAATCCCCAAGAGACGTAATTTCTAACCGGAAATTTTTTAACCCTAAATTCTTAAAAGCTTGAGCAGCTAGCCAGATAACCTCGGCATCGATTAAAGGATCTTCTAAACCAATGGCTTCAATGCCTACTTGATAGAACTGACGATAACGCCCCTTCTGTGGTCTTTCGGCACGAAAATATGCTCCTTGATAAAGCACCTTTACGGGTAATTGGCCGCGATCTAAACCATGTTCGATTACTGCACGCATTACACCTGCTGTACCTTCTGGGCGCAAAGTAATTGAACGTCCACCGCGATCTTCAAAGGTGTACATCTCTTTAGAAACTATGTCAGTTGATTCTCCAACTCCGCGTTGAAAGAGTGCGGTATCTTCAAATACTGGTAGTTCCATGTATTGGTAACCCGCACTTTTCGCAGGTGCGCATAATTGATCGCGTACAAATTCGAAAATAGCAGAGCGCGGTGGCACATATTCGCTGACACCTTTAGGTGCTTGAAAATTCATGGCTACCTTACTCACCCAACTTTCAAATTATTCAGTCTGGAGATCTTATTTAAGATCCAATAGGAACTGATTGTATTTTCTCTCTCGTCCAATACTTGTCTCTGGGCCGTGTCCCGGCAGAACTTGTAACGAATCTGGCAATGTAAGAACCTTCTGCTTTAAAGATCGGACCATATCGCTCCAAGAACCACCTGGCAGGTCGGTTCTGCCGATAGATCCAGCAAAAAGCACATCTCCTGAGATTAGAACTTCATTATCTACTTCAAACATTATGGAACCCTTTGTATGTCCAGGAGCATGAAGAACTTTGAATTTCATGCCTACGATTTCAAACTCATCTCCATCGCTTAATTCCTTAATCTGCTTTGGCTCTTGCCACTTAATTCCGGAGAGTTGGTTTATGAAATCAGCGCCATGTGCACGTTCGGGATGTAAAAACAGTTCCCGATCTGCTCTGTGAATCATTGCTGGAATTTCATATCCATCACAAATTGGCTGCACTGAAAAGGTATGGTCCAAATGTCCATGGGTCACCAGAATCGCCACCGGTTTCAAATCGAATTCCGTTAACTTCTGGTTTAGCTCCTCAGAAACGTTAGGCATGCCCGGGTCGACCACAATGCATTCCTGTCCCCTGCCTGTTGCCAGAATCCAGCAGTTGGTCGCGAAGGCTTGAGCCTGAAAGTTGGTGACCAGCATGGCTGGAGGGTAGCCTTAATGCTCTTACGCCGTCGCCTAAAAACGACCATAACTACAGGTTCTAGGTGAGTTCCAGAGGAACACTCATCTGAAATCGAAAAAGTGCAAGGAGTTACATATGACCGAGAATCCATCACAAGTTGCAAGCCATATAAATCCATCAGCAGCCACAGCGCTAATTGGAGATCCATCAAGATTTGGATACGTCGCAGACGATGGCACGGTTTATGTAAAAACACCTAGCGGTGATCGCGCGGTTGGCTCATACCCAGGAAAGAGTGCGGAAGAAGCGCTTGCCTACTTTGTTAGAAAATTTGAAGCCCTAGCCTCCGAAGTTGCAATCCTCGGTGCTCGTATTCGAAGTAATGCGATGGTTCCAAGCGACGCGCATGAAGCGATCAATAAATTACGTCAACAAATTTCAGAAAGCAATGTTGTTGGAGATTTAGAAGCGCTCCAAGCTTCATTAAACCAATTGCCAGATATTGTTGAAGGAAATCGCGCCTCATATGAAGCAAAAAAGGCGCTTGAGAAGGCTGAACGTGAAGCACGTCGCGCTGATGCCTTAATTCACAAAGAAAATATCGTCAACGAAGCAGAATCTCTAGCGGACTCTGAAAGCTGGAAAGTTACTGGAGAGCGTCTAAAAGAATTGCTTGAACAGTGGAAGGCTGCTCCGCGACTTGATAAGAAGAGCGATGGTGAACTGTGGAAGCGTTTCTCGAGCGCTCGCAACAAATTTGACAAGAAACGTCGCACTCATTTTGCCAACTTGGACACCACTCAGAAGCAAGTTGCTTCCGTAAAGAGAGAGTTGGTTGAGAAAGCAGAGGCACTTGCATCATCAACAGATTGGGTAGCAACTGCTCGTACCTTTAAACAATTGATGGATAAGTGGAAAGCAGCTGGTCGCGGTAAACAAAGCGAAGATGCCAAACTTTGGGAGCGCTTTAAGAAAGCGCAAGATACTTTCTTTGCGGCCAAAAACGCAGATCTAGAGAAGCGTGAAGGTGCTATGAGCGAGAATCTCATTAAGCGTGAAGCGCTTCTGCCTAGAATCGAAGCAATCATGCCAATTACTGATCTTGATAAAGCACGTAAAGAGTTCCGTGAATTGATGAACGAATGGAGCAAAATTGGAATTACCGATCGTAATAAACGTGCCGAACTTGATGCTCGCGTTGATGTAGTTTCAAATGCAATCAAGGAAGCTGAAGCGGAAAAATGGCGCCGCAGCGATCCAGCAGCTAAGGCACGCGCTAACGACGTGGTTGAACAGTTAACTAAAGCAATTGCAGCTTATGAAGAAGCTGCTACCAAGGCTGCTGCCGCTGGCAATTCGAAGAAAGCTGAAGAGGCCAGAATGGCAGCGGAAGCTCGTCGTTCATGGTTAACTGAAGCTCAAAGAGGCTTAGCCGAATTTAATTAATTGTTGGTAATTCGATAAACATCGTAGACACCTTCAACTTGGCGTACCGCCGCTAAAACTGAATCTAAATGAGTGGCATCTGCCATTTCAAAGGTAAATCGTGAAACGGCGATGCGATCTTTAGAAGTACTGACCGCAGCATTCAAAATATTTACTTGGGCATCAGATAACGCACGAGTAACATCTGATAACAATCTGGCGCGATCCAGCGCTTCTACTTGAATATTTACTAAGAAGATTGATGAAGCTCCTTCTAGCCACTTTACTCTTACAACTCGATCTCCTTGATGGCGCTGTAAATCTTCAGCATTTACGCAGTCAGTTCTATGAACGCTAACTCCATTACCGCGAGTTACAAAACCCATAATGGAATCCCCAGGCACCGGAGTGCAGCATCTAGCTAACTTCACAACCACATCTTCAATACCCTCAACTTCAATAGCGCTGGAAGTTCGCCTTGAAATTGTTTCGTTACTTGGCATATCGCCAATATCCATAGTTGGTTCAGGGTGAGAATCTTCAACGCCAAGAAGGATTTGCAACTTATCAATCACTGCAGCCGCTGAAATGTGGCCATCACCTACAGCGGCATATAGAGAATCAATATCAGGAAAGCGTAAATCGTGCGCCAGCTCTAGTAGGGATTGTCCAGCAAAAATTTTCTGAAGTGGAAGACCAGCTTTACGCATTTGACGAGCAATAGATTCACGGCCAGCATCAATCGCCTCTTCACGTCGCTCTCTGGTAAACCACGCTTTAATCTTATTTCTAGCTCGAGGGCTCTTTACGAAATTGAGCCAATCTCTACTTGGACCGGCTTGTGGATTCTTATTTGTAACTACTTCAATAACATCGCCATTATTAAGTCGTGTATCAAGCGGAACTAACCGTCCATTAACTTTTGCGCCTACCGTTTTATTACCAATCTCAGTATGAACTGTGTAAGCAAAATCAACAGGGGTGGAGCCGCCAGGAAGTGCAACAACTTTGCCTTTTGGCGTGAAAACGTAAACTTCAGGACTTCCCAAATCAAAACGAAGCGCATCCAAAAATTCAGATGGATCTTGAGTTTCTTGCTGCCAGGCATGTAACTGCTGCAACCAAATCATTTCTGGGGTACTTGCGCTCTTATCCCCTTTTTTGTATTTCCAATGAGCTGCGATACCAAACTCTGCTCGCGCGTGCATTTCATGAGTTCGAATTTGAATCTCTAACGCTTTGCCGTTTGGTCCTATCACTGTGGTGTGTAGCGATTGATAAAGGTTGAACTTCGGCATAGCGATGTAATCTTTAAAAC
Organism: Candidatus Nanopelagicaceae bacterium; assembly: GCA_051006515.1. GTDB lineage: Bacteria > Actinomycetota > Actinomycetes > Nanopelagicales > Nanopelagicaceae > ZLKRG08. Next base: position 15,333 of record JBPCTD010000098.1, on the reverse strand, counting down.
GACCTGGCACCGGGCTCCATCGAGCGTGAATTGATCCTAGGACTGCATAACAATCACGTACATTTTCTACTAAAACTCTAACGCCTACCAAATCATAAATATCATTGAACTCACGTCCACGCACCACCATCTTTTGATAGACACTAAAGTAATGTTTCTGTCGGCCAGTTACTTCGGCATCGATACCGTCACGGTGGAGATCTTCAGTTAGAGTTTTGACCACTTCTTGGGTCATCTTTTCGCGCATAGGATTGCGATCAGCAATCAATCTGCCTATTTCCTCAAACTTTTTCGGCTCTAAAATTTGAAAAGAGAGATCTTCAAGCTCCCATTTAACGGCATTCATACCTAAGCGATGAGCAAGTGGCGCGTAAATATCAATTGTTTCTCGAGCTTTACGTTTTGCCGATTCTGCTTCAACAAAACGCCAAGTTCTGGCATTATGAAGACGATCGGCTAACTTCACTACCAAAACTCGAATATCGCGCGACATAGCCACAACCATTTTTCGAACAGTTTCAGCTTCAGCGTTTTCGCCGTAAGTTAATTTATCCAATTTAGTTACACCATCAACTAAATTGGCAATTTCATCACCGAAATCCCGGCGTAAGTTATCTAAGTTATACGACGTATCTTCAACCGTGTCATGGAGTAACGCGGCAATTAATGTGGCTTTATCCATGCCTAAACTGGCCAGAATTCCCGCAACAGCAACAGGGTGCGTTATGTAAGCGTCACCCGATTTACGTAACTGTCCATCATGAGCGCCTTTAGCAACTTGATACGCTTTTTCAATTTCATCATCTTTTGTTCCAGGATGATGAAGGCGGAATTCCGCCAGAACAGGATTGATCAGCTCTGGCATTTAGTAAATCCTATTTTCGGCGGTGTTTGCGCTTTGGTTGGTTACGTGGACCGCGAGGTGCTTCGTTTGTGATTGAAGATCCTACAGTTTCTGTGACCGCACCACTTTGACGAGAAGCAACGCGCTTTGTCAAGGCCTGCATTGCCGGTTCGCGTTCGCGAAGCGATGCCAAAATTGGAGGTGCAATAAAGATTGATGAGTATGTACCTGTTGCTAAACCAATAAAGAGCGCTAATGAAAGATCTTTTAAAGTACCAGCACCAAGTAAGCCAGCGCCAACGAAAAGAATTGAACCTACTGGAAGAAGTGCGATGATCGAAGTATTGGTCGAGCGAACAATCGTTTGGTTAACTGCAAGGTTAGTCGCTTGTGAGAAGGTGCTTTTTCCAGTCGCAGTGATCGATTTAGTGTTTTCGCGAATTTTGTCGAAAACCACCACCGTGTCATACAACGAATAACCCAAAATGGTTAGGAATCCAATAATTGTTGCTGGGGTAACATCAAAACCAACAAGTGCGTAAATACCCACTGTAATAAACACGTCATGGATCACGGCGATAATTGCAGATATCGACATCTTAGGCTCGAAAGCCATCGCTAGATAAAGCATCACGACAATAATGAAACCAATCAGGCCGTAAATTGCTTTGCGGGTGATTTCCTTACCCCATGATGGTCCGATGATCTGAGTATCAATGGAATCTATGGTTACGCCAAAGTTTTTAGAAAGTGCATCCTGCAACGCTGCGGACTGGGCATTGGTTACAGATCCAGTTTGGATTCGAATCTGATCATTGCCTACAGTTTGAATAATTGACTCGCCTGGGATGCCAGCTTCTTTAACTGATTCTTCTGCTGTTTGAATCGAACCGCCCGCTTTAGTGACGGTATAAGAAGCGCCGCCTTTGAATTCAATACCTAACTTCAAACCTTGCGTTGCAAGTGCCACGAAAGAAAGCGCAATCAATAAACCTGAAAAGGCATACCAAACCTTCTTGCGACCAATTACGTTGATTGATGTTTCGCCTGTATAAAGACGATTACCTAATCCTGATAATTTAGACATATTTATGCACTAGCTCCCATCTTTACACCAAGGTTCTTCTGAGAGATACCAGTAATGGCTTTACCCGAATTGAAGAATTTAGATCGCCCAAGCAATGTCATAAATGGCTTGGTGAAGAAGAAGACCACCAAAAGGTCGATCAAAGTGGCAAGTCCCAAAGTGAATGCAAATCCACGAACACCACCTACTGCGAAGAAGTAGAGCAAAACTGCCGCAATGATTGATACGAAGTCGGCAACCAGAATTGTGCGACGTGCGCGGATCCAACCGGTTTCAACAGCAGAACGAATCGAACGACCTTCTCGAATTTCGTCACGAATACGTTCGAAGTAAACAATAAATGAGTCAGCTGTAACACCAATTGAAACAATCGCACCGGCGATACCAGCCAAAGTTAAGGTAAAGCCAATGGTCTTACCTAATAATAGGAATGAAATATAGGTAAATGCTATCGCAATAACCAGCGAACTGGCTGAGACGATACCTAAGCCACGATAGAACGCAAACATATAGAAAATAACTAGGAATAAGCCCAATCCACCAGCTAACAAACCAGCGCGCAGCTGATTAGCACCTAAAGTCGGTGAAACTTGTTGAACTTCACCTCGATCAAATGCAAGTGGAAGCGCACCATACTTCAAAACATTTGCTAAATCATTGGCATCTTGTTGAGTAAAGGAACCAGTAATTTGCGCGTTACCTGAAGGAATGGCTTCGGTAATACGAGGTGCTGAAACCACTAAACCATCAAGCACGATCGCCACTTGATTCTGTGGTGCTGCTAAACCTGTAACGCGTGAAGTTATGTCGCCAAATTTCTTAGTACCTTCACCATTAAAGGTGAGCAGAACTGTCCATGCATTACCAGCCTGGGTATCTAAACCGGCAGAGGCTTTAGAAACCTCACGACCGATAACTTCTGCTGGTCCCAAAATATATTTAGTTGCTGAAGAACGTGCGCATGTAACGATAGTTTCTTCAGGCAGATCGCCGCCTTGTCCTTGGCGCGCTTCTGGTTTTGAACAATCTAGGTTTGCATATTTAGCGTTTAATTCAGCACTTACACCTGCAACTGGTGTGGCTGCGCCAGCACCTGTTGTTGCGCCAGATGCAGATTCAGCTAAAACCTGACGGAAACGTAGCTCTGCAGTATTGCCAACCAATTCAACAATTCGACGACCTGTTTCGCCAGGAACTGAAATAACGATCTGACGGTTATTGCCAGTACCTTGAGCTGCAACTTCAGATTCAGCTACACCTAAGGAGTTAACGCGCTGGCGGATAATTGAGACAGCTTCATCGATTGATTCGCTTGTGACTCGGCCAGTGGTTCCTTCAGAAATTCTAGGTTGCAAAGTGACGCTAGTGCCGCCACGAAGATCCAAACCTAAATTAATTTTTGTTGCATCTGAAATAACCGCTGATGCTGCGCCTGCAACTAGAACCAGAAGGATTATCGCTAATGTGCGACCTGGTTTGCTGCCTTTTGATCCCTGATTGGTGATAGACATAGGGCGAGAGTTTATTAGTTACTTGTTATCACTGTCGAAATTGCTATCGAAAAGCGTCCATCCTTGAGGTGATTTCCGCCCTAGATGAGCAAAACCCTGTGGTGTGGCTACTCGTCCGCGTGAAGTTCTAGCCATCAAGCCGGTTCGGACAAGAAATGGTTCAGCAACCGCCTCCACTGTCTCGCTCTCCTCGCCTACAGCGATAGCCAGCGTTGATAAACCAACAGGGCCACCGTTAAATCGATCAATCAAAGCTTCCAAAACTGCGCGATCTAATCGATCTAAACCAAGTAGATCGACTTCGTACATTTGTAGCGCGGACTTGGCAATATCTATGTCAACTTCAGAACTCTTGTTGCCATTTACTAGCGCATAATCTCTTACTCTGCGCAATAACCGATTTGCAATTCTGGGAGTACCTCTAGATCTTTTAGCGATTTCAAAAATGGCATCCTCTTTTATTTTAACTTCCAATAGATTGGCAGAGCGCTTGATTATTTGAGCCAATTCTTCATCTTCGTAAAAATCCATGTGGGCGGTAAACCCAAAGCGATCACGTAACGGTGGAGGCAATAAACCAGCGCGAGTTGTCGCGCCAACTAATGTGAATCTTGGTAGATCTAATGGAATAGCTGTCGCTCCAGGACCTTTTCCAACCACAACATCAACGCGAAAATCTTCCATAGCAAGATAGAGCAACTCTTCTGCTGGTCTAGATAATCTATGAATCTCATCTAAGAAAAGAATCTCTCCCTCAGTTAATGAAGAGAGAATTGCTGCTAAATCACCAGCGTGAGTTATAGCAGGACCACTAGAAATTCGAATCGGTGCATTCAACTCTTCTGCCAAAATAAAAGCTAGCGTGGTTTTTCCTAAGCCAGGTGGACCTGATAACAGAATGTGATCTGCGCTAACTGCTCTACTTTTTGCAGATTGCAATAGCACGCTGATTTGATCTCTAACCCGCTGCTGTCCCACAAATTCTTGTAAATTCTTAGGGCGCAACGCTCCTTCGGAACCGCCCTCTTCCGGGTTCATTTGATTAGAAAGTAATCGATCGCTCATAACCGCCTAAGCTTTTAAACCTTTAGAAGTATTTGCTTTAGATAAGGCGAGTTTCAGCCTTTCAGATGGTGATAATTCAGCAAGCTCTGCAACGCTGATTTCTGATGACATTTCATTAATGGCATTCTCAGCTTGTCTTCGATTAAAACCTAATCCAACAAGCGCTTCAATTAGTTCGGTACGCCAAGATACTTCGCCAGTTTTCGTTGTCGGATGGCTTAATTCAAGTTTTCCCGACAATTCCAAAATCAACCGTTGCGCGCTCTTCTTTCCGATACCTGGAATCGCAGCGATTGCAACCTCATCCTTTGTAGCAATTGCTGAAGCGAGATCATCGATATCCATAGCTTGGGTAATAGCTAAAGCAACTTTAGGTCCGAAACCAGAAACAGTCTGCACCAATTCAAAAAGTTCACGTTCGGATTCTGAAAGAAATCCGTAAAGCGTCATTGAGTCTTCGCGAACCACCATTGAGGTAAAAAGTTGCGCCTCTCTACCTATAGCCATTTGATTAGCGGTTTTAATGGAAATTTGAACTAAGTAACCAATGCCGTTTACTTCTATAACTACACGATCTAAGCGCAAAGATTTAATGTTTCCGTACAGCGAGGCGATCATGAACTACTCCGTAGAAGCGAAAGCCTTGATTTTTCTATGGCCGTGGCTTTAGCTAAACGCTCATCACCACTACCTCTCCATACATGACAAATTGCAAGTGCTAGCGCATCTGTGGCATCTACCGGTTTTGGAATCTCTTTAAGTTTTAGAATTCGCTGCACCATCATTGCTACTTGATCTTTTTTAGCACGTCCATTGCCGGTGACTGCTGCTTTAACTTCTGAAGGTGTATGCATCACAACTTTGATTTCAGATTGCGCTGCTGCGAGCAAAGAAATACCAGCTACTTGTGCCGTTCCCATTACCGTCCGCAGATTCGCTTGCGAAAAAACTCTTTCTACTGCAATTACATCTGGGTTATGAATTTTTATCCAACTTCTTATCTGCTCGTCAATTTCATTTAACCGTTGTTCGATGGCCAAATCAGGTGAGCTTTTTAGAACGCCTACCGCGATTAACGACATTGAACTGGAGTCGATCACGCCAATACCGCAACGCGTCAAGCCAGGGTCTATCGCCAAAACTCGCATGGCTCAAATCCTAAACCTCAAGGGCCAAGAAACCGGCGAAGAGCGCCTTAAAGACTGGCAGCCTGCGTCACTACTTCGTCAGATACATCGAAATTGCCATAAACATTTTGTACATCATCTAAATCTTCAATTGCATCAATTAGATCGAAAATCTTTTTGGCAATATTTGCATCTGTAACGGGAACCTTCATGGAAGGTACAAACGAAGAATCTGCGGAATCGTATTCAATACTCGCAGCTTGCAGCGCTGTTCGAACTGCTACTAAATCAGAAGCTTCAGAGATTATTTCAAACGCATCGCCTTGATCGTTAATCTCTTGTGCTCCTACTTCTAAAGTTGCTTCCATCAGGGAATCTTCAGAAACATTCTTGCCCTTTGGTACCACTATCAAACCTTTTCGATTAAACAGATATGCAACAGAACCTGGGTCTGCCATATTGCCACCATTACGAGTGACAGCTACACGAACATCGGAAGCAGCGCGGTTACGATTGTCAGATAAACATTCGATCATGATGGCAACGCCACCTGGGCCATAACCCTCATACATGATGGTTTCATAATTAGCGCCACCAGCTTCTAAACCCGCACCTCGTTTAATGGCACGTTCGATGTTGTCATTGGGTACAGATGTCTTCTTTGCTTTTGCAACAGCGTCAAAAAGTGCTGGATTACCAGCGGCGTCAGGACCACCATTTCTTGCCGCAACTTCTATTGCTTTAATTAACTTAGCGAAACTTTTAGCGCGACGCGCATCAATAATCGCTTTCTTATGTTTGGTTGTCGCCCATTTGGAATGGCCTGACATTCTCTACACCACCTATTTAGAAACTATTTAGAACCTATTTAGAACCTATTCAGAACTTATTCAAGGAATAACTACCGGTAATTAAGAAAGTCTACTTTTATTGTTTCGGATGGCAAATCTCTTCAAGGAAATAGCGATGCACAGCATGATCTTGCGTTAATTCAGGATGGAATGAGGTAGCCAATATGGTTCCATGTCTTACTGCCACAGGATGATCGTGAGCACTTGCAAGTATTTCCACACCAACGCCAACTTCTTCGACCCAAGGTGCTCTGATAAATACGGCATTTAGTGTTCCTACATTTTTGAATTCAATTTCAGATTCGAAGGAATCAACTTGTCGGCCAAATGCATTTCTTCGTGCCGTGATATCCAAGCCACCAAAAGTTTCTTGGCCTTCAGCGCCATCTAGAATTCGATCAGCTAAGAGAATTAAGCCGGCGCATGAACCATAAGTTGGTAAACCTTCTTTAATTTTCGCTCTTATTGGATCAAAAAGCCCAAAAATTTTAGCGAGCTTGGCAATCGTTGTGGATTCTCCACCAGGAAGAATTAAGCCATCTATTTGTTCAAGCTCTGAAACTCTTTTAACTGGTAGCGAATCAACTCCAATTGCATTAAGCGCAATTAGATGTTCTCGAAAATCACCTTGGAGCGCAAGTACCCCAACGCGCATTTACCAACCGCGTTCAGCTAAGCGATGAGGGACTGGAATATCAGCGACGTTGATACCTACCATGGCATCACCTAGTCCACGAGAAACATCAGCCACAATCTTGGCATCGTTGTAGAAAGTTGTTGCCTTTACACATGCAGATGCTCGTTGTGCTGGATTTCCTGATTTAAAGATTCCCGAACCAATGAATACGCCATCTGCACCTAGCTGCATCATTAATGAGGCATCTGCTGGGGTTGCAATACCACCAGCAGTAAACAGAACAACTGGAAGCTTTCCGTTTGCAGCAACCTCTTTGACTAAATCGTAAGGTGCGTTAAGTTCTTTTGCTGCAACGTATAGTTCGTCTTCACGCATTGAAGTTAAACGACGAATTTCGCCGCCGATAGTGCGCATATGTGTGACAGCGTTTGAAACATCTCCTGTGCCTGCTTCACCTTTAGATCGAATCATGGCCGCACCTTCATTGATACGACGTAGCGCTTCGCCTAGATTTGTGGCACCGCAAACAAATGGCACTTTGAATTGCCATTTATCAATATGGTTTGCGTAATCAGCAGGAGTTAAAACTTCTGATTCATCGATATAGTCAACACCGAGCGATTCCAAAATTTGCGCTTCCGCAAAATGTCCAATACGCGCCTTTGCCATAACCGGAATTGATACTGCCTTCTTAATTTTTTCAATCATGTCAGGATCCGACATGCGAGCAACTCCGCCTTGCGCACGAATATCTGCAGGCACGCGCTCTAGCGCCATAACTGCGACCGCACCAGCATCTTCAGCAATCTTTGCTTGTTCGGAATCAACGACATCCATAATGACGCCGCCCTTTAACATCTCCGCCATGCCGCGCTTAACGCGACCAGTACCAGTGAATTCAGCCATGGACCGCAGTCTACTTTGTAGTAGGCGCTTCCGTAAATTCAGGTGCTTTATCAGTAAGCGCCACCCAAATCTGACCCGATGCGAATTTAATCTCTTCCCCATTCGCATCGCTCCAAGTAGTTCCATCAGTTGGACTTGGACGATTCCAGGTTGCCGGTATTGCGATGCCATCTCGCAAAATCCAACCACTTCCCTCTCCGACTGTTACCGAAAGTGGAGTGACTGCGCCCGTCTTATCCACAAATTCTGAGTTAGTAATAACCACATTTTGAATTACAAATGTAGCTGGGGAAATCTGGATTCCGTCACTTGTAACATTTGGTTTACCGTTATGAAGTAAATCCCAACTCTTGCCATTCCAATTAGCTATGTAATTTGCAGCTGGCCAGGACACCTTTACAGATTTAATCTTCTTATTACTTGGATCTTCCAGTAACGCTTCATCTATATCTCCGAACTTCCAATGAGCGCTCTGCATTGTTGCAACATCTAAACCAGATATCCGACTTCTAAGTTCTGCGCCTGAAATGATCATGTCAAAAGGAGCTATGCGGCTTGCATCTCTGGTGTATAGCTTTGGCGATTCTTTCTGAGCGCCTAAATTATAAAGATTGGCTGCCTCAATTACCGGTAACATCTTTCTTTGAGCTCCAGAATAAAAGAAAGCGACTTTTCCGTATTGTGCAAGAAGATCAATATCTGAAATACGAGCACTTCTTACAGGACCAATTTGATCCGGGATTTCAGTAGAGAATATTGCTGCTAAACGAACTAAACCGCCCTCAACTTGTTCTATATAAATTAGATCTGCTTTATCAATTCCAACTTGTGGATGGGCTTGATCTGTGTCGTCGATTTTGACAACAACTAGTGGGCCATCTATAGCTGCTTTGCCAGATAATTTACTTATTGGACCTGCACTCTTACTACTACATCCGGAAAGCAAAAGCGCAGCTAGAAGTACAAGACTAGTTTGCAGTTTTCGAGTTTTAGATAGCATCTTCTTCAAACCTATAAATTGTAGGTAGCGGCGCTCGGCCAGCTAATCGAAAAGTGCAAACAATCAATTTTCGTCTTATTAGTTTGGTGCGATTAACCGCTTCGACATGCAATTTGACTGCTACTCTAATTCGATCGGTAATCTGAGCTAGCTCCTTGATTAAATGATCTTCTCTATTATCAAAATTTTCTGATTCATTCTCTAGTAACATTCCTAGAGCCGTAGTTAACCCAGATTCCGCATCGCTTCGTTCACTTATCTCCGCTTCGCGTGCTTGATGAGCAGCTTGATTTAAGATTAATGAAAGTCCAGGGTCAGCAAACTGTGAGTGAGCTATTTCTAAAGCTATTGCTGCGCGACGTTGAAGCAAGCTATCAAGAGCAGCCCAACTGCTCTCAACTCTATGGTGCAATCGATCCAATCTGGTGGCAGAGAAAGATAAATACCAGAGAAAGAGAATTAGCAGGCCAATCTCAATTGCTATTTCAGACATTAGCCTCTATTCCATATCTTGTTCCAAGGTCGATTATCGGCAACGAGGCCCACTTTACCGCCACCTACTATCGCCATTTCATAAACTTCAAAGATGTTCTCGGCCACAACATCCCAATCAAAAGATTGTGCATACTCTTTTCCGAGCTTGGAGAATGAATTACGGCTCTCTTCGTCGCGCAATAATTCAATCAGCGCCTTTGCCAAATCGGTTGAATCTTCTGATTTGAAAAGTTTTCCATATTTGCCGTCTTTCAAAAGAGCTTGGAAAGCTGGGATATCTGAAGCCAAAACAGTTGCTCCGCCAGCTAGCGCTTCCGCCAAAATAATTCCAAATGACTCGCCACCAGTATTTGGTGCGACGAACACGGAAACGGATGTCATGAAATCTGCTTTCTCTTCATCCGTTAACTTTCCTAAAAATTGAACACGATTTCGAAGTTGCGGATCTATCTGGCTGAGGAATTCCTCGGCATCACCAGGGCCAGCAACCAAAACTCTGATATTCGGCATGAAGCGAGAAATGATGGGCAGTGCATCAATCAGAATTTTCAAACCTTTACGTGGCTCATTGAATCGACCCATAAATCCAAGTGTGTCTTTATGCCACTCTGATCTAATCTGTCCTGACATTTTCTTGGCATAAATTCCGTTAGGGATCACAACTGCATCAGTTTCCAAATGTGCTCGCAGAGTTTCTCTTGCCGCCTCACTTACTGCAATTCTGGCTGACAACTTTTCAATCACTGGCTCCAAGATGGGAACAATGGCGAAACTTGCTTTCTGCTTCTTTGCTGCCACATGAAAAGTTCCCACCATTGGACCTTCGGCAGCCCAACACGCTAAAAGCGAAATACTAGGTATTGCAGGTTCGTGAAGATGTAACAGATCAAACTCATTCTCCGAAATCCATTGCTTAACTCGGTTAAATGCAGCTGGGCCAAAGAGAACTCTTGCTACCGCACCGTTATATGGAATAGAGATTGGTTTACCAGCATTTACTACCCATTCCGGTAATTCAATTTCGTCATTGGTTGGTGCTAATACCGAGACGGTATGTCCTTTGTTTACTAAGTAAGACCGCAAATCAGCAATATGTGCTTGCACACCTCCTGGCGCGTCCCAACCGTATGGACAAACTATTCCAATTTTTAGAGGTTTCTCGATCATTAAATCCAGATCCTCTGCAGCATATGCCAATCAACTGGCTGTTTTGCAATCTCAGTGGCGAAGAAATTCGCCTGGGCTTGTACGTTCTTCTCTAATTTACTGAATTTAATTTTGATTCCACTGCTTGTATAGCTAATGAATGCGCCAACCAAATCTACTTCGGCTCTCTCTGCGATCAACGATGGACCTGCTGGCATCTTTGCGGTGCCACCAAAAAAATCAACTTCAACACCATTGGAACTTAAATCTCTATCCGCTACCAATGCGATGATGAAACCATTCTTTGCTCTATCAATCAGCGTTGGAACTGTGCGCATATCGGTTGATAAAATTTCCAAACCAATATCTTGACGGTATTTTAAAAATGCTTGAAAAAGACGCTCAGGTTTTAGTCGTTCTGCCACAGTAACGGCTTTATAACCGCGGCCCAAGAAATAAGCGGCCGCATGATCCCAATTACCAGCATGCGGCAAAGCCACCACGACTCCCTTACCTTTATCAAGAGGGTCCGTAAGAAAGTGGGAGTCAATTAATTCGACTCTGTCAAAAATACGAGATTTGGACCAATCAGGAAATCTAAAAGTATCGCACCAATAGCGCATATAAGAGCGCATAGCATCCTTGGTCAAATTATCTAATTCAACGCCATCAAATTTAGTAACTCTCTGCAAATTACCTTTCAACCGCTTAATGCTTTTACCGTTACGGCGATATACATAATCACCAATTGCATAGAAAAGTTTGTACGCAAACTTCTCCGGCAAAAACCGAACTACTCGCCATCCGATTAGATAGGCGTACGCGCTCACCGCGTCGCGCTCCAAACTATTTGACTTCTCTGCAGTACTGTGATTGTTGAAGTCAAAAATAGAATCCAAACGCCAATCGTTATAGCGCTTTCAACTCCTAGCAGGAAGAGCGCACCTGAGATTCCTAGAATTAAAAGACGTTCAGGTCTTTCGGCAAAACCGCCTTTACATTCGATACCGAGACTCTCTGCCTTTGCACGTGCATAAGGAACCAGAGACGAAATCACAAGAGTCAATAAAACCAATTCAAAGAGCAGATCATTTTCTTCATAAAGGTAATAAGCAAGCGCCAAAAGAATTGCTGAATCTGCGATTCGATCTAACGTTGAGTCCAAGAAATTCCCCCATTTGCTTGGCCCTTTATCTGAAATCCTTGCCATTGTCCCATCTAGCAAATCGGTAAGTAGCGCTATCCCGATGACGATAATGGACGCTAAAAGTTTTCCTTGTGCAAGTAGCGTTATTGAACCAAGAACTACGATTCCGGTTCCGAAAATAGTCATAACATTCGGAGTAATCCCTAAACGGAGCAATCCTCGGCAAAGTGGCGTAATAAACCTAACCACCGATGGTTTTAGATGCGCACTTAGCATTGGTACATCGTAGGCTTTGCGGCATGGAAAAGGGAAAAAATGTCCGTCTTTACGGTCATGCCGGCGCAGCTACTTCGGCGCTCTCAAACGCCTTGGATGCGCCTATTGCAACTGAGATTGATAGCACCCTTTCCGCAGCGATTTTCGTCATCAACGCAAGTCAAGGAATTGATCAGAAAACAATTGATCTTTGGCATGAGTTCGATGAATATCTGATTCCAAGAATTCTAGTGATCACTGGATTCACGGAAGGATTGCAGGACTTTGATGATGCAGTTTTGATTTCTAAACGTTTGCTTGATGATGTCGCAACACCGTTTCTAGTTCTGCATGAAGATGATGGTCGTCCATGTGCACTAATTAGTTTGGATGATATGAAAATAGTTAATTATCAATCGGGTTCAATCACTGATGCCGATCACGAACATTACGAACTTTTAGAAGAGTTTCGTAATGAATACCTGAATCAAAAGGAAGCGGCAGGTACGAATGGTTTCGAAGCTGGAATCTTCTTTCCGGCGATACCAGTTCTTTTGACTGGAAGTGAAGAGAAATTACTATCTGATTTAGGTATCGATAAAGTGAAAGAGTATTTAGCCCAATTACCAAGCGTCAGCTAGAGCTTGCCTGGTCTCAGTTAAAAGCTGTGGCAAAACTTTAGTTTGTCCAATGATGGGCATGAAATTAGCATCGCCTGACCATCTGGGCACTACATGTTGATGAATATGTTCGGCTACTCCTGCGCCACTAATAGCTCCTTGATTCATACCCAAATTAAAACCAGCTGGTGACGAAACTTTACGTAGAGTTACCATGGCATGAGCTGTTAAAGCAGATATTTCATTTCGTTCATCGATGCTCAAATCCGTTAAATCTGCAACATGCCTAAAGGCACAAACTAGTAAATGACCAGGGTTATATGGGTAGAGATTCATAACTACATAAGCAAGTTCTCCGCGATAGACAATTAATCCATCTTCATCGTTTAACTTAGGAATTTTGCAGAACGGGCATTCAATATCGTTCGAAGCTAAAGGTCGATTCTCACCTTTGATATAACTCAATCGATGCGGCGCCCAAAGACGTTGCCAAGCATCTGGCATGCCTGCGCCCCCTTCGAGATGTGTCACTTAAACCTGCTTGCGCTCTTTGATGGTTTGCAAAATTTCATCTATCGCTTCAGAGATAGGTACGCCATTTTTCTGGCTGCCATCACGGAAACGGAAAGAGACTGCGCGATTTTTCTGATCTTCTTCGCCGGCAATCAACATAAATGGAATCTTTTCCACCTGTGCATTGCGAACTTTCTTCTGCATGCGATCATCAGAAAGATCAATCTCTGCCCGAATTCCGGCTTGGCGCATTGAGGTAACAATTTCCTGAAGATACGGTGCGAAGGCATCAGCAACTGGAATTGCCATCACTTGAACCGGCGCTAGCCATGGTGGAAAAGCACCTGCATAGTGCTCAGTTAAGACACCAAAAAATCTTTCGATTGAACCAAATAAAGCTCGGTGAATCATCACCGGACGTTGTCTGGATCCATCACTTGCTTGATATTCCATTTCAAATCTCTGTGGCAATTGGAAATCAACTTGAATCGTTGACATCTGCCAAGTTCTGCCAATTGCATCTTTTGCTTGAACGGAAATCTTTGGACCATAGAAAGCAGCGCCACCTGGATCTAAAACTAACTCCAGATTCTGCGCCTCTGCTGCTTTGCGCAAAGTTTCAGTTGCTGCTTCCCAGTCAGCATCTGCACCTACATATTTCTCTGGATTCTTGGTTGAAAGTTCTAGATAGAAATCTTGTAGCCCGTAATCACGAAGTAGATTAAGCACGAAGGTAAGTAACGAATCTAATTCTTGCGCCATTTGATCTTTGGTACAGAAAATGTGTGCGTCGTCCTGGGTAAATCCGCGGGCTCTAGTTAATCCATGAACTACGCCAGATTTTTCGTAACGATAAACAGTTCCGAATTCAAATGCGCGAAGCGGTAATTCACGATATGACCGGCCGCGAGATTTGTAAATCAAAATGTGCATCGGGCAATTCATCGGCTTCATGTAGTACTTTTGCCCTGGCTTCTTGATAGTGCCATCAGCATGCAACTCTTCATCCATCACCATTGGCGGATACATGCCTTCGGAATACCAATCCAAATGTCCCGAAACTTCAAATAGCGTTGATTTAGTTAAGTGCGGAGAGTAAACAAATTGATAACCTTCTTCGATGTGCCGTTTGCGTGAATAATCTTCCATCGCCATACGTACGATGCCACCCTTTGGATGGAACACAGCAAGGCCTGAACCGATTTCATCTGGAAAAGAAAATAGATCAAGTTCGTTACCAAGTCTTCGATGATCGCGTTTCTCGGCCTCTGCTAGTAAATCCAAGTAAGCCTGTAATTCTTCTTGTGATGGCCAAGCTGTTCCGTAAATACGTTGCAGCATTGGATTCTTCTCAGATCCACGCCAATAAGCAGCAGCGGTGCGCATTAATTTAAAAGCTGGAATATGTTTAGTGGAAGGTAGATGTGGACCACGACAGAGATCTGACCATACTGGTTGGCCATCGCGTCCTAAATTGTCGTAAATCGTCAGTTCTGTGCCACCAACTTCGACTGAAGATTCATCACCTTGATCGCTTTTCAAACCAATCAATTCACACTTATATGGTTCATGCGCTAATTCTTTTAACGCATCAGCTTCATTAGTTACCCGCCTGCGAAAACGTTGACCTTCTTTAATGATTTTGCGCATCACGCTTTCCAGTTTTTCCAAATCTTCAGGAGTAAATGGTCGCTCTGGATCGAAGTCATAATAAAAACCATCTTTGATTGGTGGACCGATGCCAAGTCTGGTTTGGCTGAAGGCTTGCTGCACTGCTTGCGCCATTACGTGAGCTGTTGAGTGCCGAAGCACATTAAGTCCATCTGGCGAAGAAATACTTACCGATTCAACACTGTCGCCATCTTTAAGTTCAGTCCAGAGATCTTTTAGCTCTCCATTTATACGACATACAACTATCTCCTTCTGCTCTGCAAAGAGATGGGTCGGTCGTTGATCCGAAGCCACGGTTTGAGGCGCGCCATCTACCGTTATGGAGATCTGAGACATGTTCCGAAGTCTACCTAAAGACCTTTGAAGCTATTCATCAATTGATGTACTCGAGCGCACATTTCATTATCTAAATTTAGAGAACGGCCTGATATTTCTGAAACATGCTGTGCATTTCTCAA
>JBPCTD010000097.1:0-3636 GCA_051006515.1 Candidatus Nanopelagicaceae bacterium | reverse complement strand
CGCTTGGGTAATGATTTAAAAATTGGTTTAGGCGAATCTTTTATGGCCAATGAATGGAACGCAACACCTGATTTAGCAGAAGTATTAACGCCATACGCAGAGAAGTTGTTGCATATTGTGCCGGCCTGGATGCGCAAGTTCCGTAAATTTGTTGAGCCATTTCAACCAAAACATGAAGAGAACAACCCTGAAGGTTCGAAATCAAATATTTCAAGACATTACGATCTATCAAACGAACTTTTCGCACTCTTCTTAGATGAAACTATGAGTTATTCCTCTGCCAATTTCGGTAGCGACCAAATAACTTTTGCTAATTTCGCAAAAGCACAAATTAGAAAAATTGAAGGTGTATTGGATTACGCTGGAGTAAAAGCCGGAATGCATATTCTGGAGATTGGCTCTGGTTGGGGACAGTTAGCAATTCAAGCAGCGCTTCGTGGCGCAAAAGTTCATACCATCACGCTTTCCAAAGAGCAGAAAGCGTTAGCTGATGAAAGAATTGCTAGAGCTGGCTTATCTAATTTAATTAATGTTGAAATTAGAGATTATCGCGATTTAAATCAGATGTATGACGCGGTAGTTAGCGTAGAGATGATTGAAGCGGTCGGCGAAAAGTATTGGCCAACATATTTCGGAGAAATTGCAAAACATCTAAAACCAGGCGGCCGTTTTGGATTGCAAGCAATCACCATGCCACATGATCGTTTATTGGCTTCTAAACATGCATATACCTGGATTCATAAATATATATTCCCTGGCGGGATCATTCCTTCTAGAGAAGTTATCGATGAATTCACCCGAAAAGAGATGCGTTTAGTCGATAGTCGCGCCATGGGCATTGATTATGCAAATACTTTGAAACTATGGCGCGAACGATTTATGGCAAACCGCGCAAAAGTAGTAGCGCTTGGTTTTGACGAAGAGTTCGAGAGAATGTGGCAGTACTACCTGGCTTACTCTGAGGCGGGTTTTCGCGCCGGACATTTAAATGTTTGGCAGTTAGGTTTCGTGAAATTATGAATTGGTCCAGCCGTAAAGCTTGGGTAATTGGAGCTTCATCAGGAATTGGCGAAGCAGTTGCTGATGAACTTGCTGCGAAAGGTTGCCAAGTTGTTCGATCAGCGCGAAGTAGCGGAGAGATATTGATAGATATTGCCGATGATCAATCTGTAGAGAAAGCTACTGCCGAATATTTAACAAAATACGGAGATTTTGATTTTGTAATTGTGATGGCAGGTTTCTGGCAACGGATGACTGCCAAAAAATTCGATTTAGAAGTATTCAAAACTCATACCAATACCAATTTAGTTGGCATGGCAAGATGCGCTGCTGCAATTTTGCCAAAGATGATCGAAAAAGATGCCGGTACCTTTGTTGGCGTTTCATCTGTTGCTGGTTATCGCGGTATGCCAGGTTCTAGTGGTTATGGACCAAGCAAAGCTGCACAGATTAATTTCTTAGAATCATTACGCACTGATTTAGTTAAAACAAAGGTATTTGTGCAGACCGTATCACCTGGTTTTGTGAAAACACCAATGACTGATGTAAATAAGTTTCCGATGCCATTTATTATCAGCGCAGAGAAAGCTGGCGAAATTATTGTTAAAGGTTTAGAAAAACGTAAACCTGAGATAGTTTTTCCGCTACCAATGGCTATTATGATGAAATTTGCGCAAGTGGTACCACAACGAATTTGGCCAAAGCTATTTAGACGTGGATAATGGCGACATGACAAAAGCAACCCTTCATACCAATCACGGCGATATCGTTATTGAACTATTTCCTAATCACGCACCTGAGACCGTAGCAAACTTCGTTGGACTTGCGACCGGCGAAAAAGAGTGGACCGATCCACGCACCGGGGCAAAGAGCAATGAAAAGTTATATGACGGAACTGTCTTTCATCGCGTAATTGCAGGGTTCATGATCCAAGGTGGAGATCCACTTGGACAAGGTTTTGGTGGCCCAGGCTATAAATTTAAAGATGAATTCCATCCAGAACTTAATTTCGATCGACCATATCTATTAGCAATGGCAAATTCTGGACCTGGAACCAATGGCTCACAGTTCTTTATTACTGTAGCGCCAACTACTTGGTTAAATCGTAAGCACACCATATTCGGTGAGGTTACAGATTCTGATAGCCAGAAAGTTGTCGACAAGATTGCCACCGTTAAGACAGGCGCACAAGATCGCCCAGTTGAAGCGGTAACAATTAATAGCGTCACCATCGCTTAATGCGCCCAACCACAAAATCGTTAATCACGATTATTTGTGGTTTCTATTTAGCTGCGCTTTTAATTCCGGATCTACAGGAGCGGTTATTTTTAGTTGATCGCGCAATACTTTCGGACGGATATATTCATGGTGTAGCAGTCGGTGAGTATTGGCGTATTTTGACAGTTGCGCTTACACACGGTGGCATCGCACATCTATTTTTCAATATGTACGCCTTGCTGCTTTTAGGTAATACGTTGGAAAGCGCTATAGGACAAAAGAAATTCTTACTTATCTTTTTAGTCTCTCAAATAGGTGCATCTTTTGCATCGTTATATGCCAACCCAGAGAATCAACCATCGGTTGGCGCATCTGGTGCAATCTTTGGCTTATTTGGGGCGATGGCAGTGCTTACAAAAAGATATGGCTTCCAAGATAAATCAATTTATGCAGTTATCGGAATTAACTTTGCCATTGGATTTGTACTGCCAGGTATTGACTGGCAAGCACATTTAGGCGGATTACTTGCGGGAGTTTTAGTTTCGTTATTTTTGTTAGCGCCAACGCGTCGCTAAACCAAAACCAATACCGATAAATCCAAAGCCCACCAACATATTCCAGGAACCAATATTTGGAATTGGGTAGAGAGTTTGGGTTACATAGAAAATCACGATCCAGAAGAGGCCAATTAAGAAGCTGGTCACCATGGTTGGTGCTAACCAACGTGGTGATTCCATAGGTCCATCAAATGATTCGACCTCTGGATGCTCCGCTTTATAAGCGCGCTCTGTTTGGACTTTCTTGCGAAGACGTGACTTTGGCATGTGCCGAAGTTTAGCGGAATAATTCAAGGGTGCGAATTCTGGTGGTCGACAACTATGACTCCTTTGTCTTCAATCTGGTGCAGTATTTAGGCCAGCTTGGCGCAGAGTGCGTTGTTGTACGCAACGATGAAATCGAAGTTACTGAAGCAGATAAATTCGATGGTGTTTTGATCTCACCGGGCCCTGGTACCCCTGAAGAAGCTGGCATCAGTATGGAGATGATTCGTTATTGTGCAGAGCAGAAAATTCCACTCTTTGGTGTTTGTTTAGGACATCAAGCAATTGCTGCAGTTTACGGCGGCATTGTTTCTAGAGCACCAGAACTGCTTCACGGAAAAACTTCTAAAGTGCATCACAAACAAGTTGGAGTTTTTAAAGAGATACCTTCACCATTTACTGCAACTCGTTATCACTCACTTGCAGTCGAACGTGACACGGTATCTGATGAAATCGAAATTACCGGCGAAACTGAAAATGGCATTGTGATGGGGTTAAAACATAAATCACTGCCAATAGAAGGTGTGCAGTTTCATCCAGAGTCTGTATTAACAGAACATGGACATGCGATGTTAGCTAATTGGTTGGCAGAATGTGG
>JBPCTD010000096.1:0-48402 GCA_051006515.1 Candidatus Nanopelagicaceae bacterium | reverse complement strand
GGTAATTATGAGTAGCGCTGTCATTGGTGCAATTAATTCCGGCGAAAATCCAAAAGGCGACGTTTTAGCAACTGCTCGAATCGCTGGAATTATGGCGGCTAAGAAATGCAGCGAATTAATTCCGCTCTGCCATCCAATTGCACTTCATAAAGTTGAAATTGATTTTCAAATTGAAAGGGACGGAGTTGTCATTTCGGCTATGACTAAAACTTCGGATCGCACCGGTGTAGAGATGGAAGCGCTGACTGCAGTTTCCGTTGCCGGTTTAACTCTGGTTGATATGGTCAAAGCAATGGATCCACATGCCAAAATCACCAATGTTCAGGTCGACAGTAAAAGTGGCGGTAAAACCGGCGACTGGCAGCGATGAGAACTGCAATTGTCATCACCGCAAGTAATCGTGCGGCAGCTGGTGTCTATCAAGATTTAAGTGGCCAAGCATTAAAAGAAGGTCTAATCAAACTTGGTTATCAAGTACTTGATTATCAAGTTGTTCCTGATGAAATTGACCAAATTTCCAGCCTAATCAAAGGCGCGCTCGCCAAAGAGATTAATTTGATTGTGACAACTGGTGGCACTGGAATTTCTCCGAATGATTTCACACCAGAAGCAACAAAACCATTAATTGAAAAAGAACTGCCTGGCTTTGCAGAGGCGCTACGTGCATATTCCCGTGAGAAAGTACCTACAGCAGATTTAACTAGAGGGTTGGCTGGAGTAACTGGAAATTCTTTGATTATTAATTTGCCTGGTTCACCTGGTGCGATTAAAGATGGCTTGGTAATCATCGAAAGGTTAGCGCCTCACATTCACGATCAATTGGCTGGAAATGATCACAGCACAAGTAACTGAAGCGCCGATTAGCGCCGAAACTTTGGCGGCATCGGTAAAGAGCGATACCGCTGGTGCGATTGTGACATTTAGCGGTGATGTTCGTAATCACGATAAAGGTAAAGAAGTTGCTGCTTTAAGTTATGAAAATCATCCAAGTGCACCGACAGTTATACAAAGAATCACAGAAGAAGTTTCCGAAAAACATGAAGTGGTAAATGTGGCAGTCGCCCATCGATATGGTGCGATCCCAATCGGTGAAAGCGCATTCGTGGTGGCAGTTAGCGCTGCACACAGAGCAGCTGCACTTAATTGCTGCGAAGAGCTGGTCGAGCGAGTCAAAGCAGAGTTACCGATTTGGAAATATCAATCATTCTCTGATGGCAGCACCGAGTGGGTGAATAGCGCATGAGCATAAATGGCAATTCACTGATAGATAACTATGGACGAGTACACAGAGACTTAAGAGTTTCATTAACTGATCGGTGTTCATTGCGCTGCACTTACTGCATGCCACATGATTTCAATAAATGGTTGCCATCTGAAACATTGCTTACCGCTAACGAGCTAGTGAAAGTCATAGAAATAGCGATCTCGCAAGGAATTACCGAAGTTAGATTAACTGGCGGCGAACCACTTTTACGCCCAGATATCGTAGAAATCGTTAGCCGCATAAATTCTCTAGAAAACCCGCCAGTGCTATCAATGACTACAAATGGAGTGGCGTTAGCGAAAGTTGCGAAAGAACTTGCCGCTGCGGGGCTTAAGCGAATTAATATCAGTTTAGATACTTTAGATTGGGAACGTTTTAAGAGACTCACATTTAGAGATCGTTATGACGATGTCATAGAAGGAATTGCAGCAGCAAGAGCAGCTGGGTTAGCACCAATTAAAATCAACACAGTTCTAATGAAAGATATAAATGGCGATGAAGCCATTCCACTTTTGAAGTGGGCGTTAAAAGAGAATCTAAATTTACGTTTTATAGAACAAATGCCACTTGATGCTGGTGATGCTTGGACCAGGAAGAATTTAATTACCGCGGATCAGATTTTTGATCAGTTAAATTCTGAGTTTGAACTAACGCCAGTTGAAGATCGGGGTTCATCTCCAGCAGAAGAATTTTATGTTAACGGTGGTCCGGCCACTGTAGGAATTATTGGAAGCGTCACCAGACCATTCTGTTCGGCTTGCGATCGCTTACGATTAACTTCAGATGGTCAGATGCGTTCTTGTTTATTTGCTAACACGGAAACTGATTTACGTTCTATTTTGCGAAATGGCAGATTAACGGAATCGGAAAAACGAGAAGACATTATTAAAGCGATGGGCTTAACTGTGAAATCTAAATTACCAGGACATGGAATTAATGATCCAAGTTTTATAAAACCAAATCGCCCAATGTCAGCAATTGGTGGCTAGCTTCATTCTTCGGTTCATCCACCGGCAAATTGGGGGAGGATGTCGACCTCATCGCCTTCGACTAAAAGCTGTTCACGTTCAGTTGTGGCAACACCATTAATTAAGAACGAACAGGTTGGAATCAACTTTGCCATCTCTGGGTTTAGAGCCGATAGTTGATCGAGCAGTCCACCAAGCGAACCTGCGGGAATCTTCAGGCTGGAGCTACCGGCGGCCGCTTTGGCCGCTGCATAGAAATTAACTAACGCCACGGAAAAAGGTTACTCCTAACCCCTTCCCTTTGATATATCACTGATATATGTTGAGGCCGTGAGTTTGATCCAATCTGTAAGAGAGCCGCAATCGCTAAGCGATGAGGCTTACACCCAGATTCGCTCGTTGATTATCTCCTGCGAATTAAGTCCTGGATCTGTAATCAGCGAGAGCGATTTGATGGAACGCCTTCAAATGGGGCGAACACCAATTCGTGAAGCGCTTCGTAATTTAGCGAATGAAAAATTGATTGAAGTTTATCCACGACGCGGGATGTTTGTTGCAGGTGTAGATGTTAAAGATTTAACGGCAATCTCCGAAGTACGTGGAAATTTAGAGATTTTGGCTGCAGGTTACGCCGCAGAACGCGCAACTGCAGCTGATAAAGCGGTAATCGCTCAACTAATCAAAGAGATTGATGCGATAAAAGGCGAACCAAAGATGATGAAGTTGATTAATTTAGATCAAAGAATCCATCACCAAATCTATGCCGCTACTCAAAATGAATTTTTAGTTTCAACTTTGGATCAGTACTACGCACATGCGCTACGTATCTGGTTCATGGCACTTGATCGCGTCTCGGAGTTAGAAGATGCAATCATCGAACACCGCGCAATGCTTCAAGCAATTTTAGATGGCGACAAGAAGCAAGCTGAGAAAACTATGCGCGAACATATTGAAGGTTTCGAAACCACCATTCGGAAATCACTGTAAAAGCAGAGAGCAGAAAGAGGCAAAACCATGGCAACACTTCCTACAAAGGCCAAATGCGTTGTAATCGGCGCTGGCATCGTTGGTAACTCAATTCTTTATCACTTAGCTCGGCTAGGTTGGAAAGATTTAGTACAGATTGATAAAGGTCCGCTACCAAACCCAGGTGGCTCAACCGGACATGCATCAAACTTTATTTTTCCAGTAGATCACTCAAAAGAGATGGCGCACATAACTGCAGATTCAATGCGCCAATACAAAGAGTTAAATTGTTTTACCGAATGTGGTGGTATTGAAGTTGCCCGCACCCCAGAGCGTTTAATCGAACTTTCTCGTCGTATCACCAGTGCTAAGTCATGGGGCATTGATGGTGGACGAATTGTTTCTCCAGCCGAAGTTAAAGAGTTGGTTCCTTATATCGATGAGAGCGTGATCCTTGGTGGCTACTATCAACCAACAGTTGGCGTAGTGGATTCACTTCGTGCTGGAACTTTGATGCGTGAAAAAGCGATCGAAATGGGTGCAGCGCAGAGCTTTGCAAACGTTGAAGTTCAGAGCATGGAAGTTGATAAAGGTCGCATCAAAGCAGTTGTCACAGATCAAGGAAGAATCGAAGCTGAATATGTTGTAATCGCAACTGGTTGCTGGTCAGCAAAGTTAGCGAAAATGGCAGGCGCTGAGATTCCATTAACTCCAGCAGTACATCAAATGAAAGATATTGGACCAGTTCCATTTTTTAAAGATGCTAAAGGCGATATCGAATGGCCAATCATCCGCGACATGGATACCAATATGTACGAGCGTCAGCACGGTACTGGTTTGGAAGTTGGCTCTTATGCTCACCGTCCAATTCTTTACGAAGCAGAAGATATTCCATCAAATGCAGCAGCAGCGCTATCACCAACTGAATTTCCATTTACTCAGAAGGATTTCGATATCCAAGATGAGCATTCATATGAATTGATGCCATCAATTGTTGGCGACGAAACTGTTCGTGAAAAGTATGCCATCAACGGAATTCTTTCTTTGACTCCAGATGGCATGCCAATTCTTGGTGAAACACCGGAAGTAAAGGGACTTTGGTCAGCTGCAGCAGTTTGGGTTAAAGAAGGTCCAGGAACCGGTAAAGCAGTTGCTGAATGGATGGTGCTTGGTGATTCAGAGATTGATATGCATGCATCAAACATCGCACGTTTCCACGAACACCAGAAATCACGTCAACATGTGAAAGCACGTTGCGATGAAGGTTTCAACAAGACTTACGGCATTGTTCACCCAAATGAGCAATGGTCTTCAAATAGAAAAGTTCGCATCTCACCAATGTACGATCGCGAACAAGCGCTCGGCGCAGTTTTCTATGAAACTGCTGGATGGGAACGTCCATTCTGGTATGAATCAAATAAAGATTTGGTTGCAAAATATGGCGATGCAGTTATGCCGCGTGAAGGAGAATGGGAATCTCGTTGGTGGTCACCGATTATCAATGCGGAGCATTTACAGATGCGCGAAACTGCTGGAATCGTTGATTTATCAGCCTTTGCAATCTTTGACATCCTCGGACCATCTGCGCTCGCAGTAGTACAAAAAGCAGCGCTACGTCAGATGGATGTAGCAGTTGGCCGAGTGGTTTACACCCCAGTCTTAGGACCAAACGGTGGATTTAAATCAGACTTAACCATTATGCGACTTGGTTGGAACCATTTCCGAGTTGTAACGGGTGGTGCACACGGCATGGCAGATAAGAAGTGGTTTGCAGATCTTCTTCCTGAAGATGGCTCAGCACAGATTACTGATTTAACTTCTTCTTACACCACCATCGGACTTTGGGGACCAAATGCACGAAAAATTCTGCAAGAAATCACAAAAGCAGATGTATCAAAAGATGCATTTAAATTCGGTACTTGCAAAGTAATCGAAATTGGTTCACTTCGTGTTCTGGCATCACGAATTTCTTACGTTGGTGATCTTGGTTGGGAGTTCTACATCCAGATTGAACAAGGCGGAAAACTTTGGGATGCGCTCTGGGATGCCGGTAAGAACCATGGCTTAATTCCAGTTGGAATAGGTGTTTACGGAACAACCGGACGTCTTGAGAAGAACTACCGTGCATATGGCGCAGAGCTAGAGACCGAATACAACGTGGTTGAAGCAGGAATGACTACACCAAAGTTGAAGGAGCAAGATTTCATTGGTCGCGCAGCACATGAGAAGCATCGTGCAGAGAAGCCAGTAACTACGCTCTGCACACTTTACGTAGATGATCACACTTCAAAATCTGGCGTTAAGCGTTACATGATGGGTAAAGAACCAATTCTTACTTTGGATGGCAAGCCAATCGAAGATGCACATGGTCGCCGTTCATATGTAACCAGCGCAGGTTCAGCTCCTTCACTTGGTAAGCACATACTGATGTCTTACATACCAACTGAGATGGCAGTAGTTGGTAATAAGTTCTTAGTTGAATATTTAGGTGAGCAATACCCATGCCACATCGCAGGCGTTGGAATTACTCCGATGTTTGACCCAAGCAACGAAAGGATTTTGGGCTAAAAATGGAGATTTTGGCTTGTATTAAACGAGTTCCGATTACTGGCAGTCAGTTGATGCTGACTCCAGATAATCAGAGCTTATTAACAGACAACCTTGGTTACGGCATATCACCTCACGAAGAGAATGCAGTTGAAGCTGGAGTACAACTAACCGAACAAATCGGTGGTCAGTTAACGCTACTTACACTTGGACCAACAGATGCCGAAGAACAACTTAGAGCTTCGCTTGCTGTTGGTGCTAGCCGCGCTATTTTGCTCGAAACAGATGGCCAAGATTGGGATCCACAAGCAACTGCTAATGCGCTAGTTGAAGCAATCAAAGCAGAGCCAACTAAATTCGACATGATTATCTTCGGTGCCGAATCTGCGGATAGCGCCGGATATCAAAGTCATATTCGTGTAGCGCATGCACTTGGTATGCCAATCATCACCAATGTTAAAGCGATGAAAGTTGAAGGCGGAAAAGTTCGTGGCGAGCGAGTGGTGGGAACTTCACGAGAAGTTTATGAAGCGCCACTTCCTGCAATTGTTACCGTGCGCGATGGTTTAAATGTTCCTCGTTATCCATCAGTACCTGGGCGTATGCAAGCACGTAAAAAACCAGTTGATATAAAAGCGGCAGGCGGAAGCGCACCAAAGCTTGAGAAATTAAAACTTTCAGTAGTGCCATCAAAAGCAACTGGCGCAGAAATTCTTGGAAATGGTGCCGATGCCGTTCCGGCCTTAGTCGATAAGTTAAAGCAGATTGGAGTCCTCTAATGTTGTTAGTACTTGTAGATCATGACCGTGGGACATTAGATCCACTTTCAACTCGTGCGTTAACTGCGGCAACTAAGATCGACAGCGATGTTCAGGCAGTTGTAATTGGCGCAAGTGGCGCTCAAGTTGCTGCCGAAGTTGGCAAATTCGGTGCCAAAGTTTTACATGTTGTAAATAATCCTGAACTTACTGATTATGCACCGATGGCTTCAGGTAAAGCGCTGGTCCAATTGGTGGAAAATCTAAAGCCAGCCGCTGTTTTTGCAGCTGGTTCGCCACGTGGCAATGAACAGCTTGCACACCTGGCTGCATTCTTAGATTTACCGATGGCGGCAGAGTGCACCAGCATCACATTAGGTTCGCCACATAAAGTTGTGCGCGCGCGTTGGGCCGGTAATCTCTTAGAAGATGCAAATGTTCACGCAGATCTTCTAATTGCATCATTCATGGCTTTAGCTTTTGAACCAGAAGAAATTGGTGGTAGCGCAGAAATTAAAGAATTTAGCGCAAACTTAAACTCAGAAGATACACAAGTAAAAGTTATCGACCGCGTTGGAGATAGTAATTCTGGCGGCGTTACTTTGGCTGATGCCAAAATTATCGTTTCTGGTGGCCGCGGCGTTGGCGGACCAGAAGGTTTCGGTGTAATCGAAGAGTTGGCATCTTTATTAGGCGGCGCAGTTGGATGCTCTCGCGTGGTAACTGCATCTGGTTGGCGTCCGCATTCAGAGCAAGTTGGGCAGACCGGAACCAAAGTCGCACCTGAGTTATATCTCGCGTGCGGTATCAGTGGCGCGATGCAACATATTGCGGGCATGAAGAACAGTAAAAACATTGTGGCAATTAATACTGATCCTGAAGCCACGATTTTCCGTTATGCAGATTACGGAATTGTTGGAGATCTTCATCAAGTTCTTCCAAAATTAATTGAAGCTGTTAAACAAGCGAAGGGTGCATAAAGTGTCTGATATCGAAATTGCTCAAAAAGCAACAATGAAGCCAATCCAAGAGATTGGTGCGATGCTTGGCATTGCGGCAGAGCACTTAGAACCTTATGGACATTACAAAGCGAAGATGTCACTAAAGTATTTGGACTCACTACCTGAAAAGAAAAATAGTAAGTTAGTTCTAGTAACTGCGATTTCTCCGACACCAGCCGGAGAGGGCAAGACCACAACCACAGTTGGATTAGGTGATGCACTTCGTCATATTGGCAAGAATTCATTGATTTGCTTACGCGAACCATCATTAGGGCCAGTTTTCGGCATGAAAGGTGGTGCTGCAGGCGGCGGTTATGCCCAGGTTGTACCAATGGAAGATATCAACCTTCACTTCACTGGCGATTTCAACGCCATCGCACTTGCTAACAATTTATTGGCAGCATTAGTTGATAATCATATTCATCACGGAAATGCGCTAAATATTGATGTACGTCGCGTTGCTTGGAAGCGCGTTGTAGATATGAATGATCGCGCGCTTCGTGAAATCGTTAACTCTTTAGGTGGCGTTGGAAATGGCTATCCACGTCAAGATGGTTTTGATATTGTCGTCGCTTCAGAGATTATGGCGATTTTCTGCCTTGCTACCTCTATCGAAGATCTTAAGGAGCGAATTTCAAATATTGTTGTTGGTTACACCACTGACAAGAAACCAGTTTTAGCTAAAGATCTAAATGCACAAGGCGCAATGACCGTTATTTTAAAGGATGCTTTCCAACCTAACTTAGTACAGACGCTAGAAAATACTCCTGCATTTATCCATGGCGGACCATTTGCAAACATTGCACATGGTTGCAACTCAGTAATTGCAACTAAATCGGCAATGAAGATTGCGGATTACGTAGTTACAGAAGCTGGCTTTGGTGCAGATTTAGGTGCAGAAAAGTTCATTGACATTAAGTGCCGTAAGTCAGGTTTACGTCCAGATGCCTGTGTAATCGTGGCAACAATCCGTGCTTTGAAGTATCACGGTGGCGCAGACCTAAAAGAGCTAACCACTGAAAACTTAGATGCGCTAGAAAAGGGAATTGTTAATTTAGAGCGCCATGTTCATAACGTCTCTAAGGTTTACAACATCCCAGTAGTTGTATCAATCAACAAGTTTGTAAGCGATACCGACAATGAAATTGCGCTACTTCGAAAGAAAGTAGAGGCGATGGGCGCAAAGATCACCTTGGCAAACCACTGGGCTGAGGGTGGAAAAGGTGCCACCGAATTGGCGGAAATCGTGGTTGAACTCTGCGAACAGCCAAATAAAGTCACTTTTGTATATCCAGATGAGGCCACGCTTTGGGATAAAGCTGTAGCAATTGCAACCAAGATATATGGCGCTGCAGAAGTAACTGCCGATGCCAAGGTACGAAATAAATTGAAGGAGCTACAAGAGTCGGGTTACGGTCACTACCCAATCTGTATTGCAAAGACTCAATATTCATTCTCGACCGATGCCTCGTTACGTGGTGCGCCATCAGGCCATTCCTTAAACATCCGTGAAGTGCGATTATCTGCAGGTGCGGAATTCGTGGTTTTGGTTTGCGGAGAGATTATGACAATGCCTGGCTTACCTAAGCTGCCATCTGCTGAGAAGATCGATTATGTTGATGGCAAAGTGGTGGGGCTCTTCTAATGAGTTATTCAAAGTGGGATGTCGCAATTGCAGAAGATGTAATTGCGGCATTTCGCGATGAACCAGGTCCGGTATTGATTGCGCTACAAGCGATTCAAGAGAAGTTTGGTTATGTTGATGATCAAGCAATTGATTTAATTGCAAGCAGCTTTAACGTTTCCAGAGCAGAAGTTTTTGGCACCTTCTCTTATTATCATGACTTAAAGAGCGAACCAAGTAAATCTGAAAAGTTAGTGAAGATTTGTGCGGCGGAAGCTTGTCAAGCAGTTGGCTGTGATCAACTAATTGCAGATGCCGAAAAAGCTGGCCTTGAAGTGGAGAAAGGCTATTGCTTTGGTAACTGTGCACTTGGACCTGCTGCAATGATTGGTGATCGTTTAATTGGCCGCGCAACTTTGGAGAAGTTGAAATGAAAATTTATATTCCAGGAGATTCTGCTGCGCAATCAATTGGCGCAGATTTAGTGGCAGTGGCAATTGCAGCAGAGGCTGCAAAACAAAATTTGGATCTGACAATTGTTCGTAACGGAACTCGTGGAGCGCTCTGGCTTGAGCCACTTGTCGAGGTAGAAATAAATGGCAAGCGCATTGGATATCCAAATGTCTCGCCAGATAACGCAGCCGCAGTATTAGATGGCAGCCACCAATCAATTGGCGACGTAGCTGAATTTGAATGGTTAAAGAAGCAAGATCGCGTAACTTATAAGCGCGTTGGAATTATTGATCCACTTTCACTTAGTGACTATGAAGCACATGGTGGATTTAAAGGTTTAACTAAAGCGCAAAGTATGAGTGGCGCAGAAATTGTGGCAGAAGTTACCGAATCTGGTCTACGTGGGCGCGGTGGTGCAGGATTTCCCGCCGGAATTAAATGGAAAACAGTTCTAGATGCTAAATCAGATCAAAAGTATGTCTGCTGCAACGCAGATGAAGGCGATAGCGGAACTTTTGCTGATCGCATTTTGATGGAAGCTGATCCATTTACATTAATCGAAGGTATGGCAATTGCGGCTTTAGCTGTCGGGGCTACCAAAGGTTTTATTTACGTCAGATCTGAATATCCAGATGCAATTAAACAAATGCGTAAAGCTATCGAAATTGCTACCCCAAAACTTGGTAATTTCGAATTAAAGGTGCGCGTTGGCGCTGGTTCGTATGTCTGTGGCGAAGAGACTGCGATGTTGGAATCACTTGAAGGAAAGCGCGGTGTAGTTCGAGCAAAACCACCACTACCAGCACTGGAAGGTCTATTTGGTAAGCCCACAATCATTAACAACGTTTTGACTTTAGCCTCAGTACCAGAAATTCTGGCAAGTGGCGCTGCAAGTTACAAAGCGCGCGGTGTTGGTAAATCACTTGGTACCCAAGTTTTCCAATTAGCGGGAAATATCAAACAAGGTGGCATTGTCGAAACTGGCTTTGGAATTACGCTAGATGAATTGGTAAATGGTTTTGGCGGTGGAACGCTAAGTGGTAGAGCGCTGCGCGCTGTTCAAGTTGGTGGACCACTTGGTGCATATTTTGGTGCTGATAAGTTAAATACCAGCGCAGATTATGAATCAATGTTGGCTGCCGGCGGCATGTTGGGCCATGGTGGCATCGTGGTCTTTGACGATTCAGTCAATTTAGCGAAACAGGCTCGCTTTGCCATGGAGTTCTGCTCCATTGAATCATGCGGCAAATGCACGCCATGCCGAATTGGCTCTACCCGTGGCGTAGAGACTATTGATTTAATTATCGCCGGGAAGGATGTCGCAAAGAATAAAGAGCTCCTCTTGGATCTTTGCGAAGTAATGACCGACGGTTCGCTCTGTGCAATGGGTGGACTAACACCACTTCCGGTAAAGAGCGCGCTAAGTAATTTCCCAGAAGACTTCGGAGGTAAGTGATGAGCTTAATTATGGAACCAGATTTCGGTACTCCTGCCTCAAAGCGCGCCGAAAAAGTTAGCGTCACAATTGATGGCAAGCAGGTCGAAGTCCCAGCAGATACTTCAATCATGCGCGCCGCAGCCGAAGCGGGCATTGATATTCCAAAACTTTGCGCTACCGATAAATTAAAAGCATTCGGTTCTTGCCGACTTTGTGTTGTCGAAATTGATGGTCGCAAAGGCACACCATCTTCCTGCACCACACCAGTTGCAGATGGCATGGTGATTGCTACCTCTTCTGAAAAAATTGATCGATTACGCCAAGGTGTGATGGAGCTTTATCTATCTGATCACCCAGAAACTTGTGAAGTCGGAGATGCTTGCCAAGTTCATGGCATGGCTAAAAAAGTTGGCTTGAAAGATGTGCGCTATGTAGCAAAGAAAACGCACTTAGATATTCCTAAAGATGAGAGCAATCCATATTTTAATTTTGATTCCACCGAATGTATCGTCTGTAATCGTTGCGTACGTGCCTGCGATGAAGTTCAAGGAACATTTGCGTTAACAATTTCTGGCCGCGCCTTTGATGCACGCGTTAGCTCTGGTAATAAATCATTTATTGAATCAGAGTGCGTCTCTTGTGGTGCTTGTGTTCAAGCTTGCCCGACTGGTGCGTTAAAAGAGAAGAATTTACTAACCATTGGTGCACCTGATCGTTCAGTAATTACTACCTGTGCTTATTGCGGCGTGGGTTGCTCATTTAAAGCGGAGATGAAGGGCAACGAAGTTGTCCGCATGATTCCGCTTAAAGCAGGCGGCGCTAACGAAGGACATTCCTGCGTAAAGGGACGTTTTGCATGGGGATATGCCGCGCACCAAGATCGCCAATTACAACCAATGATCCGCGAAAAAATCACCGATGAATGGCGAAAAGTATCTTGGGATGAAGCGATTGCGTACGCCGCTAAAGGTTTGAAAACAATTCAAGAAAAGCATGGCGTTGATGCAATTGGTGGTATCACTTCATCTCGTTGCACCAATGAAGAAGTTTATGTAGTTCAAAAATTGATTCGTGCGGCATTTGGTAATAACAACGTTGATACCTGCGCGCGTGTCTGCCATTCACCAACTGGTTATGGCTTGAAGCAGACTTTTGGTACCTCTGCTGGTACGCAAGATTTTGAATCAGTCGAACACGCCGATGTAATTATGTTGATTGGTGCAAATCCAACTGCGGCGCACCCAGTATTTGCTTCACGTATGAAGCAAGCGCTTCGTAAAGGTGCCAAATTGATCGTGGTTGATCCACGCCAAATTGAATTGGTGCGTACAGCACATATCGAAGCGGCACATCATCTACAACTGCTTCCTGGCACAAACGTGGCAATCATTAATGCAATTGCGCATGTGGTTATGACTGAAGGTTTAGCTGATGAAAAATTCATCGCGGAACGTTGCGATAACGAAAGCTTCAAAGAGTGGGCGGAGTTTATTAAGCGCCCAGAGAATTCTCCGGAAGCGATGGAGCAAGTTTCTTCAGTTCCAGCGGCAAAAATTCGTGAAGCAGCAAGGCTGTATGCCAGCGTTCCAAATGCTGCGATTTATTATGGATTAGGTGTAACCGAACATAGCCAAGGTTCAACCATGGTTATGGGTATTGCAAACCTTGCAATGGCAACTGGAAATATTGGTCGTAAGGGTGTGGGTGTAAATCCACTTCGTGGACAGAACAACGTTCAAGGTTCTTGCGATATGGGTTCATTCCCGCATGAACTTCCAGGTTATCGCCATATTTCAAGTGTTGAAACTCGTGCCATTTACGAGAAACTTTGGGGCGTAACTTTAAAAGAGAAGCCTGGCATGCGCATACCGAATATGTTGGATGCGGCAATTGCTGGTGAATATAAAGGCATTTATATTCAAGGTGAAGATATCGCGCAATCAGATCCAAATACTCAGCATGTGACTGCTGGTCTTGCCGCGATGGATATGGTGATAGTGCAAGATCTTTTCTTGAATGAAACCGCTAAGTATGCCCACGTATTCTTACCTGGCACTTCATTCCTTGAAAAAGATGGCACTTTCACAAACGCCGAACGACGTATCAATCGAGTTCGTCCAGTAATGCCATCAAAGACTGGAAAGTCCGAATGGGAAGTAACTTGTGATTTGGCTAAAGCGCTTGGCTACAACATGCATTATGACAATGCCGCACAGATCATGGATGAAATTGCTGCAACTACGCCAACATTTGCGGGTGTATCTCATGCCAAGCTAGATGCTGAAGGCAGCATGCAGTGGCCAGTAACCAATGAAGCTCCACATGGCACTCCAGTTATGCATATTAATAAGTTTGTGCGTGGTGAAGGAAAGTTCATCCCGACTCCTTATGTACCAACTGAAGAGAAAACCAACCGCAAATTCCCATTGCTACTTACGACAGGTCGTGTGCTTAGCCAATATAACGTTGGCGCGCAGACTCGTAGAACAGATAACAATATTTGGCACGATCATGACACTTTGGATATCCATGAAGCAGATGCAGAGATGCGCGGTATCAAAGATGGTTCATGGGTAAAACTTTCAAGTCGTGTAGGTCAGACCATCATGCGCGCTCGCGTTACTGATGAAGTAGCACCTGGCGTTGTCTATACAACATTCCATTTCCCTGAATCAGGTGCAAACGTAATCACCACTGATTATTCAGATTGGGCGACCAATTGCCCGGAATATAAAGTAACTGCAGTGCAAGTAGAGCCAAGTGAACACTTTGCGAAATTAGTTCATCATGGCGAAACTGGCGATTTACAGCTGCAATCAATTATCCGCATGGCTAATCAGATCGCGTCTAATATTCCTGCGCTAAGTGCACCTGAAATTGAAGTTGCACATCATTTGACGCAATTCTGGACTCCAGTAATGCGCCAAAGGCTGCAGGACGATGTGGATCCAGCGCAGTTATCAGATGTGGTCAAGAAGGCGCTTGAGCTCGTCAAGCAAGCCTGATTCTCCAACTACTTCAATCTCAAGCGGCAACTTCATTAAATCTGCTGCCGCTTGCGCTGCCAGTTTCAATTCTTCAGTTGGATTCTGCGCCAACCACATAACTTTGCTGTAATTCTTAAAGTAATCATCGATTAACTCTGGGTGGCGATCTAAACCAAGCTCGACCACCACGCTACGGTGAAAACTCTTAACTAAGTAATCCGTTAAGAAATAGGTTCCAGTCGTGGTCAAATTAAAGATTTTTTCACGCCCTGCAAAGACATCGTAACAATGATCTCCTGCTAAGCGCGGTAGCCCATATTTCTCAATTACTTTATCGATGGCACCGTAAGAACCACAATCTGCATATGCCACCGCAAATTTCTGATGTTTATCTTTAACTTCTAGATATTTACTTTCTACTTCGCCAGCGATTTTCTCAGGATGATTGTGTAGTAACGGTGGCAGAGGATAGATAGTGATATCAAAACCTTCGCGGGAAGCGATATTTGAAATGTGAGTCGCGATCGCACCGCAGGCAATTACTGCAATATTCAAATTAATTTCCTAGCTAGGAAAAGCCAATCGCTCCACAAATTTATCGTTGAAATCTTCACGATCAGAAAGTTCTACATATTTGATTTCATCGAGCAACGTTGTCGCACCATGGCGTTCTTGGGTAGAAAGTAGCGCCATCTTTGCACCTTCTCCGGCGACATTTCCGGCGGAGACGATACGTAAAACGCTGATCTTTGGCACTAAACCAATCTTTACTGCGGAAGCAGGGGATAGGTAAGAACCGAAAGAACCAGCTAGCAAAACCTGTTGGATTTCAGCTTCTTGGATACCAAATTCCTCTGCCAACAAGGCCCAACCAGTAGCAATGGCAGCTTTAGCAAATTGCAATTCGCGCACATCGCGTTGGCTTAAGAAAACATCTTCAGTCAACATATAGATCTTTTCACCATCGCGTTCGACCAAATTTGGATCGTCAACTGCATTGAATTTGCCTGATGGATCAAGCACGCCAAGTTGCACTAAACAAGCAACGGCATCAACAAGTCCGGAGCCACATATACCGATAGCTGGAGCATCATCAATAGTGCCAATTTCTAACTTGCCGTCAACAACTTTTACCGTTTCGATTGCGCCAGCTGCAGCGCGTACACCACATTTAATCGAAGCAGCCTCAAATGCTGGACCAGCAGGTGCAGCTGTTGCCAGAATTTTTTCGCCATTTCCTAAAATAATTTCGCAATTAGTTCCGACATCGATAAATAATCTAAGTCGCTTATCTCGATCCATACCGGATGCAAGCGCGCCAGCCACAATATCGCCACCAACATAAGCACCAAGTGATGGCAAAATAATTGCTTTTGCACGAGGATGAATTGCAAGTCCAAGTTCGGTGGCATTTACTGGCTCATAATCTGCAGTTGCCATGATGAATGGTGCAACTCCCAGTGGCTCTGGATCAATACCTAAAACAATTTGGGTCATAGTCGCATTACCAGCAAGAGCTACTTCATAAACATGGTTTGAATCTACATTGGCCTCTTCGCAAACTTCTCTAGTTAACTGCGCCAATGTTTCCTGCGCCAATGCACGTAACTTGGTTAAACCTTCAGGGTCCATCATGGTTGCGCTGATACGTGTAATTACATCTGCGCCAAATGGTTGTTGCTTATTAAGGATGGATTTAACTGAAGCAGGTGCGCCGGTATTCAAATCAATCAAAGTCGCCACAACAGTAGTGGTGCCTAAATCAAAGGCAATTCCAAATCGAACTTCGGTGGTGTCACCTGGTTCTACGGCAATTAACTCTTGATCTGCGAAAACGGCGGTGACTTTAAAGTTATTCTTACGGAGCACACCTGGTAATTCACGCAAAATATCAAGCGAATATGTTGGTTCGATGTCATCGATTGCTTCAAGTAATCGGACAATATCGGTGCGCTGATCCGACAAAGTGGGTTCTGTCATTTCTACATATCGCTTCTGGATCGCAGGTCTAAGGATGATCTGTCTGCCAACGCCAACAGTCGCTGCCTTTGGCCTTGTGGTTAGCGGTGGCACATCAATACTTAAATCTTTGGTGCTTCGAACCATGCAAGCTAAACGCCAACCACTTTGAATCTCTTCTGCCGAGAAAGCGCGAAAATCTAATTTAGATGGTTCGACACTGCCATCGGTGACTTGGATCTTGCATTTCTTACATGTTCCATAACCGCCACAAGTTGAATCAATGGCAATTCCATTCCAGGATGCAGCATCAAATGCGCTAACTCCGGATGGAACAGTAACGATTTTCTCCGCAGAGACTTCGCCACCTTTTTCTAACGCGCGAAAATGTAATTTAACGCGGCCAGTGCCATCATGACCTTCAAGGTCAGGGTTGAACTCTTTAGCCATTTTAAGATTTGGCTGCTTCCATTGCTCTGAAGCGGGAAATCCAGTTTCCACCGTATTGATCATTACCAAGCAAAATATCGGTAGCGCGAACTGCTGAAACAATTTCAGGAGTACGTGCATCCATAACTGCGCTTGTTAATCCGACTGTCATTGCAGCAGGAAGAAATGCTGCATTAATAGCGTGGCGATTTGGCATACCAAATGAAACATTTGATGCACCACAAGTCATATTTAAATCCCACCGAGTTTTAATTTCATGCACAGTTTCGAAGAAGAGATTGCCGGCTTGTGGTTCTGCACCAATTGGCATAGCAAGTGGGTCGATTAGAAGACGATCATGAGAAACACCGTACTTATCGCAAGCGCGCAAGATCTTCTCGGTAATCTTTAAACGATCTTCTACCGTCATTGGAATTTCGGTTTCATCATTGGGAAGTGCGATGATGGCAGCGTCGTACTTCTTTACCAAAGGTAAAATATGGTCTAAACGCTCATCTTCGCCGGTAGTTGAATTAACTAGTGCACGACCTTGATAAGTCTGCAAACCAGCTTCTAACGCCTCTAATACCGAAGAATCGATACAGATAGGTAGATCGGTAAGTTCTTGCACCATTTTGATTGCTTGGCGCATTAAATCTGCTTCATCAGTAAGCGGTACGCCCATGTTCACATCGAGCATATCTGCGCCGCCATCTACCTGTGCTTTAACATCTTTAATTATTGCTGATAAATCTCCAGCGCGTACCTGTTCTTGGAAGATGCGGCGACCAGTTGGATTGATGCGCTCACCGATGATGCAAAATGGCTGATCATCTCCGATGATTACGGTTTTTGTAGGTGAGCTAACTGTAGTTTGCATTATTTTTCCGTTCTTCCTAGGTCCGTCATTAAGCGAGCGAGTGTGTCGTCATGACGGAAATCTGTAATGTGTAAGCCCCTTACGCTTGGTTGAGCTAGCGCATGTTTAGCAAGTTCTAGAGTTAATTGATAAGCCTCTTCTGCTGGGTCAGCAGCTTTAGCGACTCGATCAATTAAATCTTGTGGAATATTGATGCCACGAACATTTTCGTTCATGAACTGCATTCCTTTAGCACCTTTTATCAAAATAACATTTGGAAAGAGTGGCAAATTTGTATTGTATGCCGCTACTCCTTTGCAGAAATTCTCTAAGCGATCCATATGAAAACAAAGTTGCAGCTGCAGCCAACGTGCGCCAGCGCGCTGCTTTTTAATTGCGCGATCTACACGATATTCAAGGGGATGGGTGCCTGGATTTTCAACTGCGCTGATAAATAGATTTGGTGCAGGTGTAATTTTGCGACCAGATAGATAAGTTCCATTTCTTAAAACATCTGCTACTTTAATTGCAATGGGACCATCTAAATCAAATACTCGGCGAGTCTCAGGTTCATCGCCTGCAGTTACATCATCGCCAGTCATAAGTGCGATGTTTTCTATGCCATGAAGTGCCGCTCCCATAATGTCTGCTTGCACTGCTAAACGATTCTTATCGCGTTGAGCAATCTGCATAACCGGCTCTAAACCATGCTGTTTTATAGCAATTGCTACCGCTAAATTGGAGGCATGAGCATGTGCTGCGGCATTATCGGTGGAATTAACGGCGTCAAACCAAGGACGTAACCGATCTGCAGCTTTGGCAACTTTCTCCATTCCGCCACCATCAATGGATGGAAATTCGGCGGTGAAAACTAATTCATTGGTGTTCTCAAGGAGATGCTGGAGATTAGACATTATCTGCCCAACCCTTAGGAGTCTGCTTATCACGCTTAGTAATTAAATTAAGCCAAGATGATGTGCCTTTAAGGCGCATATCAACTGGCGGTCTTAAATCATTGTAATGATCTTTCCAAGCTTGAGGCAGATGTAAAGTTTCTTTGCGATCGTAAGCTTTTACCCAGATACATTGCATCTCAGGTTTTACTTCGCAATTTCCGTTCTCACGTACTCCGCCGCAAGGGCCATTACGTAAAGTTTTTGGGCAAGTCATCGGACAGACCATGCCAGTTGAATGCAGCACACATTGGCCGCACATCTGACAGCCAAAGACTGGCTTCTTGATAGCGTCTTCGATTAAGGGCAGGAATTTCATACCGCAGCGCGACGCTTTGCTAACAATTCCTTGGCAACTTTAACTGCGCTAGATGCATCAGCGGCATAACCATCAGCGCCAACGACATCTGCATATTCTTGAGTAACTGGAGCTCCGCCAACCATGATAATCACTTGATCACGAAGACCTGCTTTATTGATCTCATGGATATTTACTTTGAACATTGGCATAGTGGTAGTTAAGAAAGCTGACATGCCAACAATATCTGGCTTATGTTCGTTGATTGCTGCAATAAATTTTTCTGGTGCACACTGAACACCA
This sequence comes from Candidatus Nanopelagicaceae bacterium, assembly GCA_051006515.1. Classification (GTDB taxonomy): domain Bacteria; phylum Actinomycetota; class Actinomycetes; order Nanopelagicales; family Nanopelagicaceae; genus ZLKRG08. The sequence continues at coordinate 29,595 of JBPCTD010000096.1, read as the reverse complement.
ATATCAATAACGGTGAATCCAGCACCTTCCAACATGATGTTAACTAGATTCTTTCCAATATCGTGTACATCGCCTTTAACTGTACCCATCAAAAATGTTCCGATAGTTTCCGCACCAGTTTGAGCTAATAGCGGACGGAGCACATTTAGCGCGCCAGACATGGCTTTTCCGGAGATAAGCATTTCAGGTACGAAGAAATCGCCACGCTCGAATCGTGCACCAACCTCTTCAAGAGCTGGAATCAGCGCATCAAAGAGAATAGAAGACGGAGTCATACCATCTGCAATTCCTTTATTAGTTAATTCGAGTACTGCTGGAGCATTTCCGACCAGAGTCTCATCAAACAGTCCTTTGAGGATATCTTCGTGGCTCATGCTGCGCCTGCCTTTCCAGTTAACTTGCTAGTTATGTTGTTGCGTTTTAACTCTTTGATGATTAACTCACCAAACTTAATTAATTGCTCTTTAGTTATACGAGCATCTGGTCCTGAAATCGAAATAGCGGCAACCACGGCACCAGTTGGTCCATAAACTGGAGCGGCAACTGCTACGAGACCTTCTTCGAGTTCGCTATCAATAATTGCAAAACCTTGTTTGCGCACCTTTTCCAACTCTTTGCTTAGCGTTGCTCTTGAAGTGATGGTGCGGCTGGTCTTGCTCTGCAAATTTCCAGTTGGAAGTTGGGCTGCGCCAAATGCCAATAAAACTTTACCCAGAGCAGAAGCGTGATAGGGAACATGGCGGCCTACCCAATTTGTAGCACCTAATAAATATTGCCCATCAACCTGATCAATTAACTTTAATTCGTTATTACCAGGAATCGCTAAGTTAATAGATTCAGAAGTTTTAGCGGCTAGACTTTCAAGAACTGAGCGCATTTTGTTTACCAATGTGGAATCTTGATTTTGCAGAGAGGCAAAGCGCATCAATACATCGCCGCCTATGTATGCACCGTCTCGATCTCTGCGGATTAAACCTTGGCGTTCTAACGCACCTAAAATTCTTGAAGTAGTGGATTTTGGTAAATGCAGTTCGCGAGCTAATTCCGAAAGTAGCGGTGGCTTTGGCGCATTTAAAATTGCAATTAATAAAGAGGTCGCGCGATCAACCGCTTGTGTACCGGTGAGCGCCATGTTTCCCCTTCGACTAAAGCCAGAAAAAAGAGTTCCAACATATGGAACGGCTGTTCCATTATCTGAGCGTATTCTCTATGGTTGACTTCGGTCAAGAGCGAAAGGCGCGCGAAATGTTTATTAACAAAATGCCTCGTTATGAAATCCTCTCCGAGGAATCAATGGCAACCCTAACTGCGGGATGGAAGCGAATCGTCTCCGAAATTGGAATCGAGTTTGCAAGCCCTTGGGCAGTTGAAATGCTGAAAGAGGCCGGACAAGAGGTTAGCGGCGAGAACGTTAAGTTCGATCCAGAGTGGATATTGAAGCAAGTTGCAAAAGCGCCAAAGGAATTCGATCTTCGCGCACGAAATCCAAAACGCAATGTACATATTGGCGGAGATGCCATGGTCTTTGGTGGCGTTTATGGTCCACCATTCGTTCTTGAAGGTAGCACCCGTCGCGACGGCACATTTAAAGATTTTGAAAATTTCTGCAGGTTAGCTCAAAGTTTCGATGCACTCGATTCTGTTGGTGGCGTAGTTGTAGAACCAAATGATCTATCACTAGATTCTCGCCATTTAGATATGGTCTTTGCGCAAGCAACTTTGACTGACAAATTCTTTATGGGCAATGTTGTAACCGCAGAGAATGCAAAAGATGTTATTGCTATGACAGAAATTATTCATGGTGGCCGCAAAGCCATCGAGGAGATGCCAGCGCTAATTTCTTTGGTTAACTGCAACTCACCACTTCGTTGGGATGATCGTATGTTGGATTCAATGCGCGAATATGCATTGGCAGGCCAACCAGTGGTGTTCACGCCATTCTTATTGATGGGCGCGATGTCTCCAGTAACAATTCCAGCAACTTTGGCGCAACAAATTGCCGAAGCGCTAACCGGTATTGCTTTGGCACAGTTGCTTCGTCCTGGCACGCCAGTGGTATTTGGCTCCTTCTTATCAAATGTTGATATGCAATCTGGATCACCGCAATTTGGTACTCCAGAATCAGGTATCGGATTACTCTGCACCGGCCAAATTGCACGTAGTTTTAACTTGCCTTTCCGTGGCGGTGGAGGCTTGAACTCATCACAATCTGTAGATGCACAAGCTGGATACCAAACAATTATGACGATGTTGCCAACATTTTTAGCAGGCACCAACTGGGTAATGCACACGGATGGCTGGCTAGAAGGCGGTTTGGTTTCTTCCTATGACAAATTCATTGTTGATATTGAAATCCTGCAAGCACTTCAAGCGGAATTCACACCACTTGAATTCAATGAAGGATCATTGGCATTTGATGCACACCTTGAAGTAGGCCATGGTGGACACTTCTTAGGTGCAGCGCACACCATGGAGCGTTTCCGCGATTGCTTCTATCGTCCGTTCCTAACCAATAGCGATAACTACGAACGATGGAATCGTTTAGGCGCAAAGGACACTCGCGCTCGCGCGGAAGAGATCTGGAAGAAGAAGTTAGAAGAGTACGAACAGCCAGAGATTGATACATCAGTACTTACAGGTCTTACCGATTACGTTGCTAAACGAAAGAGCGAGTTAGATTAGTTAAAGTTGAAAATGTCCGAAACTCTCTACATCGAAGGCAAGTGGCAAGCAGCAAGTGCTGGCCATACTTGGGATGTAATCAGTCCAGCTGATGGTCATCTAGTTTGTACCGTTGCGGAAGCTGGAGTAGAAGATGTAGAGCTTGCGTTAACTGCCGCTAGAAAGGCATTTGACCAAGGAGAGTTTCCGCATTGGAGCTTTGAAAAGCGCGCTCAATTAGTATCAAGGATCGCAGATTTGATGGAGCGCGATCTAAAGATATTAGCCAAATTTGAAAGCGAAGATACTGGCAAGCGCTTAGTGGAAGCAGAATATGACATCATCGATGTCATTGCCTGTTTTCGACACTTTGCAAATATCGGAGCAAGAGCGCACGAGCGAAAAGTCGAAATTGGCCAAGAAAACATTGATTCTCGCGTAGTTCAAGAGCCAATCGGAGTCTGTTCTCTGATTGGTCCATGGAACTATCCATTGCTACAAGTTTCTTGGAAAGTTGCGCCTGCTTTAGTTGCAGGTTGCACATTTATAGTAAAGCCTGCAGAACTTACGCCATCAACTGCAATCCATTTATTTAAATTAATTGACGAAGCTGGAGTGCCTTCAGGAGTGGCAAATCTAGTTTTAGGTCGAGGCTCGGTAATCGGGGATTCATTAACCAGCGATCCGCGCGTTGATTTAGTCTCCTTTACTGGTTCATTGGCAATTGGTCAGCGCATCATGACTATGGCAGCTAAAACAATAAAGAAAGTGGCCCTTGAATTAGGCGGTAAAAATCCAAATATCATTTTTGCCGATGCTAATCTGGATGCGGCAATAGATTATGCAGTAACCGCGGCTTTCCTACATTCAGGTCAAGTATGTTCTGCCGGCACCAGATTGATTGTTGAGAAATCAATTCACGAACAAGTGGTCACTGAAATCGTTCGCAGAGCAAAGCAAATAAAAGTTGGCGGACCAGATGATCCCGCAACCGAAACCGGTCCATTAATTAGCGCTAACCACTTGAAAAAAGTTCAAGAGTACGTCGACAAAGGCGTAGCAGAAGGTGCAAAGTTATTGGTAGGTGGCAAGATTTTAAGTGATGGCGCATATGCCAAAGGCAATTATTTCCCGCCAACAGTTTTAGATGGCTGCAATACCAAAATGAGTTGCGTACAAGATGAGTCATTCGGTCCAATAGTTACAGTTGAAACTTTTGAAACTGAAGCTGAAGCGATTGCACTTGGAAATGACACAATTTATGGGTTAAGTGGCGCGGTCTGGAGTGGCGATATTGCAAAGGCAAATCGTGTTTCTAGAGCGCTACGCCATGGAACTGTTTGGATCAATGATTTTGGCCCTTATAAACCACAAGCTGAATGGGGTGGTTTCAAAGCTTCAGGCATCGGTCGCGAATTAGGCGAACATGGGCTGCAGGAATACCTTGAAAGTAAGCACATTTGGACCAACAATAGGCCTTCTAAGTCAGGTTGGTTTTCAGACAACTAACCGCTACGGAGGTTAGATTGTCATCGATGATCTCAGTTCGAAACGTTTGGAAAGTTTTCGGACCAAATGCAGATAAATTAATCGGTAGCCCAGATGCCAATTTAAGTCGCACTGAACTTCGAAATAAAACAGGCAACACCATTGCCGTACGCGATGTTTCTTTTGAAGTTGCCAAAGGTGAAGTTTTCGTAGTCATGGGTTTATCGGGATCAGGCAAATCTACTTTAGTTCGTTGCATGACTCGATTAATTGAGCCGACCAAAGGCGAATTGATTTTTGATGGTGAAGATATTTTGCAAGTTGACGCTAAGCGCTTACGCGAATTACGTCGCACCAAGTTCTCTATGGTTTTTCAACATTTTGGCCTACTGCCACATCGTAAAGTTGTAGACAACATCAGCTACTCGTTAGAAATTAACGGAGTTTCTAAAGCTGATCGCCATAAGCGTGCTCATGAAGTTATCGAATTAGTTGGTTTGCAAGGCTACTCAGAAGCTTATCCAGAGCAGTTATCTGGCGGTATGCAGCAGCGTGTTGGTTTAGCGCGCGCACTTGCAGTAGATCCAGAAATTATGTTCTTAGATGAACCTTTTAGCGCGCTAGATCCTTTGATTCGCCGCGATATGCAGAACGAAGTAATTCGTTTGCATCATGAATTAGGCAAAACCATGGTCTTTATTACTCATGATTTACAAGAGGCAGCCAAAGTAGGCGACCGCATTGCAATCATGCGCGATGGAGCTTTGATTCAAGTTGGTACTCCAGAAGAACTAGTCGCAAATCCAAAAGATGATTACGTTGCTAATTTCGTGCGGGATATTGCAAAGTCTCACGTGCTTACTTTGAAATATTTAGCTAGGCCGCTTCGTGCTGATGAGAGCGCTGCAAATGTTGAACTGGCTTCAAATACCATTATTCGAGAAGCAACACCAAAGATCATGGAAGCCCATCATCCAATCCATGTCATTGAAAATGGCAAATCTATAGGCGTAGTTTCGGCTGAAGATGTTTTGGGCTTAATTGCAGGTGTTAATTAATGCTGGAACGCTTACAGCAGAGAAAAGGTTCGGTACTACTTGGGTTGGTGGCGCTCTGGTTTATTTTGGCCAAAGTTTTTCAAGGTAGAGATACTTTAGAACTTTCCATTGCTGAAAATTCTCCAGTCACTAGTGTTTTTGGGGATGCTGCCGATTCCATTCGTGGCAATCGAACAAAGAGCCCGATTTTTATCTATTTCTTTAACCCCATCAGATTATTTATTAATGGCTTTGTTGAAGCCATTAGAACTTTGATTTCAGTTCCAACAAATGGCGCAGCTGCGCCATACATCGGATGGTTCGGTGTAATCGCTCTTATTGCATTCATTTGCTATGCCACAAGTAGATTACGAATCGCACTACTTGCAGTTGCGCTTTTATTAGGTTGTGGCGCTCTTGGAATGTGGCAATTCACCATGGATACGATTGCTATGACTATTGCGGCAGTATTGCTCTCTTTAGCAATTGGAATTCCACTTGGAATCTGGGCAGGACTATCTGATCGTGCGTTAAAAGCGCTAACTCCAATTCTTGATTTAGCACAGATTTTGCCCACCTTGGTTTATTTGGCACCACTTGCACTCTTTTTCATGATTGGTGTTGCAGCTGCAACTGTGGCAACAATGGTTTACAGCATCCCGATTGCAATCCGCATTACTTCTCATGCCATCCGCTCGTTGAATTTTTCGCCGGTAGAAGCTTCGATTTCTATGGGTGCGACAGAAAAACAAACTTTAGCTAAAGTGCAATTGCCCATGGCAAAGCAGATGATTGTGCTTGGCATCAATCAAACTGTTATGGCGGCACTTTCATTTGTGGTCATTGCAGCTTTGATCGCCGCTCCAGGTCTTGGCAAACCAGTTATTGATGCTTTAATTATTCGTAATACCGGCCGCGGCTTTGTCGCGGGACTAGCAGTAGTTTTTCTGGCCATTATGTTAGATCGCGCTACCAGCGCCGCTGCTCGTAAGCAGCAATCTTTTATCCCGCCAACGCCAAAGCAATTAAAAATGCGGAGAATTAAAGTAGCTATTGCTGGCGTTGTCGCTTTAATTTCGACGATTGGATCTTCGTTTATTAATTCGCTTGCAGTTTTTCCTGCTAATTTCAATGTGGCAACCCAAGTTGAGAACGTGACCAATAGTTTCACCGAGTTTCTAACAACTGATTTCTACTTTGCCACTATAGGTTTTAAGGATTTAATTTCTATTTGGGTACTTAATCCTATTGAAAATGTTTTAGCACAAGCACCGTGGTATTTAACTATTTCAATGATTGTTTTGATTGCTTTGCTACTTGGCGGAGTGCGAGTTGCCATTCTCTCTTTTGCTCTGCTCATAGCTATTGTGGCTTCTGGTATCTGGTTTGATGCAATGATTACATTAACGCAAACAATTGTGGCCACGATTTTGACAATGATTGTTGGTGTGGCACTTGGCATTTGGGTTGGTCGAAGCAACAGAGCGGATTCTTTCTTACGCCCGTTTTTAGATGCAGGACAAACACTTCCAGCTTTCGTGTATTTAGTACCAATGCTTGGTCTCTTTGGTCCAACTAGATTTACCGCGATCGCTACCGGCATTATTTATTCAATTCCAGTGGTAGTTAAAATTGTGGGCGAAGGTATTCGAACTGTCCCAGCTTCAATAGTAGAAGCTGCTACCGCAGCAGGATCTAACGTTCGACAGATAATCACTAAAGTGCAATTGCCAGCATCGAAGAAAGCGCTCTTATTAGCAACAAATCAAGGAATGATCTTCGTGCTTGCAGTTATCGTTATTGGCGGCTTTGTTGGCTCTGGTGGGTTGGGATATTTAGTGATTCTTGGTAGTTCCAAGCCAGAACTCCAGGGCAAAGGTTTGGTGGCAGGATTTGTAATTTTGCTACTCGGAATCATGATTGACCGTATTGCCCAAGCAGCAGCTAGACGCGTATAAAAAAACTTCGTTTCACCCTTCCATGTGGCCTAAGTAACGCTTAGGCTTTCACCACACTTTGATTATCCAAGGAGGGGTAATGAGATTAAAGCATGGCCGTAAATTAGCCGTTGCATCATCAATCTTCGCATTCTCTCTTGTGTTAACTGCATGTGGTTCAAGTGGCAATAAGGCATCAGGCGATTGTGGAACATGGACAATGGCTATGCATGCATGGAATGGCTACACCGCATCAGCACAAGTAGTTGCAGAGGTTGCAAAGAAAGAACTCGGTTGCACCATCAATCAGACCACACTTGCAGAAGCAGGCGTTACCTATGATGCGATGGAAGCTGGCACAGTCGATGTAATTATTGAAGACTGGGGCGGCGGACGTTGGAAAGAATGGGTAGACCGCGGAGCAATTGTTGAAGTTGGTCCAAATGGCAACATCGGAAAGATCGGAATGTATGTCGCACCTTGGATGGTCGAGAAATATCCTGATATCACCGATTCAAAGAATTTAAATAAGTATGCAGATCTATTTAAGACTGCAGACTCTGGTGGAAAAGGCGCTTGGTATGAAGGCCCACCGGGATACACCACCATTGGCGAGAAGATGATCGCGGCAAATAAGTTGAACTTCAAAGCAATTTCAACTGGTTCAGAGGCAGCGCTTATCGAAACCATAACCAAGGCAGAAGAGAATAAGACTCCAGCTTTGATTTATTGGTGGGAGCCAGGCACGCTATTCGTGAAGTTACCTGGCCTTGATAAGGCTCGCGTTAACTTCCCAGCAAGTGATTGGACCGATGCTGCAAAGGCATCAGGTCTAACTGATTATCCAGAGACTCCTTTGATCAAATTAGCTTCAAAGAAGTTGATGGACTCTGGTTCACCATTTGCATCGCTAATCAAGAATTGGCAATGGACAAATGCTGATCAGAACTCAGTAGCGGCTGATATCGAAGGTGGAATGAAGCCAGAAGAGGCAGCCCAAAAGTGGATTGATGCTAACCAAGATAAAGTCAAGGCCTGGTTGGGTAAGTAATAATCCAAAAACATAAGCAGTAAAAAACTGCCCACCTGGCTAGAATCGGGTGGGCAGTTTTATTTTAGAACGGGGAAGTTCTTGAAGACATACGACTACATCATCGTTGGTGGTGGCTCTGCCGGCTGTGTGTTAGCCAATAGATTGAGTGCAGATCCCAGCAAAGAGGTTTTAGTACTCGAAGCGGGACGCCGTGATTACAAGTGGGATGTCTTCATACATATGCCTGCAGGTTTGGCATTTCCGATTGGTAGCAAGTTTTACGACTGGATGTACGAATCCGAACCAGAACCATTTATGAATGGCCGCAAGATCTATCATGCGCGTGGAAAAGTTTTAGGTGGCTCATCTTCAATTAACGGTCAGATATTTCAACGAGGAAATCCACTTGATTACGAACGCTGGTCAAAAGATGCCGGGATGCAAGATTGGGATTTTGCACATTGCTTGCCATATTTCAAAAAGATGGAGAATTGCTTAGCAGATCCCAATGGAGAACTTCGTGGTGGTAATGGTCCCCTTAAATTGGAGCGTGGACCATCAAAAGGCCCATTATTCAAAGCATTCTTCGAAGCGGTCCAGCAAGCCGGATTTAATATAACTAAAGATGTAAATGGATTTCGCCAAGAAGGATTTGCTCGATTTGATCGAAACATCTATCGCGGACGTCGTTTAAGTGCATCTCGCGCATACTTGTATCCAGTGTTAAAGCGTAAGAATTTAGAAGTGAAAACTCGTGTGATGGTCACCAAAGTCCTCTTTGAGGGCAAGACCGCAGTTGGCGTGGAAGCGTTGATTCGTGGCAAGAAAGTGACCATTAGAAGTAAAGAGGTAATTCTCTGCGGTGGTTCGATCAACTCACCACAATTGCTTCAATTATCTGGAATCGGAAATGAGAATGATTTAAAGCCGCTAGGCGTAAATATGGTTCATCACTTACCTGGAGTTGGCGCTAATCTGCAAGATCACTTAGAAGTTTACGTACAGTACAAATGCAAACAACCAGTGACTCAGCAACCGTCACTTAAATTCTGGAAGCGACCATGGATTGGTTTCCTATGGTTATTTTTCCGAACTGGCCCAGGTGCAACCAATCATTTTGAAGCAGGTGGATTTACTAGAAGTAATGATGAAGTGGCCTATCCAAATCTGATGTACCACTTCTTGCCACTTGCAATTAGATATGACGGAACTGGTCCTAAGGGTGGCCATGGATATCAATTCCATATTGGGCCGATGTATTCGGATTCACGTGGCTGGTTAAAAATCCGAAGCACCGATCCACTTGATAAACCTCGGATGCTCTTTAACTATCTATCTACCGATCAAGATCGTCGAGAGTGGATCGAAGCTATTCGCCAAGCTCGCTCTATCATGACGCAACCTGCAATGCAGGAGATGAATGCTGGAGAAACTTCACCTGGCTCAAGTGTTCAAAGTGATGAAGAAATTTTGGATTGGGTTCGCAAAGATGCCGAAACTGCGTTACATCCATCCTGCACCGCAAAGATGGGAACTGACGATATGTCAGTAGTAGATCCATCAACCATGAAAGTTCACGGCGTCGAAGGCTTACGAGTAGTTGATGCCTCAGTATTTCCATATGTTACAAATGGCAATATCTACGCACCGGTGATGATGGTGGCCGAGCGTGCTGCTGATTTAATAATTGGTAAAGGAACTTTGCCAGCAGATAAATCTGAGTTCTACATTCATGGCAAGTGATCAAGCACCTTCTGCTATCCAAAAGGTAAAAGTAAAACGTAGCGATTCCGATACTGAAACTTCAGACCAAGTCGTAGTTGAAGAACCTCTTGAAATCAGGATCAAAAAAGGTGATATCGAACAGCAATTAGGTATCACTATGCGTACCCCAGGTGCCGATCTGCAATTAGCTGCAGGATTTCTCTGGGGTGAAGGTTTCTTAAGCGATCCAAATCAATTGATTACCGTGAAAGTCTGCGGTGATCGCTCATTAACGCCAAGACAGAGAGCAAATGTTGTCATTGCAGAGGTGACCGCTGATGCCCCTGAATTCTCGCGGCAGATGGATCGAAGATTTACGATGAACTCTGCCTGTGGTGTTTGCGGCTCTGAGAATATCTCTGACTTACATAAACGGGGAATTAAAAAAGTATCTCCTTCGACTAAAAGTGATGCCGAACTTTCAAAACTAACGCAGCTTTTAAATAAGAATCAAGCAATATTTTCTAAAACCGGTGGGCTACATGCTGCGTTACTGATTAATCCGCAGGGCGAAATCAAATACTCAAAAGAGGATGTCGGAAGACATAACGCTGTCGATAAAGTAATTGGCCAAGCGTTAATGGACGGACATTTACCTTTGAGCGATTGGACCATAGTGGTATCTGGTCGCATTGGCTACGAAATTGTCCAGAAGTGCGTCACCGCTGGCGTATCTGCAATGGTTGGAGTAAGCGCACCAACTTCGCTTGCCATCGAATTAGCTCATGAATTCGACTTAACTTTGATTGCATTTGCCAGAGATGGCATTGGCAAGCGCTTTATCGCACCAGCGTTGCAATAGGCGCAACCAGATAGTTGCGGTGCTTAGGGCAGCGCAAAATAGCATTGAGCCATGGCTATTCAGATTACTGGCGGCAAAATTGACCGCCAAGATGAAGTATTTACCGAAAGCGCGCTCGCATTAATCGAGAAACTTCATAAGTCATTAAATCCAGAACGTTTACAACTCCTTGCTGCTAGAAGCAGAAGAGTTCAAGAGATTGCAGCTGGCAAAGAGTTAGATTTTCTGGAAGAGACTAGGGCAATTAGAGAAGATTTAACTTGGCAAGTCGCACCACTTGCACCTGGACTTAAAGATCGTCGAGTAGAGATTACCGGACCTACTGAACGAAAAATGACAATTAATGCGCTCAACTCTGGAGCAAGAGTTTGGCTAGCTGATCAAGAAGATTCAACAACTCCAAATTGGGAGAATGTGGTCCAAGGTCAAATAAATCTAAATGATGCCATCCGCGGCACAATCGAATTTACTAACGAAGCTGGCAAACGCTATGAACTTAAGAAAGATGCCCCACTTGCCACAATTGTGATGCGTCCACGTGGATTGCATTTACCAGAAAAACATATTTTGGTCGATGGTGAAATTACCTCAGGCTCATTTGTTGATTTTGCGCTGTACATGGCAAATAGCGCCAAACTGCAGATTGAAAATGGCTTAGGTCCTTACTTTTACTTGGCCAAGCTTGAATCATATTTAGAGGCAAAGCTATGGAATGAAGCATTCCTAATTGCGCAAGAACATATCGGGATTCCTAGAGGCACGATTAGAGCGACTGTTTTAATCGAAACATATCCAGCGGCATTTCAGATGGATGAGATTCTTTATGAATTGCGCGAACATTGTGCAGGATTAAATGCAGGTCGTTGGGATTACATGTTTAGCGTAATCAAAACCCATCGCACCAGCGGTAAAGATTTTGTATTACCAGAGCGAAATTCAGTAACGATGACTGTGCCGTTTATGCGCGCCTACACTGAGCTATTAGTCAAAACCTGTCACAAACGTGGCGCATCAGCAATAGGTGGCATGGCCGCATTTATTCCAAGTTCTGATCCGGCAATTAATGAAGTTGCTTTTGCCAAAGTACAAGCTGATAAATCACGTGAAGCAAACGATGGATTTGATGGTTCATGGGTCGCTCATCCTGGAATGGTGGAACTTTGCCGAAGTGAATTCACCAAAGTCTTAGGTGATAAACCAAATCAAATTGATCGCAAACGAGATGAAGTAGCTATAACTGCAGCTGACTTACTGAATGTTAAAGCAACCCCAGGAACAGTTACCGAAACGGGTCTTAGAAATAACATCAGCGTCTCAATCCAATATCTAGAAAGTTGGCTGCGCGGCGTTGGCGCGGTAGCGATATTCAATTTAATGGAAGATGCGGCCACCGCAGAAATATCTAGAAGCCAGATCTGGCAGTGGATTCATAACCAAACTGCCCTGCAAGATGGTCGATTGATTACGAAGGATTTAGTGGAGCAGTTAACCAATGAAGAGGTAGCTAAATTAGGGGATCCTTTAAAGTACCAAGCTGCCAAAGAGACTTTTATGGCATGCGCGATAAGCGATGAATACTTGGATTTCTTGACTCTGCCAGCCTACGAAAAAATGGCGTAAAACCTCGATTAAGCGCGCTTTGAAAAGAGGGTTCCGAGTTCTTGAGCCGCCCCTGCCACAATCGGCGATAACGATTTCAATTTCTCTTTAGTGGTATTAAATGTAGGAAGTGTGACATTTAAATATGCCACGGTTCGGCCAGCTCTATCTTTTACCGCCGCAGAGATTCCACACCATTCTTCGCGATGTTCTTTATAGTTAAACGCAACTCCAGTAACGCGGGCTTCCAAAATTTCATTCTTTAATTGAATAGGTTTGATCACGGTGTATTTAGTTAAGGCAGCTAGCTTGCCTTTTAGGAATTGGCCAAGTTCGTCATCATTTAATGTTGCTAAATAAAGTTTTCCAACCGGTCCGCATTGCAACGGCACTTCTAAGCCAGCCAGATATACCTGGATTGGAGAATTTGATCTGACTTGATCCATTACAACTAGATCGCCTCGAGTCGCGATTTCGAGAAATGCCGAACCACCAGTTTTGGCAGCAACTTTTTCGAGTAATGGTCTCGACCTTCGAACAAAACTGGTGTTATCAGTAGCTGCTGCCAGACGAAGCGCTCCAGGCCCAACTTTGAAAGTGCCAGTGGCATCATCTCTTTCGGCTAATTCAAAATGAACCAAAGTATTCATTAATCGCCATGCAGTAGCGCGATTTACTTTTGCAGCACGTGCAAGTTCAGGAATTGTTGGTGGCACAGTTGCACTAGCAAGTGCATCTAGCAATCCAAGCGCTCTTTCGACTGATTGAACTCGTTGCGTCATGTGAACCACCGTTTCATTTGTGGGGAAAATTTAACCTAATTTAGCTGAAATGTCAGTAAAAATACTTTCGCACGATGCGAACCAGGTGTACTTTCCAGTAGTTGAATCACGCATTCCAATCAACATTCGATCTACATTCAAACAATTTGAAGGGGAATTCAATTGAAAATCAAAGCTGCAGTCTTGGATGAAGTCGGTAAGGATTTTCGTATTACCGAGATTGATATAGATAAGCCAAAATCAGGAGAAATCTTGGTTAAAGTTGCAGCGAGCGGTTTATGCGCCAGCGATTTAAACGCAATTGATGGCAAGCGAAAGCTGGTCCCTTTTCCAGCAGTTATTGGTCATGAAGCAGCAGGAGTAGTCACAGAAGTTGGTCCAGATGTAAAAGGTATAAATGTTGGCGATCATGTGGTGATGTCAATTGTGCCTAATTGCGGAAACTGCGAGTGGTGTAAAAAAGGCGTGCCGAACTTCTGCGCGACTGCAGGAGATGCAATGTCAGTAGGAGGCCTTTTTGATAAGAGCAGCCGACTTTCGGAAAATGGCGAAAAAATAAATCAATTCCTATGCGTGGCATCATTTGCAGAATATGCAGTAGTACCTGCAAGCGGCGCAGTTGTAATTCCAAAAGAGATGCCGCTTGATAGAGCAGCCCTACTTAGCTGTGCAGTTCTCACTGGTTATGGCGCAGTGGTAAATACTGCAAAGGTGAGGAGCGGTTCATCAGTTGCGGTTTTTGGTTGCGGCGGAGTCGGATTAAATAGCATTCAAGGGGCGCGCATAGTTGGCGCAAAGACCATCATCGCCGTTGATATCAGCGATGAAAAATTAGAGATTGCTAAGAAACTTGGTGCGACCCATGCGATCAACGCCAGCAAGGAAGATCCGGTTGCGGCAATTAAATCAATCTGCGGTGGAGCTGATTATGTCTTTGAGGCATCAGGGCGCGAAGCGACAATTTCTCAAGCTTGGCTTGCTACAGGCGTCCAAGGCCAATTGACCCTTGTCGGATTGTTGAAAAATGGCGCTCAAATAACTCTAGATGCTGGCCCATTTGTCAATGAGCAATCGATAAAAGGTTGCTACTTTGGCTCCGCCAACCTCCAGGAGGATGTGATTTCGTTAGTAAAAAGTTATCTTTCTGGGCAATTATTCCTAGACGAACTCATCAGTGAACGCATAGGTTTAGGGGGTCTTGATGAGGCCTTCAATCGGTTGAGGGCAGGCGAGGGGGCCAGAAACGTATTGGTATTTGACTGACCAGTTAAATTAAATATCTGCCCCTAGGAGTTCCCCAAATAAATCCAAAAAGAATTCCAGATTCTGAAAAGCATCACGTGAATTTTCAGTGTTTGGATTACAACTAAATACCCCACACAACTGAATACTTAAAGTAATACTCCAAAAGTAATACTCCAAACAAACTAATAAATTAAGGAGAAAACAGTGAAGTTTTCAAAACTAGCTAAGGTTGCTGTAGTAGCTACAGTTTCCGCAGCAATGGTTGTTCCGACACTGACCTCTGCGACTGCCGCGAGCGCAAATAAGTTCGCAACCGCAACCAGCGCCTCACAAGCAGGCGGTATCTCTGGTTTAGCTGCAGAGTGCAAGAAGGAAGGCCAACTAAACGTCATCGCATTGCCACATTACTGGGCAAACTATGGCGACATGATTGCAGGCTTTAAGGCAAAGTACGGCGTAAAGATTGATGAGGCTGATCCAGAGGGTTCATCACAAGATGAGATTGATGCGGCAAATCGTCTAAAAGGCACCAACCGCTCACCAGACGTATTTGATATCGGACTTGCAGTAGCTGACAAATACAAAGGCACTGGAATTTTTGCTCCTTACAAAGTACGTAACTGGAAGAACAACCTCGGTGCAACCGATGTTCCTTCAGCTGAGTACACACCTAACTACACCGGAACAATGACTATTGGTTATGACGGATCACTTGGCACAATTACCAAGCTAGATGATCTATTGAAGCCAGCATTCAAAGGCAAAGTAACAATCAACGGTGACCCACAAGGTTCATCTGCTGGTTTGAACTCAATCTTCATGGTCAACCTAGCTCTAGGTGGAACACTTGATGATATTTCACCTGCAGTTGCATGGTTCAAGAAGTTAAAGCAAGCAGGTAACTTCATTAACGTAAACCCAACACAAGCAACCATCGCTTCAGGTCAGACACCTGTAGTTATGGA
This sequence comes from Candidatus Nanopelagicaceae bacterium, assembly GCA_051006515.1. Classification (GTDB taxonomy): domain Bacteria; phylum Actinomycetota; class Actinomycetes; order Nanopelagicales; family Nanopelagicaceae; genus ZLKRG08. The sequence continues at coordinate 14,282 of JBPCTD010000096.1, read as the reverse complement.
CAACGGTTACATTTCAGCTGGTATCGCAAAGGAATTTGCTAAAGCTGGAAAGTCATGGAAGATGTTTACTCCTGCATCATTAGGCTCAACTTATAACTCAGCAGTTTCTGCATGGGCACCACACCCAGCTTGCGCTCGTCTATGGATGGAATACACCCTGGGTGAAGAAGGCGCATCAATCTGGGCACAAGGTGGAGCTACTCCAACTCTTTGGATCTGGATGGTTAAGACCAAGCGCGCTCCAGCTGCGGGTATTGCCGCAATTGGACGAAGCAAGGTTGCTCCATTGAAGGCGACTGGAGATCAATCAACCAAGGCTCGTGCATACCTAAAGACTGCATGGCCAGATGCTGTAGGAACTAACTAATCAAGGTAATTTGATTAATTAATTTCTAAATGGCAAAAATTCAAAACCAGGGAACCGGTACTGCTAACAGCAGTACCGGTTCTCGGTATTGGAGAAAACGCAGCGCATATCTTGGAGTAATTCCATTCTTTATCTTTACCGGAATTTTCTTGCTTTATCCAACTTACAGCGTAGTTACAGGCGCTTTCCGTGATGAAAATGGTGTTTACAATCCAGGCAAAGTAGCTGAATTATTTAATGATCCAATAGTCCGTAGCGCATTTGGAAATTCCATGGAAATTTCCATTAAGACCGCAATTTTGGGTTCAATTCTGGGCGGTTTATTTGCTTGGACTTTAGCCACCGCAAAACCAGGTGGCATTTTTTATCGTTTCGCGGTTGCACTTTCTTCGGTTCTCGCCCAATTTGGCGGCGTGATGTTGGTCTTTGCTTTTCTAGCGACTTTCGGATTTAACGGTGTGGTTTCATCGCTTGCCGTTAAATTAGCGCCAGATAGTTTTCTTGCACAATCAGCATGGCTTTATACAATCAACGGCTTAGCTGTTGTTTACACTTTTTTCCAGATTCCATTAATGGTTCTAGTTTTCTTACCAACAATTGAAAACATGAAACCGCAATGGCGCGAAGCATCAGATTCCCTAGGTGGCCGAACTCTTGAATTCTGGATTCGAGTTGGCATTCCGGTATTAACCCCTTCATTTTTTGGTGCGATGCTCTTGCTATTTGTTAATTCTTTCTCGGCATATGCAACTGCGGCAGTTTTAATCAACATGTCAGATTTCTTGACTCCGCTTCAAATTGGTAATGCGCTCTCAAGCGAGGTTGGCGGTGCTAATCCGCAAGTGGCGAAAGCATTATCGATGTTTATGGTGGTAGTTGTGATTATTGCAATGGCCATCTATGCGCAAATTCGTCGCCGAGTAAGTCGCTGGGAGTCATCACGATGAAGCGCACTTGGAAGGTAAAGCTATGGCGAGCATCAATTATTTTAATAGTTGGTAGCTACTTAATTCTGCCTCTCTATTCAATGTTCGATTTCTCCACAAAACCATTTGCTTTCTTCCAAAAAGGTCGCACTCTAGATGCTTGGAAAGTAATTCCAAGCCAACCTGATTTAACAATTGCAGTAGTAAGGTCGATGGTTAGCGCCTTAATTGTGATGTTTTTGATATTGGTTTTGATTGTGCCGACAGTGGTCTGGGTTCACTTGAAATTGCCAAAACTAAAGCGGATTGTTGAATTGATTTGTTTGATTCCACTTGCGATTCCCGCAATTGTGATTGTGGTAGGTATCGCGCCACTCTATAGATGGATCGCCATAAACATCACAGAATCTCCAATTACGCTTTCGCTGGTTTATTCAATGTTAATCCTGCCTTATACCTATAGGTCGCTATCAGCAGCGCTAGATGCGGCAGATATCCATACTTTGGCAGAAGCTGCTCGAACTTTGGGTGCATCAACTTCTCGAATGATGGCTGGGGTAATCATGCCAACTTTGCGCACTGGAATCTTAAATGGTTCGTTTATCGCAATCGCCTTAGTGCTTGGAGAGTTCACAATTTCAAACTTATTGAACTACAAGACATTCCAGGTGGTTATCGCCCAAATCGGTCGTACCAGTGGCAACGTGGCAGTCGCAGTTTCACTTGCCTCAATCATTTTTGTTTTGATCTTGTTATTAGCTATCCCGCAGAAGAAGCGTCAAAAAGAGGTCTTAGATGTTGACGTTGCTTAACCGAAAGGAAATGAAGTGAGCTCTTCATACGTACAGTTGGTAGACATCGCCAAACACTTTGGCCAAGTAAAGGCTTTAGATGGTTTGACTTTAGATATTGCCAAAGGTGAGTTCGTCGCGCTTCTTGGTCCATCAGGTTGCGGCAAGACCACAGCGCTTCGCGCCTTAGCAGGTTTGCAAGAGCTAGATCGCGGTCAGATCATCGTTGATGGCAAAGACATTACATTTACGGCGCCAAATAAGCGCAATATGGGAATGGTCTTTCAGGCTTACTCACTATTCCCACATATGACTGCACGTGAAAATGTCGAATACGGTTTAAAGCTAAGTGCGCATAAAACCGCATCTGATAAGCGCAAAGCTCGCTCTAATGAATTACTTGAACTTGTTGGACTTTCAACACATGCCAACCATTACCCACATCAGATGTCAGGTGGCCAGCAGCAGCGCATTGCGTTAGCTCGCGCGCTCGCAATTTCACCACAAGTACTTTTGCTAGACGAACCACTTTCGGCGCTCGATGCCAAAGTACGCACGCAGTTGCGCGATGAAATTCGTCGTATCCAGTTAGAACTCGGTACCACCACTTTGTTCGTAACTCACGACCAAGAAGAAGCACTTGGTATCGCTGATCGCGTAGGAGTTATGCGTAATGGTTTACTAGAACAGATTGCAGCGCCAGCAGAGCTTTATGATCGCCCAGCAACTTCTTTCGTAGCTGAGTTCGTAGGTCTTACCAATCAAGTTAGGGTGGAAGTAAAGAGCGGTGCGATTAGCGTCTTTGGCACAACTTTAAGCACACTACCAGGCTCAATTTCTTCAGGTGCTGGCACTGCGCTAATTCGTCCAGAAGCATTGACAGTTAAAGCAAAGAGTTCAGGAAATGGTCGCGTTATAGCTACTTCTTTCTTGGGCTCAATCTGCCGCATAATGGTTACCCTTAATGATGGCACCAAGATCAATGCCCAGATGGAATCTTCTGATGCTGCAGGTCTAACACCTGGAACTGCCGTAGAAGTATCAGCAGACAAAGTCGCAGTTTTCGTTAAATGACTTTTGGAAAAATAACATCGGTAGAAACTTATACCGATGAATTTGTCTGCTTTGTAAAAGTTGAAACCGATCAAGGATTAACCGGTTGGGGACAGACCTCAACATATAACGCCGATATCACTGCGCAAGTTTTGCATCGCCAAGTTGCACCTTGGGTTTTGGGCCAACCTGCTGATGACATTGGGTTTTTGATTAATCGGGTAGAGGCAAAAGAGCATAAATATCCTGGGAGCTACCGCTGCCGCGCAAATGCGGGTCTTGATACTGCGTTATGGGATTTACATGGTAAAGCTGCTGGCAAACCAGTTGTTGAATTATTAGGCGGCAAGCCAAAGGCATTACGTGCATATGCTTCATCGATGAAGCGCGATATCTCGCCACAAGATGAAGCGGCGCGCTTTGTAAAACTTCGTGATGATTATGGATTTGATGCATTTAAATGGCGCGTTGGCGCAGAGTGCGGCAACGATGTCGACGAATGGCCAGGGCGTACCGAAGAGGTAGTGCCAGTGGTGTCTCGCGCTCTTGGCGATGGCATTTCAAAGTTGGTAGATGGAAATTCTGGTTTCTCTCCAAAGCGCGCCATTGAAGTTGGAAAATTATTGCAAAATGAAGGAATTTCGCACTTTGAAGAGCCTTGCAAATATTGGGAGCTAGAAGAGACCAAGCAAGTTACCGACGCTTTGGATATTGATGTAACTGGTGGCGAACAAGATTGGGATTTAGCTACTTGGCGTCGCATGATTGATATGCGCGCAGTTGATGTTTTACAACCCGATGTAATGTACATGGGCGGTATTTGGCGGACCTTAAAAGTTGTTGAGATGGCAAAAGCTGCAGGAATGCCAGTCACTCCACATAGCGCCAATCTTTCATTAGTGACTATTTGCACGATGCATTTATTGGGCGCAATTACAAATGCTGGAAAGTACTTAGAGTTTTCGATTGAAGGCGAAGATTATTATCCATGGCAGATTGATCTATTTTTAGGCGACCCCTTTAAGGTTGAAGCTGGCAAAGTAAAGATTCCTTCTGAACCAGGCTGGGGCGTTACGATTAACCCTCAGTGGTTAAATAAATCAAAACAGCAGGTGAGTAGATTTCAATGAAGAATATTCTCGATGCAATTGGAAATACCCCGCTAATTAATATTGAGGGTATCTGGGTAAAGATGGAGTACTTAAATCCATCTGGATCCATCAAAGCGCGCATCGCTAAGTACATGATCGAACGCGCTGAAGCTGAAGGTTTATTAAAACCTGGTGACACCATTGTTGAAGCTTCTTCTGGAAATACTGGCAATGCCATGTCCATGGTGGCCGCAGTTAAAGGCTACAAAATGTTGGTTGTAATGCCTAATGGTTTAAGCCAAGAACGCGTTGCGATTTCAAAAGCATTTGGCGCTGAAGTGCGCACCATTGGTGATTTCCATGTTAACGAAGCGCTAGATGAGTGTCGACGTTTAGGTAAAGAGCCAGGTTATTTTGCGCCACAGCAATTCGATAACGAATGGAATGTCAACGAAAACACCGAATGGTTGGCGCAAGAGATTTTGAAAGAACTTCCAAGCAAGCCGCAATTGGTTGTGGGTGGTGTCGGTACTGGCGGCACAATCATTGGCGTTGGCAAAGCATTTAAAGCAGTTAATCCTGATTGTGAAATCTATGCTCTGGAACCATCAGAATCCTGCACTATTGCCTGCGGTGAAGTAGAGAAGCATTTAATCGAAGGTATCTCAGACGGCTTTGTTCCAGGCATCATTCAGCGCCACGAACATGAGATAGATGGCTTTGTTCATATTCACTCACATGATTCAATCGAAGAGATGCGCCGAATCGCTCGCACTCATGGCATCTTTGTCGGCCCGTCATCTGGCGCGCACTTAATTGCCGCCAAGAAGTTAAAAGAGGAACATAACTTAGAAACTGTAGTTACATTCTTCTGCGATGAGGGCGAGAAATACATGAAGGATTACTGGCTAAAATTCTAAAGTGATGGATTTAAGCAATTTCCCGCTGACTAAACCGCTCGCTGATCGTTTCCGTGAAGTGGTATCTGGCTCAAAAGATGGCGCACCTAAGTGGGCTTATCAAATGCTGGAAGGTTCCGATGAAGGATATTTCGGTCCAGAATCTGCAGTTTGGGAAGTTCATGGTTGTGTATCAACAATCGTAGGTGGAGTAATGGCGCTACTTTTGCAAGCTGCCCACCCTGCCGCACTAGCTGGCGTAGCAGAACATTCAAGATATAAAGAAGATCCACTTGGACGATTAGCAGGAACGACTAAATGGCTAACTATCACTTCATTTGGCGCTTCTGAATTTATTGAAAAAGAGGCGAAGCGCGTCAATGAAATGCATTCCAGAGTCACCGGTTTCTACATCGGCAAAGATGGCGTAAAACATGACTATGCCGCTAAATCACATGAGTATTTACTTTGGGTGCACTGTGCTTTCACTGATGCCTTCTTAAAAACTTACATTTCATTGGGATATAAATTTAAAACTTCAGCCGATCGATATGTGCGCGAGTGGGCTAAAAGCGCGGAACCTTTAGGTTTATCCGATGCGCCAAGATCTTTGGCAGAGTTGGAAGAAAAGCTAGATTACTTCCGCAAAAACGCATTGATGGCAAATGAGACCACTAAAGAGGTCGTTAAATTCATTTTAAAGCCGCCATTTTCAAAAGCTGGGTTAATTCCATTTACTATCTTTGCCAATGCCGCAATCGCCACGTTAGACCCAAGAGATCGCCAGTTACTTGGTCTAAAAGCAAAAGGTCGAATCTGGTTGCGACTTGCTAAGAGCATCCTGGTATTTCTAAGTGCAATTTTGGGTCATGAATCTCCGAGCCAGAAGTTTGCGCGCCAACGAATAGATAGACTTCGAAAATGACACGAGTCATCGCCCATCGCGGATATTCCGCAAAATACCCAGAGATGAGTAGGGAAGCGTATTTAAACGCGATACCAGTAAGCGATGGCTTTGAATGCGACCTCCATTTATCTAAAGATTTAAAGCTTTTCTGCTTTCACGATGACACCATGGATCGCACCACAAACATGACGGGCGATGTAAATGAGATGACTTGGGATCAGATCGCCAAAGCCACGCCAAAGCCGATACTCTTTAAAGAATTCATGGCTATTGCCATGGGTACCAATAAAGATGTTTTGATTGAAACTAAGCATCCAAATAAATATAAAGGTCTACTTGAAAAGCGTTTAAAGGAAGAGTTAAAAGAGTTAAATCCCAAAATTGATATGAGCTTTATGTCATTTTCGCCAGCAGCGGTCTGGCGGATGCGTAACTTTCCAGGACGTAAAGTTCAATTAGTCGAAAAGCGATTTAGTTCAATTCCAAAATTTCATGCAGATGTAGTTGCGCCTTTTTATGAATTAGTTGATAAAGCTTGGGTGGAAAGTTGCCGGAAAAAGGGGCAGCAGATGTATGTCTGGACTGTTAACGATCCAAAAGTGGCGGTGCAATTAGCTGAATGGGGCGTTGATACTTTGATAACTGATAATCCCGAACTAATCAGAGAAGCACTAGGCAAGTAATTTAATAATTAATCTGAAGCTTGACCTGATTTATGTTTATAGCGCCCTAAAAATTCTCGCTTTAAATCTTGGAAAGTTCCATCCAACAAGGAAGCTCGCATCTGATCCACCAATCGCACAATGAAACGTTCATTGTGAATCGTCGCAAGGGTCGCCGCCACCATCTCTTTGGCACGAAAAAGATGATTTAAATATGCCCGGGTGTAGTTCTGGCAGGTGTAGCAATCGCAGCTCTCTTCGATAGGAATAAATTCGCGGCGATGCGGGCCATTTGAAACGTTGAAACGACCCTCCATTGTGTAAACGGCGGAGGTGCGGGCAATGCGAGAAGCTAAAACACAATCAAAGGTGTCGATGCCATTTTCGACGCCAACGAAGAGATCTTCAGGGGCGCCAATACCAAGCAAATGTTTTGGCTTTTCAATAGGCAGTTCGTCATTGACCCAACCCACAATGGTGCCGAGCGACTCTTTATCTAACGCGCCGCCAATACCAAAGCCATCAAACTTGATTCCAGAAGATTCAATCTCGCCGAGTTCTTTTGCAGCTTGGCGCCTTAAATCTTCGTACTGTGCACCTTGAATTACCCCGTAAAGCGCTTGATATGGCTTCTGGTGGCGTAATTCAGTTAAACGCTTATGTTCATCCAAACAACGAAGCGCCCAGGCATGAGTGCGCGCTAACGCCTTCTTCTGGTAGCCACGAGTGTTATGCAAAGTAGTGCATTCATCGAATGCAAACATGATGTCGGCACCGATTTTATGTTGGATCTGCATTGAAATCTCTGGAGTGAAGCGGTGCATCGATCCATCTAGGTGAGATTTGAAAGTTACCCCTTCATCATCAACATGCGCTAACCGCTCTTTATTATCAGCAATCACATCATCGGCACGGAAAGTATCAGCGTTCATCGCCAAGACTTTCTTAAATCCAACACCTAAAGAGAGAACTTGAAATCCACCGCTATCAGTAACGGTCGGCCCATCCCACGACATGAACTTTGCTAAGCCACCTGCATCATCCAAGATATCTGGACCAGGCTGTAGATATAAGTGATAAGCATTAGCAAGTAGCGCCTGTGCACCTAAATCCTTCATTGACTCTGGCAACACTGATTTAACAGTGGCTTTAGTACCTACGGGACTAAAGGTCGGAGTCTGAATTTGGCCATGCGGAGTATTGATCGTGCCCACGCGGGCGCGACCTGCTTCCTTATGGATTTCAAAGCTAAAGGTCAAAGGATCACCAGATTTTTACGCGATCTTTGAGATAGAGCGCATCAGACTCGGTAACTTCAAATGCTTCATAGAATTCATCTAAGTTTCTAATTATCTGATTGCATCGGTGCTCATCTGGTGAATGTGGATCAGTTGCGATACGAAGCCTTGCTTCATCCGGACGAATTAATCTGCGCCAACTTTGCGCCCACGATAAAAAGAAACGTTGCATCGGGGTAAAGCCATCAATCACCGGCGCCTCTTTCCCATCAAGTGATAGATAGTAGGCCTTGATGGCAATATTCATGCCACCTAAATCTCCGATGTTCTCACCTAAAGTAAAAGCGCCATTTACCTTTACATCAGGGGCGGCGCTTGGGGAGAGCCGGTTATATTGATCAACCAAAACGCCAGTGCGCTTTTCAAACTCGGCGCGATCTTGGTCGCTCCACCAATTGTTTAAATTGCCATCGCCATCGTATCTGGAACCTTGATCATCAAAACCATGTCCGATTTCGTGGCCAATGATTGCTCCGATTGCGCCGTAGTTTTCGGCATCATCGGCATCTGGGTTAAAGAAAGGCGGTTGCAAAATTGCCGCCGGGAAGACAATCTCGTTATAGCCCGGGTTGTAATAGGCATTTACTGTTTGTGGAGTCATGGCCCACTCGTCGCGGTCAATCGGGCCACCTAATTTATTTATCTGATAATCGCGATCGAACTTAGCGACGCTCTTTAAATTGGTATGTAAGTCATCGCCAATTTCTAGCGCGCTGTAATCACGCCATTTGTTCGGGTAACCGATTTTGGGATTGAATTTAGCTAACTTTTCTAGTGCTTTGACTTTGGTCTCATCGCTCATCCAATCCAGATCTTTGATGGATAACTCATACGCTTTAAGTAAATTAGCGACCAAGACCTCCATCTTCGCTTTGGAAAGCTCAGGGAAGTGGCGTTTTACATACTCTTTTCCGACCTCTTCGCCCATCGCGCCTTCAACCAAAGAAATCGCTCGCTTATAGCGCTCGCGGATTTTTGGGGTGCCAGACAAAGTGGTTCCGTAGAAAGAGAAGTTTTGATTGACCAGCGTTTCATTTAAATAGGCAGCTGCGCCAGAGAGGATGTGCCAGCGAAGCCAGTTGCGCCAAGCGTTTAAATCAAATTGACCAAGAATCTTGGAGAGCCCTTCAAAGAAATCTGGTTCACGGACTACTACCTCTTGGAACTTTTCAGTCGGAATCTCGCCGGCTGCAATGTATGAACTCCAATCAATATTTGGAGTTAGCTCTTTTAGCTCGGCCAAACTCTTTTTATTGTAGGTAGCGACAGCGTCGCGATCTTTAACTTTATCCCAGTGGTAGCTAGCAATTTGAGTTTCTAATTTCATAAGCAAATCGCCATCAATTGCAATGCCACTAATCTCAGACATCTTGGCGACATGCTTTAAGAAAGAGCTACGAATCTCTTGGTAGCTATCTTCACGGTAATAAGCCTCGTCCGGAAGCGAGAGACCGCCCTGGTAGATATAGATGGCATATTGGGTGGAGTTGCGAACATCGGGATAGATATAGGTACCAAAAATCCCGGGGCCACCATGAATCTCCAATCGGGAGACGATCTCAAGCAAACTCTTAGAATCGGTGATTTTTTCAACCAGCGCTAAGTCATTGAGTATTGGGCTAATTCCATCTGCCTCAATCTTCTTAGCGTCCATAAATGACTTGTATAAGCGCCCAACTTTGCCGCTATTGGATTCAATAATCTCTTTGACCTGGGCCTCTGCTTTGAGGAAGACCTCATAGAAAGCGCCGGTATTGGAGCGATCTTCTGGAATTATCGTGTTGGCAAGCCATGCGCCATTGGCATACCTATATAAGTCATCTTGCGGCCTTATCTCTTCATCAAAGAGCTTCCGATCTATTCCAGTTTTCATACTGCTCTCACTTTCAAAAATCGAGATAGTTGAAAATTCAACTTTCCGTTAGAATTACCAAATGGCAGCAAAATCTCAGACCGAACCAAGGTGGTTAACACCTGCTGAGGAATCTGCATGGCGTAAATATATTGTGGCTAGCCGTCGTCTGCTTGAAGCCCTTGATGATGACCTAGCTGCCAACGGCCTCTCACTCTCTGATTATGAGATTCTGGTCCATCTATCGGATGCCAAAGATCGCAGCCTTCGAATGTCAGATTTGGCAGAGAAGACCATCCTTTCCAGAAGTCGGTTATCTCACCGTATTAAATATATGGAAGGCAAAGGTTGGGTAGAGCGCCGCAAATGTGATGAAGATAAGAGGGGCACATGGGCAGTGATGACAACTAAAGGTTGGAACTCAATTGTGAAGGCAGCCCCAGATCATGTCGAAAGTATTCGCAAGCGTTTTATAGATCAAATAAGTAAAGCAGATCAAGCAAATATCGCTGGTGCTTTTGAGAAGATAGAAAAAAATCTTAGAAGTAATTTAGTTAAAGAGTAATTGCTATATTTCATAAGTATTTACAGTTATCAAGTTTATTAAAGTTATTAAAATGAAAAACCCGCCACATAAAGTGGCGGGTTTTTCTAAACGTAATCAGAAGATTACTTAGCTGCCTTCTTGCGACGGCGACGCTTTGGAGCTGCAGACTTAGCTGCTGCCTTCTTGCGGCGCTTTGGAGCAGCCTTCTTAGCTGCTGCCTTCTTACGGCGCTTTGGAGCAGCCTTCTTAGCTGCTGCCTTCTTACGACGACGCTTTGGAGCTGCAGGTGCTGCCGCTGCCTTCTTACGACGACGCTTTGGTGCAGCCTTCTTAGCTGCTGCCTTCTTACGTGCTGCCACGTATTTCTCCTATCGAACTGAACCGGATCCGTCTACCAGTTCTTTCAAGGAGAAGTCTTACAGGTATTTGCATATTGCACAAACATTTTGTACAAAATTTAGGGGTGCGTGTCGCAATTTTTTTTAATGATTATTTGCAAAATTTTCGCGGATATTGTCTAGATTTCTTGTTGGTTTTTTACTTTTGACCCGAAAATTACTCAAATGATTCCGAATTTGATGGAAATTTTCCGTTTTCGACATCCGATGCAAACTCTTTAGCCCCACTTAATAGTTCTGAGCGTAAATCTCGGTACTTTCGGGCAAATTTTGGGGGGTTTTTGGTCAATCCAAATGCATCATTCCAGACTAAAACTTGGGCATCGGTGCCATTTCCAGAGCCAATTCCAATTGTCGGAATAGTTAACTGGTTGGTAATTTCAGTAGCAAGATCAGCAACCACCATTTCAAGGACAATGGCAAATGCACCTGCTGCATCAATCGATTTTGCGGCAGCAATCAGCGCTTCTGGATTTTGACGACCTTGGACGCGGTAACCACCTAATTGGTGAACACTTTGAGGGGTAAGGCCGATATGTCCCATCACTGGAATGCCACTAGTAACTAGTTTCTTTATTGATTCAGTATGTGCGCCTTCAAGTTTCACGGCATGCGCACCGGCCTCTTTGAAGAAACGAAGCGATGTCGAAAGGGCTAAATCAGGACCAGCTTCATATGAACCAAAAGGTAGATCGGCTACTACTAAGGCCTTCTTTGCTGATCTGGAAACGGCGCGAGTCAATGGAATTAATTCATCGACAGTAACTGGAATGGTGTTTTTTTCGCCTAAGAAATTATTGCCCGCAGAGTCACCAACTAGTAGCACCGGAATGCCGGCTTCATCGAAGATCTCAGCGGTCGACATTTCATATGAGGTCAACATCGCCCATTTTTGGCCGCGCTTTTTAAGGTCGGCTAAGTCTTTTATCGTGGTCATTACTTAAGAACCCTCCCTAGATGCAAATTAATTTGTCACCTGGTACGTGGCTAAGGGTACTCTTGAATTATGAGTAGCGGCAATCCTGGAGCAGGGCAGATTGGTTTGCGTATTGCTTTGGCACAGGTTAATCCGACTGTCGGTGACATCGTAGGCAATGCTGATTTGATTGCAACTCAAGCTGCGAAGGCGCATAAAGCCGGGGTGCAGTTATTGGTATTTCCCGAAATGGTATTAACTGGATATCCAGTTGAAGATTTAGCGCTTCGCCAATCATTTAGAAATGCCAGCCGCATCGCAATTTCCGAGTTGGCAAAACGGATTGCAAATAGCGGTTTTGGCTCACTTGTGATGGTGGTTGGCTACCTAGATCAGATTGATGGCGCAATCGATAAAACAAATGACAATTTAGGACTACCTATCGGAGCGCCACAGAATGCAGTTGCGATAATTCATGAAGGAGAAATCAAAGCTCGCTACATCAAACACCACCTACCTAATTACGGGGTATTTGATGAATTCCGAAATTTCGTACCTGGCCAAAAGTCTTTAGTGGTTCGAGTAAATGGAGTCGATATCGGCATTGCTATCTGTGAAGATATTTGGCAGAACCGGGGACCGGTGGCAGAGCTGGGCGAGCGCCAAGTCGGTTTAGTAGTAGTGCCAAATGGATCTCCCTACGAAAGAAATAAAGATGACCTACGTCTTTCTTTAGTCCAAGAGCGGGCAAAGGGTTTTGGCGCTGCTCTGGCTTACGTAAATATGACCGGCGGCCAAGATGAACTGGTCTTTGATGGCGATTCAATAATTGTGGATTCCCATGGCGAAGTTCTAATGCGTACTAAGCAATTTGAAGAACAGTTGGCAATCCATGATTTGGAGTTGCCACTTGGAACTTCAAATCCAGATGTAGTGATTACTGAAGCTAACAACAAAGTTGATGGCCTGATGCATGGCGGTATCGCACAGCGCAAAGATGATTTAGCGGAAATCTGGGAGGCGCTAAAAGTTGGCCTCCGTGATTATGTGGCCAAGAATGGCTTTAAAACAGTGGTTTTGGGGCTATCGGGCGGAATAGATTCTGCCTTAGTTGCCAGCATTGCAGTTGATGCACTTGGCGCAGATAAAGTCTTTGGTATCGGGTTACCAAGTAAATATTCATCCGAACATTCAATCGCAGATGCTGAAGATTTGGCCCGCCGAACTGGTTTGAACTTTCGAATCATTCCGATCGAGCCGATGGTTCATGAATTTGTGGCTAACTTAGAACTGACTGGGCTGGCAGAAGAGAATGTCCAAGCCCGCGTTCGTGGCACCACTTTGATGGGGCTTTCAAATCAAGAGGGGCATTTGGTTCTGGCAACTGGAAACAAATCAGAGTTAGCGGTCGGCTATTCCACACTTTATGGAGATGCAGTTGGTGGCTTTGCGCCAATTAAAGATATTTATAAGACCCAAGTTTGGCAGTTAGCAAAATGGCGAAATGAGTTGGCGATTTATTTGGATCAGACTCCACCGATTCCAACTTCATCGATTGAGAAAGAGCCATCTGCGGAACTTCGCCCAGACCAGAAAGATACTGATTCACTACCTGATTACCTTTTGCTAGATCAGGTCCTGACTAGATATGTAGATGGCGATGAAGGCGCGGCCGCTTTGATTGCCAGCGGCTTTGATCAAGTTTTGGTCAATCGGGTAATCACCATGGTCGATCGCGCTGAATATAAGCGCCGCCAATATCCACCCGGAACCAAAATCTCCAATCGCGCCTTCGGTAAAGACCGCCGTCTGCCGATAACATCACGCTGGAATGAGCGTTAAAACAGGCCTTTGACAAGTCCTTAACCAAATCCTTTAACAAGATAGAAACATTGGTTTTCTATGATTTTGGTATGACTTCCCGCCAGATTGAATTCGTGATGCGCACTGTAGAAGAGCGCAATATTAGATTTGTCCGACTTTGGTTTACCGATGTTATAGGGTTCTTAAAATCTGTCGCAATTTCGCCGGCTGAATTAGAGGCTGCATTTGAAGAGGGCATTGGCTTTGATGGTTCATCCATTGAAGGTTATGCCCGCCAAATGGAATCGGATATGTTGGCAAAGCCAGATCCAAATACTTTTTCAATTCTGCCTTGGCGTACTGAAGCTCCGGGAGCAGCTCGAATGTTCTGCGACATCGTGATGCCAGATGGTTCACCATCTCCATCTGATCCGCGTCAAGTATTAAGACGCACTTTAAGCAAAGCATCCGATATGGGATACACCGCTTATATCCATCCGGAGATTGAATTCTTTTTATTTAAAGAGCCACCAACTCCTGGCAAGAAACCAGAACCTGTTGATTACGCTGGCTATTTCGACCACACCCCAAACATGATTGGCCACGATTTCCGTCGCGCTGCAATTACGATGTTAGAAGCGATGGGCGTATCGGTTGAATTTAGCCATCACGAAGGTGCACCTGGCCAACAAGAGATCGATCTGCGTTATGCCGATGCGCTTTCGACCGCCGATAACATCATGACTTTCCGACATGTAGTTAAAGAGGTGGC
>JBPCTD010000095.1:0-2331 GCA_051006515.1 Candidatus Nanopelagicaceae bacterium | reverse complement strand
CATCAATAAGAAGATGGCAATCTGATTATTAATAGGCAAAGTGCTACTACTGGTGATATCGCCAGATGCGCGAGCAACTCCCACAATTCCTACCGGACCATTTGGATCACGAGGCTTGTCGCTAAAAGTCTGACTTACCAAGCTTGGAATTGTGCTTGGTAATTTGATTAGCGCTTTAACTGATTCCTTAATCATGTACCAAGTCACTGAGCCAGAATCTTTAATCGCAGTAACTATCGGTTGGCGGAATACGCCTTCTTCCAAAACTATCCCTACAAATGAATAGCTAAAGCCTTCGACCGTTCTATTAACTGGTGTCACCGCTAAATCAATTTTCTGACCACCACGTTCAACCGTAAAGGTAAAAGACTTGCCAGGATTGCTTCGAATAGTTGCTAAATCTGTTGAGAAATTATTATCGGTTGTGGCTTTGCCATCAATTGCCACAATCTTGTCGCCAACTTTTAGCCCGGCTTTAACTGAAGGCGAAACTGGATCTGTTGCGACACATGAATTAGTTGAAGATACGCAAGGCACAATCTCTTGGATGGTTGAAGTCAAAGACGAAGCACCAATACCTGCCAAGGTCACAAAGATCATTAAGAAACCCAAGATGAAATGGCTAACTGAACCCGCACCTAATACAACTAGTTTGCGCGGCGTTGACGCAATAACAAATGCGCGATGACTTTCACCTTCTGGTAATTCATCATGAATTGTCATTCCTTCGATACGGCAATAACCACCTGCTGGAATAGCTTTGATTCCAAATTCAGTTTCGCCTCTAACCGTTGACCAGATGCGCTTACCGAAACCTAAGAAGAATTCGGTAACTTTCATTCCGTAACGTTTAGCGAAGTAATAGTGGCCAAACTCGTGGACCATGACTGAAAAAAGCAGAGCAACAATGAAAAGCAAAATCCCTACGAACTCCAAGGACGCCTCCTGCTTGAAAATTGCCGGTTAATGCCTGCTAGATGGCAATACTCTCACGCCTTCGGTAAACTTGAAAAATGAACGTGCCACAAGAGCGCAAAGTTGTTACCGAAATCCCAGGTCCTAAATCACAGGCGATCATTAAACGCCGTAACGAAGCAGTTTCAGCTTCATTAGGGATGGCACTTCCAGCTGTAATCACAAATGCAGCTGGCGGAATTCTTTTAGATATTGATGGTAATCAAATCATTGATATGGGTGCAGGTATTGCAGTTGTAAACGTTGGTAATAGCGCCCCAGCAGTTGTTAAGCGCGTTCAAGACCAAGTCGCAGCATTTACTCATACTTGTTTCATGATTGCTCCTTATGAGGGCTACATTGAAGTTTGCGAAAAGTTAAACGAACTAACACCAGGTAAATTCAAGAAGAAGAGCGCGCTCTTTAATTCTGGCGCTGAAGCGCTTGAAAACGCGGTAAAGATTGCGCGCCATTACACCAAGCGCCAAGCAGTTGTAGTTTTCGAACATGGCTATCACGGCCGCACCAACCTAACTATGGCGATGACCGCAAAGAACATGCCATACAAAGAAGGTTTCGGACCATTTACTCCTGAGGTCTATCGCATGCCGATGGCATATCCATTCCGCTCAGAAGGCAATGTCGATCATGTACTTGACGAAGTAATTCATAAAATTGAAAAAGAGATTGGCGCAAAGAATGTTGCAGCCATCGTCATTGAACCAAGTCAGGGTGAAGGTGGATTCATCGTTCCGCCAAAGGGATTCTTACCTGGATTAGCAAAGTTTGCAAAAGATAATGGCGCACTTTTCATTGCAGATGAAGTACAGACAGGTTTTGCCCGCACTGGCCAAATGTTTGCCTGTGAAGATGAAGGCGTCGAACCAGATTTAATCACCACTGCAAAAGGCATCGCTGGTGGTTTACCACTTGCAGCTGTTACTGGCCGTGCTGAAGTTATGGATGAAATCCACCCCTCAGGTCTTGGTGGTACATATGGCGGAAATCCAATCGCCTGCGCAGCCGCACTTGGTGCAATTGAAACTATTCAATCTGAGAACTTAATTAATCGCGCCAATGAGATCGGAAAAATCATGTTTGATGCGTTAAACGCCATGAAAGCTAAATACCCAGTTATTGGCGAAGTACGCGGTCGCGGCGCAATGATTGCTATTGAATTAATTATTCCTGGAAGCAAAGAGCCAAATGGTGAAGTTCTTGTCAAAGTTGTGAAGTATGCACAACAAAAGGGTGTGCTTTTCTTGACTGCAGGAACTTACGGAAACGTCCTTCGCTTCTTGCCTCCGCTAGTTATTGGTGATGCTTTAGTTAAGGATGCAATGAACGTTCTTGAAGAAGCTTTCGCTAGCGTTAATT
>JBPCTD010000094.1:0-13041 GCA_051006515.1 Candidatus Nanopelagicaceae bacterium | reverse complement strand
GAGATGGCGTTGCTTTTGGAGTTGAATTAATTACAACCCCACTATTCCAAACTAATTTCTTGCCAGATTTGACGCATGTAAATTTCTTACCTGCATAAATCTGAGTATTGCCAGCTTTAGGACAACTTGTGCCTGCTTTTGGATTCGCTGCAAAAGCTGGAATAGAAAGAATGGAAATAAATAAAATGGCCGAAAGAATTAACCGCATCTGACGCATGGCATTACTTTGTTACAGATTGATGAGTAATTCAATCACCCGACTGATTAAATTTATGCGCGTTGCCGTTTTCTGCCGACGAATTGGCCAGCTATAACTATAAATAGTGCGATAAAGAACATCATCGATCCGATTACGTTTGCTTGTGGTGGGATTCCGCGGGCGCTAGATACGTATACGAACTTCGGGAACGTCATCATGGTTCCAGAATTGAAGTTGGTGATGATGAAATCATCGAAAGACAAACTAAATGCTAGAAGTGCCGCGCCTGCGATACCTGGCATTACAAGTGGCAAAGTAACTCGGCGGAATGTTTCGAATTCGTTGGCATATAGATCCATAGCCGCTTGTTCAAGGCGTGGATCAAGCGATGCGATACGTGCTTTTACTGTTACCACGACGAAAGAAACGCAGAACATAATGTGAGCGATAACTGTGGTTACAAAGCCAGGGTTAATCTGGAAATTTAAGAACATTGCAAGTAGTGATGCGCCAAGAACAACCTCTGGAGTTGCCATTGGTAGGAATATTAAAAGGTTTGTAGTTGCGCGACCTTTAAATGAGTGGCGACCAAGTGCAAATGCAATAAGCGTGCCAAGAATCGTGGCAAAGATTGTTGAGATTACGCCAACTTTAATGGAGTTACCAAGCGCGGTACAGACATCTGGTGCGCCGCATGGGTTCTGCCAGTTAGCAAAGGTAAATCCACGCCAAACTAAGTTTGATTTGCCTGAATCATTAAAGGAAAAAGCGAAGGTGTAAGCGATTGGAATAAATAAGTAGGTAAAACCAATTACCGCATAAATACGGATTAAATTATTACCAAACCAGCGCCAAGTCTTTCTCATACCAGCTCATCCGTTCCAGCGCGACGAATGTAGAGCGTTACTAATATCAAAAGCGCAGCCATCAAAGTAAATGAGAGCGCTGCAGCAGTTGGGTAATCAACGACGCGGAAGAACTTTGAGTCGATGACGTTTCCAAGCATCTTGGTCTGTGGGTTTCCAAGAATTGCGGCGTTTACGTAATCACCAGCTGCTGGGATAAAGGTAAGAAGAGTTCCAGCCACTACTCCAGGAAGCGATAGTGGGAAAGTTACTTTACGGAAAGTAGTAAATGCGTTGGCATATAGATCACCCGATGCTTCAAGAGTGCGTGGATCAATACGTTCTAGAGAAGCGTAAAGCGGCAAAGTCATGAAAGGCAGGAAGTTATAAGTCATACCTGCAACAACTGCAAAAGATGATGCAGTTAGCGTTGTGGTTGGTGAAATTAAATTAAGCGATTGCAAAGTGCTTACTACGGGGCCTTCAGCGCCAAGTATTTGCTTCCAAGCAATGGTACGTAGCAAGAAAGAGGTAAAGAATGGCGCTACGACTAGGACTAAGAGAATGTTCTTGTATTTACCTGACTTAAAGGCAATTGCATATGCAAGTGGATATGCGATTGCCAAAGCAAAAGTGGTTGTTAAGAAAGCATAAATAAATGAGCGGGCAAATTGATCACGATTCTCAGTGAATGCCGTGATGTAATTTCCGAAAGCCCAAGTTTGTTGGTACTCCCCGATATCTCCCCCAGGAATTGGAGTCTGAGTGGAGGTAGTTGCTAAGTTTGCAATTGGCAAAATGAAGAAGATAAATAGAAAAATCAAACCAGGTGCAAGCAATAGATAAGGCAGGCGACCTTTCTTAAGTCCGCTCTGTTTAACGTGTGATGCTGCCGCGTGGAGAAA
Organism: Candidatus Nanopelagicaceae bacterium; assembly: GCA_051006515.1. GTDB lineage: Bacteria > Actinomycetota > Actinomycetes > Nanopelagicales > Nanopelagicaceae > ZLKRG08. Next base: position 11,092 of record JBPCTD010000094.1, on the reverse strand, counting down.
TGCCATCTTTACTCTTCTGGATTTACTTCAGAGCCAGCATCGGCATCTTGTGCGCCATCTAAACCAAAGGTGAACTTCGGCATCCATTGCAGACGAACTAAATCTCCTAGTTCCAACATTGGTGTGGTGCCATCGTTCTGTTCAAAGACCATTAACTCTTGGCCCCAAGGCATCTCTACTTGATACTGTGTTGATACACCGACGAATGAAACGTCCACAACTTTACCGCCACGCAAAATATTGCCATCGCCAGGTTCGTTTTCCAGATCAATATCAATCTTCTCTGGGCGAATACCAAACAGCACACTGTTGGAATTGGTGAAGGTGCGAGATTTAGGAAGTGCAATCTTTTGACCATGAACTTCAACTACGTTGTTATCACCATCATTGCCGACAATTTGGCCGCGAACTAAATTGGATTGGCCCAAGAAGTTCGCTACGAAAGCCGTTTTTGGTGATTCATATAGATCTTCCGGGGTACCCATCTGCTCGATGCGACCTTCATTCATAACTGCGATGGTGTCAGCCATAGTCATGGCCTCTTCCTGATCGTGCGTTACGTGAACGAATGTGAGGCCAACTTGAGTTTGAATCCACTTAAGTTCAATCTGCATTTGGCGACGAAGTTTCAAATCAAGTGCGCCAAGTGGTTCATCAAGCAGCAAAAGTGCTGGCTTGTTGACGATTGCGCGAGCTAGAGCAATACGCTGCTGCTGACCACCAGAAAGTTGAGTTGGTTTGCGATCAGCTAAATGTGGCAGCTCTACTAACTTAAGTACTCGATCTACTTCAGAATTCACATCTTTGATGCCACGGCGACGCATGCCAAATGCCACGTTTTCAAAGATTGATAAATGTGGAAAGAGCGCATAATTTTGAAAAACTGTATTGATTGGGCGCTGATAAGGACGCAGATGAGTTAATTCACTGCTACCTAAATGAATTGCGCCATTGGTAGGTTCTTCAAGACCTGCAATCATGCGCAAAGTTGTAGTCTTGCCACAACCTGAAGGTCCAAGTAATGCAAAGAATGAACCTTCAGGTATGACAAGTGATAAATCGTTTACCGCAGTAAAGTCACCGTAATTCTTAGTGACGTTACTTAATTTGAGGTCGCCTCGGGCTGCAGCGATTGCCACGCGCTAGTTACCAGCAGCCTTTTGGAACGCATCGGTGAACTCAGTCTCCTCAGCAGGAGTCAAATTACGGAAGACGTGTAACAACTTCTGAGTCTCTGCTGTTGGGAAGATAAGTTCATTATCAACAAGTTCTGGTGCAATTTTTTCCATAGCCTGTTGTGCACCTTGAACTGGAGTTATGTAATTTACATACGCGGCAACTTCTGCAGCCACTTCCGGCTCGTAGTAGTAGTTGATTAACTTCTCTACATCCGCCTTCTTCTCTGAAGTGCTAGGAATAACGAAGTTATCCGCAGAGATAGTTCCGCCTGATTCAGGAATTGCGAAGGCAAATTTGCCATCATTCTCAGCGGCTAACTGGAAGGCATCGCCTGACCAACCAATAACTGCAACTGCATCGCCTGAGATTAAATCTTCCTTGTAATCATTTCCCTTTACCTGGCGGATAAATCCATCAGAAATTTTCTTCTGCAAGAAATCTAGCGCGTTGTAATACTGATCGCTAGTGAACTTAGTGATGTCTACACCTTGTGCCAACATGATTACACCAACTGTGTCGCGAAGTTCTGTTAATACTTCTACTTTGCCCTTATTTGCAGGTGCGAAGAGATCATCAAGTGTCTTGATTCCTTTTGGAAGCTTCTCTTTGTTCCAAGTAAAGCCACCCATGATGCCCTGCCAAGTTAAGGTGTAAGTACGATCGGTATCGTATGGAACGCTTGCGAGCGCTGGCAGAATGTTCTTGGCATTTGGAATATTTGCTTTATCTAACTTCTGCGCATAACCAAGGCGGATGTAACGTGCTGCCATCCAGTCGGTTGGGCAGATTAAGTCATATCCAATATCTTCATTTAGCTTTAGCTGTCCTTGGACTTTGCCATAGAACTCATCGTTATCGTTGTAATCTTCTAAATATTTAACATCGATTCCGGTTTCAGCTGTGAACTTTTCAAGAGTTGGATAAACCTTCTTATCGCTGTCGTAATCTAAGTAAAGAGTCCAGTTACCCCAACGAACTGCATCAGAGCTTGAACCGCCACCGCCGCCACATGCTGCAAGAAGTGAACCTGCACCAATTGCACCAGCTCCTGCTAAAACAGAGCGGCGACTAACGTGAGACTTTGCAATTGACTTAAGCTCATTGAGCATTTTTTCGTCTTGGGACATCTTTGCTTGCCTTTCCTTTTATCAACTCCTGATAATTGTTAATGCTATCTGCGAAATCCTAATGCTTAAAAAGGCCAAGGTTAAGCATTTAGATTCGTCATCACATGCTTGATTCTGGTGTAATCCTCGAATCCGTAGCTAGATAAGTCCTTGCCATAGCCACTTCGCTTGTATCCACCATGTGGCATCTCAGCAATCAATGGGATGTGGCAGTTAATCCAGACACATCCAAAGTCAAAGGCCTTAGCAAGGCGCATCGCGCGACCATGGTTCGTTGTCCAGACTGAAGAGGCCAATCCATACTCCACGCCATTAGCCATCTTGATAGCTTCAGCTTCATCCTTAAATTTCTGAACAGTGATCACTGGTCCGAAGATCTCTTCTTGGATATGGCGATCGCTCTGCTTTAGATCAGCGATGACAGTTGGTTCAATGAATAATCCATCGCGGGCGACTTGCTTTCCGCCGGCGACAACCTGGGCATGGCTTGGTATCTCTTCTAAGAATCCCTTAATGCGAGCCAATTGATTGGCGTTATTTACGGGGCCAAAGAGCACATCGTCTTCTGAAGGTGCGCCAGTTTTTAAGCCTTTTGCTTGCGAAGCAAGTAGTGAAACAAATTCGTCGTAAACGCTCTCTTCGACGATGACACGAGTGGCAGCGGTGCAATCTTGTCCAGCATTGAAGAATCCAGTAATCGCGATAGTTTCAGCAGCTGCTGGAAGATCTGCATCTGCAAAGACCACAACTGGCGCTTTGCCACCAAGTTCCAAGTGAACTTTCTTTAATGATTTCGCAGCACTTCCCGCAACTTCCATACCGGCACGAACTGATCCCGTAATAGAAACCATTGATGGTGTTTGATGTTCGATCAATAACCGGCCAGTTTCTCGTTCTCCTGTGATTACGTTGATTACACCAGCAGGCAAAAATTCATTCATGATATTGGCCATGAAGACGGTGGACATCGGAGTGGTATCAGATGGTTTTAACACCACGGTGTTGCCAGCAGCGATTGCTGGCGCCCACTTCCAAACTGCCATCATCATCGGGTAATTCCATGGCGTTACTTGTGCGCAAACACCGATTGGTTCGCGGCGAATAAATGAAGTCATACCTTTCATGTATTCGCCAGCAGATTTACCTTCTAAGTTGCGCGCAGCACCTGCGAAGAATCTGATTTGGTCAACCATCGGTGGAATCTCTTCGGATGCAGTTAAGCCAGTTGGCTTTCCAGTGTTCTTAGATTCAATCGCAATAAATTCTTCGGCGCGAGCTTCAATAGCATCGGCAATCTTCAATAGGGCACGTTGACGCTCTGATGGAGTCGTATCGCGCCACTCTTCAAATGCAGTGGCTGCTGCTTTCATGGCTGCATCTACATCTGCTTGATTAGATTTTGGCGCTTCGGCATAAGCCTTACCAGTTGCAGGATCAACTATCTGAGTTGTCTCTCCAGATGATGATGGAACTGATTTGCCATTAATGAAATTTGAGATTTTTTCCAAGCTGCTCATGCAATTACTTTAGTTAATTTTTGGCTGATTCGCTAGCGGCTAATTGGCCACAGGCACCATCGATTTCACGACCTCTGGTATCTCGGACCGTAACTGGTACGCCATAACTTTCTAAAATCCTTACGAATTCGCGTTCATCTTCTGGTCTTGAAGCGGTCCACTTGGAGCCAGGGGTTGGATTAAGAGGGATTAAATTAACGTGAGCATTTCGGCTCTTTAGCAATTTGCCGAGCAAATCAGCGCGCCATGCTTGATCATTAATATCTCTAATTAGCGCATACTCAATTGAATATCTGCGTCCGGTGGTCTTTGCATACTCATCAGCTGCAGCCAAAATTTCACGAACTTTGAAGCGAGTATTAATTGGCACCAATGTGTCTCGAAGTTCGTCATCTGGAGTATGTAAAGAGACAGCTAGCGTTACTGGAATTCCCTCTTTGGTGAACTTCTCTACGCCATTTACCAAACCAACTGTAGAAAGAGTTACTGATCTGGCAGAGATACCTAAACCATCTGGGTTTGGCGAAGTGATATTTCTAATTGTCTGAACCACTGCTTTGTAATTAGCTAGAGGCTCTCCCATTCCCATGAATACAATATTTGAAAGTCGAATCGGTTCTCCCGCAAATTCACCGCTTGCGCAGAGTCTTGCTGCTTGCACGATCTGTTCAGTAATTTCGCCAGCACTTAAGTTTCGTTTCAAGCCACCTTGGCCAGTTGCGCAGAATGGACATGCCATACCGCAACCTGCTTGCGAGGAGATGCACACCGTGGCTCGATCTGGATATTTCATAAGTACCGATTCCACCAAAGTGCCATCGTGTAATTTCCAGAGATCTTTTCTGGTTAAACCATTATCGGTCTGCATGGATCTAACTAGCGTCATTAAATTAGGCGTAAAAGCATCCGCTAACTTTTGGCGGATATCTGCAGGAATATCGCTCCATTTTGCCGGATCAGTTTCTAAATGCGTGTAGTAGTGAACTGCTACTTGATTGGCACGAAATGCCGGAATTCCAAGTTCGGCGCATTTAGCTTTGCGCTCTTCCTTACTCATATCAGCAAGGTGAACCGGGGCTTTCTTACTCTGCTTTGGTTCCTCGAATATCAAATTCAATTCGGTCATGAGTAATACTTAACAAGTTCAAGTACTAGCCAAAGCGCTGGCGCAGTTAGAACAATGGAATCAAGGCGATCAAGGATTCCCCCATGCCCTGGCAATAAGTTACTCATATCTTTAATGGCAAAGTCGCGCTTTAATGATGATTCAATCAAATCGCCAGTGGTGGCAGTGACTACTGCCAAAAGCCCAACTGCAACTCCAAGCAAAGCACTTAAATCAAGTAAATAGTAAAAACTTAAAGCGCCACCCGTTGTGGTAAAAAGAATGGAACCGATAAGACCTTCCCAAGATTTCTTGGGACTTATGTGCGGAACCATTGGATGTTTACCTAACAGCACACCAACTACATAACCAAAAGTATCGTTGCAAGAAACTAGAACAATTAACGTCATGACTTGGGCCATGCCAGCTGATGGTCTTGCCAACAAAATGGCGAAAGCCATAAGAAATGGCAAATAAACCAGCGCAAATACTGATGCGCTTGCGCTTCGCACAAATCCTTCAGGACCTTTTCGAAGTAAGACCATTAACAGCAAGCAGAGTGAAATTGCGGTGCTAATTGCAAGACCGCGAATGCCACCAAACCAAGTGGCAACTGAAATTCCGATGGCACTTAAAATCAAGGATCTAAATGAAACATAGGTATCGGTTGAGCGATAAGCATGTGCCAATTCATTAATTGCAAAAGCGACAGCTACGGCAACCAAAATAGCGATGCCAAAACGGAAGAAGGCAAGAAGCGCCCAAACCCCGGCTATTAATACGACTGACACTGCAATTGATGGCAGTAATTTGCGACCAGCGCGCTTATTGATAGCTTCGTTTATCGCTTGAAGGTCAGACATGTCTTCCTAAATTAGAGCTTCTTTTGGCTAAACTTCTAGTAATTCAGCTTCTTTATGCTTCAACATTTCGTCAATTTTCGCAGTGTGATCGCCAGTGACCTTCTCTAGCTCCTTTTCGGCACGAGCTAAATCATCCTTAGAAATTGCGCCATCTTTCTCTAGTTTTTCTAGAGTTTCCTTAACTGCGCGACGGATATTTCGGATGGAAACTTTGGCATCCTCACCTTTGGACTTTGCCAATTTGATGTACTCCTTGCGGCGTTCTTCAGTTAACTGTGGGAAATTAACGCGAATTACTGCGCCGTCATTGCTTGGGTTGATGCCTAAATCTGAATCGCGAAGCGCTTTTTCGATTGAGGCCATCGCGCCACGATCGAATGGCGAAATGATCGCTACGCGCGCTTCCGGAATTTGAACCGAAGCTAACTGGTTTAACGCAGTTGGAGCGCCGTAGTAATCAATTACAACTTTATTAAATAGTGATGGATGAGCACGACCGGTGCGGATAGATGCTAAGTCTTCCTTTGCAACGTCTACCGCTTTATTCATTTTATTCTCGCCATCTTTCATGGCTGTTGCGATATCGCTCATCTTAATTTCCTATCCTTAATTCTTACCTTGGGTAACAGCTGGTTATTTGACCAGCGTGCCAATCTTTTCGCCCTTTACTGCACGTGCAATATTTCCGTTAGTCATCAAATCAAAGACCACGATTGGCAAATTGTTTTCTCGGCAGAGACTAAATGCTGCAGCATCGGCAACTGCTAATGACTTTGAAAGCACTTCATCAAATGAAATCTGATCAAATTTGGTAGCGCTACTATCTTTACGCGGATCTGCGTTATAGACACCATCAACGCCACTCTTTGCAAGCAACAATGCATCAGCGCCAATTTCAAGCGCACGCTGCGCAGCAACGGTATCGGTAGTAAAGAAAGGCATACCTGCACCAGCGCCAAAAATTACAACGCGCCCTTTTTCTAAGTGGCGAATTGCGCGGCGTGGTACATATGGCTCAGCTACTTGCCCCATAGTGATTGCAGTTTGCACGCGAGTATCAACGCCTTGTTTTTCAAGGAAATCTTGGAGCGCTAAACAGTTCATCACTGTTCCGAGCATTCCCATGTAGTCAGCGCGAGCGCGCTCCATGCCACGTTGTTGTAGCTCCGCACCACGGAAATAGTTACCGCCACCAACAACGATTGCTACCTGCGTGCCATTTTTTACGACATCTGCAATCTGCTTAGCAACGCCTTGAACTACATCGGGATCAACACCGATACCTTTTTGTCCGCCGAAAACTTCGCCAGAAAGTTTAAGGAGCACTCTGCCATAACCTGACATAAGTGCTCCTTTCTACTTGCTTTCTAACTTCTTACAGCTTTTAACTGTAAATAGTTTATTACTGCCCGACGCGGAATCGGGTGAAGGCCTTCACTGCGGTGCCAGCCTCATCCAGAATCTGCTTTACGGTCTTCTTCGCATCCTTTGCAAATGCTTGCTCAACTAGCGAGATTTCCTTTACGAAACCAGTGACGCGACCTTCGATGATCTTGGCAAGCGCAGCTTCTGGCTTACCTTCTTCGCGCGCAGTCTCTTCAGCGATACGACGCTCTTTTTCAATGAGCTCTGCTGGAACTTCATCACGATGAACGAACTGTGGAGCAAATGCTGCAATGTGCTGTGCAACATCTTTACCAACTTCGAGTGCATCCTTTGTTAATTGAACTAGCACGCCAACTTGTGGTGGTAGATCTGGGCTGGTCTTATGTAGATATAGACCAACTGGTGAACCTTCGTGCACTGAGATGCGACGAATTTCAATCTTCTCACCTAGCGTTGCGTTAGCTTCATCAATATGTTGCTGAACTGTGCGACCAGCAGAGATTTCGCTCTTTAGATATGAATCCAGATCTGCAGACTTCACCTTTAGCAAGTGTTCGATTAATTCATCGCCAAGTGCTTGGAAACGCTCGCCCTTTGCAACGAAATCAGTTTCGCAATTAAGTTCAAGGATTGCACCAAGATCATTAATAACGCGAGCCACAACCAAACCATTAGAAGTGGTGCGTCCTTCACGCTTGGTAACGCCCTTTAGACCCTTAACGCGGATGATCTCTACTGCTTTGTCGAAATCTCCACCGGCTTCATCTAGCGCTTTCTTGCAATCGAGCATTCCTGCTGCAGTTGCTTCACGTAAACGCTTTACATCTTCTGCTGTGTAACTCACTTTGTTTCAATCGCTCCTTCGAGAATTTCTTTCTCCCAATCAGCAAGTGGCTCACCAGCTGCAACTTCAGCTTGTGCGCCATCCTTGCTATCTTCCTTTACATCTGAAGCTTGAGCAGAGCGAGCTTGCAAGCCAGCTGCAATTGCATCAGTGATAACGCGAGTTAGCAGACCGATTGAACGGATTGCATCATCGTTACCTGGAATCTTGTAATCAACTTCGTCTGGATCGCAATTAGTATCAAGGATTGCGATTACTGGAATACCTAGCTTCTTCGCTTCTTGAACTGCCAAGTGCTCTTTCTTGGTATCTACAACCCAGATAGCTGCCGGAAGCTTGGTCATGTTACGAATACCATCAAGATTCTTGGTTAACTTTTCGCGTTCGCGGCGAAGAACTAAAAGTTCCTTCTTGGTTAGCAACTGATCGTTCGCTGCTTCTAGTGCTTCCAATTCCTTAAGGCGCTGAATGCGCTTGTAAACAGTTGGGAAGTTGGTAAGCATTCCGCCAAGCCAACGCTCTGTAACAGATGGCATACCAACGCGTTTTGATTGTTGGATGATCGGCTCTTGCGCCTGCTTCTTGGTGCCTACGAAAAGAATGTTGCCACCTTTTGCAACTGTGTCTTTAACGAATTCATATGCTGAATCGATTAGACCCAATGATTGCTGGATGTCGATGATGTAGATGCCATTGCGTTCGGTGAAAATAAAACGCTTCATCTTTGGATTCCAACGACGAGTCTGATGTCCGAAGTGAACACCGCTGTCGAGGAGTTCGCGCATTGTTACAACTGCCACTTGGGCACGCTCCTTTTTCAGTTAATTTCAGTTTCCCTGAAAATAACTGCACTCGGTTCTTGAGCTAAACGATTTGTTTAGGCTCCCTCGCATCGTTTGAACTGTGCTCACCGTTGGTGAGACCGAGGTTCATCCCCGAACAGATAAATCTGGAGGGTTGATGCTGTGATGTCACCGGGAATTACTTCTCGGTGCGGGCGAAATTCTATCTGTGGCGCTGGATTATGAAAAATCGTGCAGATTCAGCAGAGAATCAGGCACGTGGATGGGCCTGTTTAAAGGCCGAATGAAGTCTCTCTGCTGAAACATGGGTATAAATCTGAGTGGTCGATAAAGATGCATGTCCCAAAATCTCTTGCACCGTTCTTAAATCTGCGCCACCTTCAAGTAAATGAGTAGCGGCAGAATGACGAAGCGCATGAGGGCCAAGTTCGATCGTTTTATAAACAACTTCCCTGACTTGGCGCTGATCAATTCGTTTTCCGCGAGCACCTAGGAAAACCGCTTCGCCGCTTTTTTCATTAGCTAATTGCGAACGAACAGCTAACCATTTCTCTAGCGCTGCTATTGCTGGTCGACCAATGGGCACAACGCGTTCCTTATTTCCTTTGCCAAGCACGCGAATTGTCTGTCGGTCGTAATCCACATCTTTTATATTTAATCCGCATAATTCAGATACGCGAGCACCTGTTGCATATAGCAGTTCAACCATCGCTAAATTTCTAATCGCAGTTAATTCACCAGATTCTTCTGCAAATGTTTCTAGTGATTGCATTGCAAGATCTGCACTTTTTACATCCAAGATTTCTGGTAGCACGCGATGCGCCTTCGGCGTAGCTAGGTTTGCTCCCACATCTGTTGGAATCAAACCCTCTTTATGCGCCCACTTCGTAAATAACTTCATTGAAGTTGCTCGGCGCGAAAGCGTGGTTCTGGAAGCGCCTTTTGTCTGCTGATTGGCAAGCCAGCTACGTAAATGTGAAATGGACAAAGTCGAAATCTCGCTTACGCCAAGTGCATTCAAATGACTAATAAGTGATTCTAGATCGCCAAGATATGCTCGAATTGTGTTAGGTGATAATGAGCGCTCTTGGTTCAAATAACTCTTAAAACTTTCAAAAGCGCTCTTCACAAGTAAAGGTTACTCTGGCTTTCGACCTTGCCTAATTAAGCCAAACGTTAAAGCGTCTTGAAGCGCCATTGCGGATGCCGCAATAACGTTCTCGTGCACTCCTACGGTATTCCAAGCACCTTGCTTATCTGATGTTTCTACAAGAACGCGGGTAATCGCCCCAGTGCCTAAACGTCCTTCAAGAATACGAACTTTGTAATCAGTTAATTCAAGTTCGGCGAGTTCTGGATAAAGTTTTGAAAGTCCAGAACGAAGGGCGGTATCAAATGCGTTAACTGGACCGTTTCCAGAGCCAGTGCAGACCAATCTTTCTCCGTTTGCCGAAACTGTAACTTCCGCATTTGTAACTATTGAACCGCTGGCATCACTTTCAACGCTTGTTAGCCAATGTTCAACGGTAAAGAAAGTAGGTCGCTTCTTTGCAATTTCCTCACGGACCAATAACTCGAATGAGGCATCGGCTGCTTCAAAGGTGAAGCCGCGAGATTCCATATCTTTGACACGATCAACGATGCGAGTGATTAACTCTTTATCGCCACCTAAATCAACGCCTAATTCCTGGCTCTTAAGTTCAATCGATGCGCGACCTGCCATATCGGAAACCAACATACGCATGTCGTTTCCAACGCTTGCTGGATCTTCATGTTGATACAAATTTGGATCAACTTTGATTGCAGAAGCGTGCAGGCCAGCTTTATGAGCAAAGGCAGAGAGACCAACATATGGCTGACGCGGTGACGGATTTACATTTGTAACTTCTGCGATGGCATGTGAAATTCTGAATGATTCACGTAGTAACTGATCAGGCAAAACTTGTTGCTTCTTCTTTAATTCCATATTGGCAATAATTGATACCAGATCAGCGTTGCCAGTGCGCTCTCCGTAACCGTTGATTGTTCCCTGTACGTGCGTAGCACCTGCAGCGACCGCCGCCATTGAATTTGCAACTGCGCAACCAGTGTCGTTATGGCAGTGAATACCAAGTCGGGCTGATGAGGCGCCAAGAATGTCGTGAACTACATCTGCAATCTCATCAGGCAACATTCCACCGTTGGTATCGCAGAGCGCAATCACGTCCGCGCCAGCTTCCGCAGCTACTCGCACTACCTCTAAAGCATAAGCTCGATTAGATCTATAAC
>JBPCTD010000093.1:0-23333 GCA_051006515.1 Candidatus Nanopelagicaceae bacterium | reverse complement strand
GCTCTAGCTACTGGCGTAGGTATGGTTCGTTTTCTTGGTCCAAAAGCAATACGAAAACCACTTATTCAATACCGGCCCGCAGTAGTACTAGCAAATGGTCCAGTTGATGCGCTTCTGATTGGTTGCGGTGTAAAAACTAACATTTTTCACAAAACCAAATTGGCTAAACTAAACAAATTACATATTCCAAAGGTCCTTGATGCTGGAGCAATTTATTTAGCTAACTCAATCAATTCTCCAACAGTCATTACGCCGCACTTAGGAGAATTAGCAAAATTTCTTGGTATAAAAAGCGCTGAAATTGAGGAAAATCCATTGCATTTTGCCCAAATTACGGCAGAGAAAACTGGTGCGACTGTTTTACTTAAAGGAAATCGCACCTTAGTTGTAAACAAAAAGCGCGCCATTCAATTACCGCAGGCAACTACATGGTTAGCAACAGCTGGCACAGGAGATGTTTTAGCTGGAATTCTGGGTGCGTTAATAGCAATAAATAAAATCTCAGATGAGAATTTAGTTGAGGTGAGTGCCACCGCTTCTTTAATACATGCTTTAGCGGCAGAGAGTGCCTCCCCTGCTTCGATTGATATTGAAGCGTTAATCAAAGAGATTCCGGAAATTATCTCCAGAAATTAAAGATAGAAACCTAGGGCAAGCCCTATACGGATTTGAGGCATTAGAGCCAAAGTGCAAAAATCTACGCATGGCTTTGCGAATTTATATTTATGGTGAAGATGGTTTTATCAATAACACTTTAGCTTCATCACTCTCCATGCTTGGTTTTGAAATAATTGGTGAGAGTGAAAACCGAGAAATTGCTGACAAAATGATTAGCTTTCGAGTGCCCGATGTTGCGATTTTTCATGTTGACTTAGATCGAATAGATGCAATTAGTTTGGCTAAGACGATCCGTAAACGCTTTCCAAAAATGGGTATGGTGCTAATTACCAAAGCCCAAGACTTAAGGCTTTTAGGTGTAGCAGCACGTGAATTACCGGTAGGTATATCGGTCGTGCAAATAGCAAAACATGGCGATTTAGATGCGTTAAAAGAGAAAATCGAAGGCGCGCCTCAAAAAACAAATGCTAAATCTAAAATCAATAAATGTGATTTCCTCACTGATTCACAGATAGAAACTATGATTTTGATGGCTAAAGGCAACGCGAATTCTGAGATAGCCAAGCAGAGATTTGTGACTGAAAAGTCAGTGGAGCAGATGCTTGCCAGAATCGCAACCGAACTTGGCATTGTTTTTGATCGCCACCAGAATTCACGAATCAAAATCCTAAATTCTTACTATCAGTTAGTAAACGGTCGCAATTAATGCAATAGAGCGATTTACCTACGCAGCTGAGGTAAATTTGCCTCGTGAATTTATCAGAGCTAAAAGCGCAATGGAATGAAGTCCTCTTTGCACTTGAACCAAAGAATCGCGTTGCATGGCTTACTTTCTTTGATGCCCGTTTAGCCGAATTTGATGGAACTTCACTAAGACTCGATTTTTCAGACCCCGAGAAATTCTCCGGAGATCACTCTTACGCTGCAGCCAGAGATAAATTCAAGAACCTTTTAATTGAAACAATAGAAGAAATTACTGGTGAAAAGGTCGAGGTAACGTGGTGAGAAAATTACTTGCCATCTTCTTTTCTCTTGCTCTTATAACCCAAGGTTCCCCAGGAGCATCAGCAGCATCTAGCATCTCTTTGTACATCAAGAAAACTCCTACTATCGGCGAATCCAAAGTCAGTTTGTACGGATTGCTAAAGCCTGCTGCATCAAATATACAAATTCGAATTGAAGCAAATTTAAATGGCACTTGGAGCAAAACTTCACTTGGCGCTAAAAGTAAACTTGGTGGCAGTTGGCGTATCGAAGTCATCTCCACTGCACTTGCTGCTAGCGCCAAATATCGCGCGATTGCAACTGTTGGTGGTCGAAGCGTTAAATCACCGATTCGCGAATTGACGGTTGATCACAGCGCCGCCATTTCGGAAACTGAACCAAATGAATTAATTCCTCTTACAGGTCCTGGTGGACGTATCCATGGCGTTGATATAAGCAAATGGCAACATCCGGGTGGAAAGCTAATTGACTTTGCCAAAATGTATGAACGTGGTGTTCGTTTTGTAATGATCAAAGCATCGGATGGTAAAGATTCTTCAGATATAGATGCTCGAAAATGGTTAGCAGTTGATATGGACGCAGCACAAGCTGCCGGTCTTTATACCGGTTTTTATCACTATGCCTATCTGCCAAATTCCACAGATGAGGCAACAGTGATTATGGAAGCGCAGACTCAAGCGCAAAAAGCCATTTGGCGTTTAGCATCCGTTGGAGGTTATTCAGATAGAACCCTGCCTTATGCGTTAGATCTTGAGAATAACTGTGTTCAATGGAGTGGCAGAAGTTGCACCAAATACACTTCCAAAAAATTAGTTACTTTATTTGCAACTACTTGGTTAAAAATGGTCAAAGAGAAAACTGGCCGCACACCAATGCTCTACTCTTATTCTCAATTTCTAGAGAATGCAATGGTGCGAAGTGCCGAACTTCGAGAATACCCATTATGGCTTGCTCATTACGGAATTAACCCTGCTGATCCTTTAGGGCAACCTGGTCAGAAGATTAGCGGTTGTTATGTTCATTCGTGGACTGCAGCTAATTGCTCTTCAGATTGGGTGATGTGGCAATACAGCTCATGTGGAATTGGCAAGAAATATGGAGTACCAAGCGGTCGCCTTGATTTAAATGTCTTTAGAGGCAATATAGAAACTTTTGTAAGCTTAACTAAAGGCAACTGGATTCCCGAAATTACAGACATGATGCCGGTTAACGAACCAACCACAATTCAACTCTTATCAACTAGTTATTCAACCGACGATAAGCCTGCAGTTTTCGAATTAAATGTAGCAAGACCTTCTGGCCTACCAGTTGTAACTGGAACCGCTAAATTGGTACTGCCAGATAAGACTATTCTGTTAGATCAAAATGCGGTTCGGGCAAAAAATGGATCTTTTAAATTAACTGTGCGCGGAATTCCAACAGGTACTTGGGATGCAACTCTTCGATTCATTGATCAATCAAATACCCATGCCACTGCCATTGTTCCGATTCAGATTGTGATACAACAAGGTGAAAAACCTGCGCCAACTGTTAAACCATCGCCAAAGCCAGGTACTTCTACCAAAGTTCCTGCAGATGCCTGTCGAGGTCAGATTGTTAATTAATGTTTTGGAAAGCAGCTTCTGCTTTAGCCATAGCTGCTTGATACTCTGAAATTGAAGCTTTCTTATCGGCCGCTTTCCAACTTAAATATGGCGCAATTAAATCTGCAATTGCTTTAACTTCAGCTAAGCCAAAATTAGGCGCTTCAAAAGCGATGCGGGTACGTCGCTCAACAACATCAGAGACCGAAAGCGCACCTTCGGCGACCACGGCATACACAATCTCAGCTTTTAGGTAAGGCAAGTTACGAACAATAGGTTGAGCCAATTTACGATCATCATCAATCAAAGCAAAAATTTCACTTATATCTGAACCATACCGATTTAGAAGGTGAGTTATCGTTTCGGCTTTCAAGTTATATTGCAATGCCATTTGATCTACTTGTTGCGTCAAAGCCCAATAACCATCTGCTCCAATTAGTGGCAATTTATCGGTGATACTTTCACTAATTAACTTCGTTATGTCATTGGTTGCCATATCGACCGCATCTTTAGCCATGACTCTATAGGTTGTGTACTTTCCTCCAGCCAAACTAACAAAACCTGGAACTGGTCGATCTACTGTATGTTCGCGTGAAAGTTTGGTGGTATCAGAAGTCTTTTTATTTGCAACTAATGGTCTAAGGCCAGCAAAGACTCCAATTACTTGATCTATTGAAATTCGAGGCTGAAGTACTCGATTTGCTTGCTCAATTATGTATTGAACATCAGCTCGCTCCGCCAAAGGTTCTCCCTCTGCCCCTTGGTATTCGGTATCAGTTGTGCCAATCATCCATTGATCTTTCCAAGGAATGATGAAGAGAACTGAAACCGCGGTTTTGATAATCACACCTTCATCAGCTTTTATTGCATCTTTTGGCAGTGTGATGTGCACGCCTTTACTCATCTTCACTTCATAGCCTGGTTCAATACCAAACTCTTTGTGTAAGCGATCGCTCCAGACTCCAGCACACATAATTACTGTGGAAGCGTTAACTGTTATCTTTTTCTTCTTTAGATGATCTACAACAACTGCTCCCTGTACCCGCTTACCTTTTTTGATCAAGGAATCTACTTTGGCGCGGGTAAGAATTACAGCTCCATGGCGCTTGGCCGTACGAGCAATCATCATCGTATGTCTTGCATCATCAACTTGTGCATCAAAATAACGAATTGCACCGGTTACCACGTCGGTGCGAAGGCTAGGCGCAATCTCTGAAATAGTCTTCTGTGATAGATGCTTATGGCCCGGCAGCGCTCTTCTAAATCCGCGTAACGCATCATAAAGTGCTAAACCAGCACCGACATAAGTGCGTTCTTTTACTTTTTCATGCAATGGGTAAAGAAATGCAACTGGCTTAACTAAATGCGGAGCTAGTGTTGAGACCATTAGCTCACGTTCGTGTAACGCTTCTCTAACTAACTTAAAGTCATATTGCTCTAGGTAACGAAGTCCACCATGAATCAATTTGCTAGAACGACTTGAAGTTCCTGCCGCAAAATCTTGAGTTTCGATTAGCGCCACATTTAATCCGCGAGTAGCCGCATCTAAAGCCACACCTACTCCATTAATTCCGCCACCGATAATCAATACATCGAAATGTTCGTTGGCAAGGCGCGAAAGGTCATCAGCGCGTTGCTCGGGATTTAGGCTGGAATCAAACATTACCTTCATATATTAACGCTACTTCAAGTAAAGTTCACATGTGACTTACATTGGCAGCCTCGATCAAGGCACAACAAGCACCAGATTCATTGTTTTTAATGGAAATGGCGAAATTGTTGCATCACATCAATTAGAGCATCAACAAATTCTTCCGAATTCTGGTTGGGTCGAACATGATGCCGAAGAAATCTGGCGAAATACTGAAATTGTGATAGCGCATGCACTTAAAAGTGCCAAATTAGAAGCTAGAGACTTAATCGCAATTGGAATCACCAATCAAAGAGAGACTGTTGTCGCCTGGGATCGAAAGAGTGGAAATGCTTTGGCTAATGCCATAGTTTGGCAAGACACTCGTACTGCCGAATTTTTGAATTCATTGCCAGATGATGCGAAATCTAAAATCTCGTCAAAAACCGGTACTCCAATAGCCCCTTATTTCTCAGCCAGCAAAATGGCTTGGTTACTAAAAAATTCGATAAGTGACACCAATAATTTGGCTTTCGGCACCATTGATGCCTGGATTCTCTTTAAATTAACTGGTGAATTCAAAACAGATGTCACCAACGCCTCCAGAACTCAATTAATGAATTTAGATACTTTGGCTTGGGATCCAGAACTACTTGAGATATTTGGCATTAAAAAAGAGTGGTTGCCGGAAATTAGATCTTCATCTGAGATCTATGGCAAAACCAAAGAGGGCGTAGCTGTCGCCGGAATTTTAGGCGATCAACAAGCTGCGATGGTTGGGCAAACTTGCTTTGAGAAAGGCGCCTCTAAAACAACTTATGGCACTGGCAACTTCGCGCTAATCAGCACCGGAGAGCAATTAGTTAAGTCAAAGAATGGCTTATTGACCACAGTCTTATACAAATTAGGTGAAGCTCCAGTTCAATATGCACTAGAAGGTTCTGTCGCTGTAACTGGCTCTGCAATTCAATGGCTAAGGGATCAATTAGGAATTATTAATTCGGCTTCTGAAGTTGAAGCTTTGGCAGCATCAGTGCCAGATAACGGTGGCGTCTATTTTGTGCCAGCTTTTTCTGGTCTTTTTGCACCATATTGGCGAAGTGATGCACGTGGTGTAATTGTTGGTTTAACTAGAGCAAATACCAAAGCACATATAGCGCGTGCTGCACTTGAAGCAATCTGCTATCAAACTAAAGAAGTCCTTGATGCCATGGAAGCAGATAGCGGAATTAAACTAAACGAAATGCGAGTTGATGGCGGAATTACCAATAACAAGTTATGTATGCAACTGCAATCAGACATCATGGGAATTGATGTGGTGAAACCTGTCATCACTGAAACTACGGCACTTGGCGCAGCATTTGCAGCAGGACTTGCGACCGGTGTTTGGCGCGATACCAACGAAATCAAATCAATTTGGAAACGTGAAAAGACTTGGCATTCAGAAAGTAGCGCTGAATGGCGTGAAGCTGGCTATAAAAAGTGGCGTAAAGCTATTACGCGTACCTTCGACTGGGTTGATTAACTCAACTAAGATATAGGGACTATGCAACTCAATGGTGTGATTCGAAGCGATCGTGAAATGGCCGATGGACGCACTATTCGCTATTACGACAGCAAGCCAACTCCTCGTGATGCGGAAGATCAGCGCGATAAAGAAGATCAGCCTGGATTTGGTGAACTTAGATTTGATCCGTTAGTAAATGAATGGATTGCAATCTCTTCGCATAGACAAAATCGCATCTTTCTTCCACCTAAAGAACTTTGTCCACTATGCCCCACAAAAGGTGAGTTGCTAACTGAAATTCCTGACTCTGATTATGAAGTTGTGGTCTTTGATAATCGCTCGCCATCACTTCGACCTCTTGATCCAAGTGAAAATGATTTTGCGTTACCTGATTACGCAGGCCCCGAAACTGATAGCAGCCGAGCGATCGGAAAATGTGAAGTAATCTGCTTTACGGCAGAACATGGCCAATCTTTCAATGAATTAACGCCACAACGTGTTCATACACTGCTTGAAGCTTGGCGGGATCGCACCCATGAGTTATCAAAAGAGCCATTTATTAGACATATTGCGCCATTTGAAAATCGTGGAGAAGAAGTTGGTGTGACGCTCCATCATCCGCATGGACAGATTTATGCCTACTCTTATCTGCCACCTCGAGTTGAAAAGATGTTGGCAATCGCCAAAAAATATAGAGATGAATTTGGGCGTGTACTTTTTGATGATATTTTGAAACGCGAATTAGCTGACAAAACTAGAATTGTGGCGCAAAATCGGGATTGGGTGGCATTTGTGCCATTTGCCGCTCGGTATCCATTTGAAATTCATTTAGCACCGTTATCACCAGTTGCAGATTTAGCCGAGTTATCTACAGCACAATGCGAAACTTTCCCAGAGATCGCACTTGAAATTACCAAACGCTTAGATGGAGTTTTCGGAATTCCGATGGCATATATCGCAACCTGGCATCAAGCACCTGTTCGTGAAGGTAGAGATTTATTGAGGTTACATTGGCAGATAACCAGTGTGCGTCGCGCTCCCGGAAAATTAAAGTATTTAGCGGGATCCGAATCTGCTATGGGTGCATTCATAATGGATGTAAGGCCAGAAGATTCTGCTAAACAATTACGCGAGGTAAAACTTTGAAAATTCTCGTGACTGGAGGTGCTGGTTATATCGGAAGCACTGCAGTTTCGATGTTGCTAGCTGCTGGCCATCAAGTAAATGTGCTGGATGATTTAAGCACAGGACATCCAGAATCTTTGCCCCGAGAAGTAAATTTTATAAAAGGTACGCTGCTCTCAGATTCTGATCTGGAAAAAGCAATCTCTGGCTGTGATGCCGTTATTCACTTCGCCGCAAAATCATTAGTCGGCGAATCGGTTGAGAAACCTGCTCTTTATCAAGAGGTAAATGTTGGTGGCTCAACTGCGCTACTAAATAAAATGAAAGCGCACGGTATATCGCGCATGGTCTTCTCTTCTACCGCAGCCACTTACGGCGAACCAAAGAGAATTCCGATCTCCGAAGATGACTTGCCTGAGCCGAAAAATCCATATGGCCAGACCAAACTTGAAATTGATAAGTTGATTTCTGGCTCTGGCCTCTCCGCAATTTCGCTTCGCTATTTCAACGTTGCTGGAGCGCTTGAAACAGGGCGCGGATGGTTAGCCGAACGCCATAATCCAGAAACCCATTTGATTCCAAATGTTTTGAAAGCTACCGAAACGTCACCAGTCAAAATATTCGGTACCGATTGGCCAACTGCAGATGGCACCTGTATTCGTGACTATGTCCATGTTGTAGATTTAATTGAAGCGCACATTGCAGCGCTAAATAATTTGTCAGAAGGTAAGCATGAAATCATTAATCTTGGTTCTGGGAGTGGTTACTCAGTCAAAGAGGTAATTGCCGCAGCCGAATTAGCAGTTGGCCATAAAATCCCCGCCATCGAAAGTCAAAGGCGTGCAGGTGACCCGGCAGTACTAATTGCAGATATAACTAAAGCAAAGAAATTTTTAAATTGGCAACCTAAGCGCGATCTAAATCAGATGGTGCTAGATACCTGGAAATCAATTCAAAGTTAAATCATGAGTTTTCAAACTGTATTTGGTAGCAATCCAGATGTAATCGCTGCGGCACCTGGTCGCATTAATCTAATTGGAGAACATGTTGATTACTCCGATGGCTTCGTTCTCCCTTTTGCAATTTCAAGTAAAACCACAGTTTCCATTAAAAAACGTGATGATTCCAAAATTCGTTTAGCATCAGCACAGCGCCAATCATCGATATTTGAAATTGATTTGAGCCAATTAAAACCGGGTAGTGAAGGCAAGTGGGAACGCTATCCCCTTGGCGTTATTTGGGTAATGTGCATTAAGAGCGGTTTGGATATCTTCGTTGATGGCAAAGTTCCACTTGGCGCTGGCCTTTCATCATCTGCCGCACTGGAATGTAGCGTTGCCGTAGCGCTTAACCAACTCTTTAATTTGGGCCATTCTTTAAAGGATTTAGCGCTACTTACTCAAAGAGCAGAGAATGAATTTGTTGGCGTGCCTTGCGGCATTATGGATCAATCAATTTCATTGATGGGACAAGCAGGTAATGCGCTACTTCTTGATTGTCGCGATTTATCAACAAAGTTGGTGCCAATTGACTTGGCTGCAAATAATTTAGAATTGTTGATCATTGATACCCAAGCGCATCACGCTTTGGTAGATGGTGGGTATGCCGAGCGCAGAGCTAATTGTGAATCAGCTGCTAGTAAGTTGGGCAAAAGCATGCGCGACCTTACAATCGAAGAACTGGAAGCAAATAAGGCAAAACTTACTGACGTTGAGTATCGCAGAGCCCGACATGCAGTAACTGAAATTGCCCGTGTACTGGAATGCGTTGAAGCTCTGCAAAGTAAAAATTTTAAGTTGGTTGGAAATCTAATAAGCCAATCCCATGCTTCGCTTAGAGATGATTACAACGTTTCCTGTCCAGAGTTAGATGTGGCAGTTGATGCCGTTATGAAAGTTGGCGCGCTTGGTGCGCGAATGGTTGGTGGTGGTTTTGGTGGCAGCGCCATCGCGTTACTGGAGAAAAACCAAATAAGCAGAGCAAAAGAACAAATTGCGAAAACTTTTATGTTAAATGGATATAAAGCTCCCAGATTCTTTGAGAGCTTGCCCAGCCCTGGCGCGCAAGTAATTAGTTAAACAACTGGAATTACAGAGATAACTTCTACCCCACCGATATCGCTCAATACTTGAACTAAATCAGTTGGATCGCTACCTGGTATTGCTACGGTGATATCGTCGTAACCTTTTCCATCTTCGCTCTTTACAACAACTAGGCCACGAATATCGCCACCAGCAAAACCAATTGCTGAAGCGACAGCGCCAAGTGATCCTGGTCTATCAGGAAGCGTTATATGCAAACGAAAAAGCGCCATAGGTAAATCATACCTATGGCGCTATCTAGATTTACTTCAAATTAACTTCCGATTAACTGCCGATTAGCTGCCGATTAGCTGCTTGGTGCTGAGCCTAAAGTCACAGTAAATGTCTTATTTCCACCATTTGGTAGTTCAACCAATACGGAAACTTTGGCTCCAGGTGCATATGAACGGATCTTTACGATTGCCGCTACTTGGTCAGAAATTCTAGTGCCATCAATTGATTTAATAATTGAACCAACTGGAATGCCAGCTTTCTCTGCACCTTCTCCGCTGCTTAGTCGTCCAATCTTTGCACCAACTCCGGTGTAAGTATTATCGAAGAAGACACCAAGTACTGGACGTGTAGATTTTCCATTGGCAATTAACTCATCGATGACACGCTTTGCTTCATTGATTGGGATAGAAAATCCAAGGCCGATAGATCCACTCGTGCCACCACTTGACAGAGTTGCAATTGCAGAATTAACACCGATGATACGTCCGTTGCCATCTAACAGCGCGCCACCTGAGTTACCAGGATTAATTGCCGCATCTGTCTGAATTGCATTTACATAGCTTTCAGAACCAAAGGAACCTGCAGTCACCGGACGATTTAACGCAGAGACAATTCCGCTTGTTACAGTTGAAGATAACCCAAGCGGTGAACCAATTGCTACCACCGGATCTCCGACAAGCACTTTAGAAGAGTTACCAAGTGCTAACTCCGGCAAATTACCTTTATTAACTTTGATAACAGCTAGATCATAATTCTGGTCAAGTCCAACTAAAGAAGCTGGAAATTGATCGCCATTATTTAATTCGATGGTAAGAGTGCCACCGCTTGAAGCATAAGTATCAATCACGTGTTCATTGGTTACGATAAATGAATTAAGAATGTTTGATTTATAAACCCAACCAGAACCAGTTCCGCCGCCACTTGCTGAGCGAACTGAAATGCTTACAACACTCGGGGTTGCAAGCGCGGCAATTGCACGAACATCAATGGAATCGCCGCTAATTGAAGTAAGCACTTGGCCTGATGGACAAGTAGCGCTTTTAGCTAAGAACATGGCGTTGGTCTTGGTATTTACGCAGGCTTTAGCGCCTGGAGTTGGTGAGGTAGATGCATCCGAGATGCCACCGAAGAGAACTGCTCCAGCGGCAAAGCCGATTCCCACCTTAGCTGCGGTACTTTTGAAGAAATTCATGTAGGGATAATGCCTTGGAACTCTTAAAAATTCCCAAGAGCGCGGTTAAAGGAAGGTCTAATTTTCTTAGATTTCCACCACATATGCGCCATCGATCTTCACTTTGACCGAAGGCAGCGGGCGAATTGAGCTCGGTGAATCACCTGATGGACCCACAACCACCTTGGCTCCTTTATCGGGATTTCCTTCGTTGTGGAATGGGTCGAAAGCCGCTTGATGGCAAGGACACTCTAAGCGCTTACTCGAATTGCGATAGGAAACCTCGCAACCTTGATGGGTGCAAACTGTGGAATATGCAAAGACGCCATTTTTGGTTCTAAATAAAATCGCACTGACGCCACTTGCACTTCTAAATGGATAAGCAGCGCCAATCGGCAAAACTTCAAGTTTTACTATCTTCTTGCCACCTGAAGCTGGAATGGTATGTCTTGGAAATAATTTACCTAAGCCAATAAATCCAGCAGTAATTGCAAGCACGCTTCCAACTCGAAGCGCACCACGGCGATCCATATTTATGTCGATGCGTTTATTGCTGTTATAGAGGACAAAGAAGTAAGAGAGCCACATGACTGCATATGCAGTATCACTTGCGATGAAGTATGGCTTTACATGAAAAGTTACAGTCAACCAAAGTCCAACTGATGTTGCAAAACCGACGAAAGCTGCAAATCTAGGTAATATGAAAAGCAAAGTACAGATACCGGTTGCAAACTCTGCTACCAAAATAAACCAACCGGCTAAAGTTGCATGTTCCAGGGAACCTTTTAGCAGTGGACCAAGTGGTGAAATCTCAATAAATCCATTGATCTGATTGCCGATGTAATTGACAGTACCTGGCGTTAAGAAACTTGGATCAGATGCTTTATCCCAACCACCATAAATCCAAGTTATGCCTAACCAGGCGCGAAGAATTCGAGTTGAGATGCTTTGAGCCTGCCAAGAGGCGATTACCGATTTAGCGCGATATGCCATGAGAGATAGCGTAGTGCGAATTGAGCTCCCTGACTTGGACTCGAACCAAGAACCTGCCGGTTAACAGCCGGCTGCTCTGCCATTGAGCTATCAGGGATTGTAGGCGACAAACTCTAGCGCAAGCGGCTCACCGATAAAAATTCAGATGCTACCCAATTAGATACTACCCAATTAGATACTACCTAGGGCTTTTTCACGTAGCGCCCGACGCTGAGATTCAAGCGTTACCAACTCAGCGAATAACCCTTGATATTCAGGCTCTGTCGGGTTGATTCGTTGTAACTTTGATTTTGTATCAGCAATGGTTCTTGAGATCGCAACTTCGTGCAATCTAGCGATAATTGATTCGACATATCTATCCGAAATTTCGCCATCTGCTCTAATTGGTTCGACACTTAACTCTGTGTAAAGTGATTTCAAATCTTCATTCTCGATATTTTCAAGTAGCGCGCCACCATCAATTGCGCCACGAAGAGCCTGATATGCAGGATGTGAAAATGAATTTGCTGGTAGCTCACTCCAGCCATTTGCAAGCCCAGAAAGTTGTAACTTTGTTTTCAAAACTTCGCGTTCCAAAATCAAAGTTGGTTCCTTTGGATCAGGTCTCCAATTTCCAACTACGCCCTCATTATTAGACGCGTTCTTTGAATCATTCCTTGACACAGAATTTTTTCCACCTATTTGAGAAACGGCGCTTGATACTGGATCAATATCCATTCCGAGCCATAGCGCTAACTGCTTTACATACTCTGGCCGTAATGCTTTATTCTTGATGCTAGCCACCATCGGTGAAGTTGCACTTAGAGCATTGACTCGACCTTCGGCTGTTTGTAAATCATGTTTTTTGAGTTCGGTTCGAATCGCAAATTCAAAGAGCGGAATTCGGCTGGCAATCAAATCTCTTAGTGCAGAATCGCCTTGCGCCTGCCTTAATTCGCAAGGATCCATGCCATTAGGTTCTACCGCAACAAAAGTCTGTGTAACAAATTTCTGATCATCATCGTACGCACGAAGAGCTGCTTTCTGGCCAGCAGCATCTCCGTCGAAAGTGAATATAACTTCACCGCGAAAAGCATCATCATCCATCAATAAATTACGAAGAATTCGAATGTGATCATCGCCGAATGCAGTGCCACAGGTAGCAACTGCTGTGGTTACACCCGCTAGATGTGCTGCCATGACGTCGGTATAGCCCTCTACAACTACTACTTGGCGCTTGGTTGCGATCTCTTTCTTTGCTTTATCAAGCCCATAAAGAACTTGGCTCTTTTTATAAATTGGCGTTTCAGAGGTATTTAAATATTTAGGCCCTTGATCTTCTTCAGAAAGTTTTCTAGCACCGAAACCAACGACATCTCCGGTGATACTTCTTATCGGCCAAATTAATCGATTGCGGAATCGATCTATCATGCCTTTTTGACCCTCTTTGGATAAACCTGCTAAATCCAGTTCTTCATTTGTAAATCCTTGACCCTTTAAATATTTAGTGAGCTGATCCCAATCATCAGGCGCATAGCCAACGCCAAAACTTTCACACGCAACGCGATCAAAACCACGTTTCATTAAGAAATCTCGACCGACTTGTGAATCAGGATTGGTATTTAATTGATTTTGATAAAAAGCTTGGGCGGCAGTATTTGCAGCAATCAATCTTGACTTCAAGCCGGGTTTGTAATCAGATGATTTCCCGCCTTCATAGGTCAATTGATAGCCGATACGACCTGCTAGCTTCTCTACGGCTTCGACAAATGAGATGTGGTCAATATCCATAATGAATTTGATGGCATCGCCACCTTTATGGCAACCAAAGCAATGAAAATAACCTTTAGATAGTGTTACGTGAAACGAAGGACTCTTCTCGTCGTGAAATGGACAGAGACCCTTCTTCTGGTCGCCACCAGCTTGTTTTAAGGGCAGATAATCGCCAACGACATCATCGATACGTACGTTTTCACGGACGTATGCAATATCTTCGTTTCGAATCATGCCGCTCATTTAAATTTCCTTTTATTTCCTTACTTTATTTTTAGTTATTTTAGTTATTTAGTTTAGTGCTCTAGGAAGATAACTTAGCGTGAAGTGCATATGCTGCCGGGTCGGTAAGGCTAGCAACTTGATCAATGATCACGCGTAAACGTCCAGCGCTATCAGCCTGGTGCCAGGCATCTAAAAAGACGGTATCTAACACTTGCGGGCCAGCGTTTTGGATCATCTCTACCAATTCATAGATTACTTGGCGCTGCTTTGCATATCGTGCTTGTGCTTCTGGTGCTTGAATCAGATAGAAAGCTGAAATCGCCTTTAATAGCGCAACCTCAACTTGTTGCTCACGTGGAATTTCTAAACTAGCGTCGAATCGACGTAGATTACCTGAGCCATATTTTTCGCGCGTTGCTTTCTCGGATTCATAAACAAAACGGCCAATCAATTGGCTGGTGGAATCTTTTAACCGAGCCAAATCCCTATGCATACCATCGAAATCTTTTGGCCAGCAAGATAGAGCTTGTAGTCGATTAAGTGCTGCTGAGATCTCTTCTTTGCTTGCCATTAGATAATCACGATCTAGTATTGTCGCAATTTCCGATAAATCTTCTTCAATATCAGGAACACTTAATTGGCTAGCAACAATTGCATCTTCAAAGTCATGAACTGAGTAACTAACATCGTCAGACCAATCCATGATCTGTGCTTCAAAAGTTCTTTGACCATCTGAGGCACCTTGGCGCATCCAATTAAAAATCTCTTGATCATCCTCATATACGCCGAACTTCTTTGGGTTTTTAGAGGCGCTCCATGGATATTTAGTGCAAGCATCAAGAGATGCGCGGGTTAAGTTCAATCCCACGCTTCGCTCTCCTACGTATGTTTTTGCTTCTAAGCGAGTTAAGATTCTAAAAGTTTGAGCGTTACCTTCAAAGCCACCAATATCCTTGGAAACTTCGGCAAGCGCTGATTCACCGTTATGTCCGAAAGGTGGATGCCCTAAGTCGTGAGCTAGGCACGCGGTATCAATTAAATCTGGATCGGCGCCAAGGGATGCGCCAAATTCGCGGCCAATCTGCGCACATTCAAGTGAATGTGAAAGACGAGTTCTTTGAAAATCATTTTCCCAAGGAACTGCTACTTGAGTCTTAGCTGCAAGCCTTCGTAACGCAGCCGAGTGAATCAATCTGGCTCGATCTCGCATAAACTCAGTACGGCCAGGACGTTTGGCAGGTTCAGTTACGAACCTTTCAATATCCCTAGCTTCATACATGTAATTAGCCTAACCCTTTATTTAATTTATCCAATTCCAATGGCATTTAAGGCAGTAGTTTCGAAATTGTCGCTCACGTGAATTCCAATTTGTTCCAAAGTTCTATAGGCAAGATATGCCCCGCCTTCACGCCAAAGGTAATGAAGCGAAGAATTATTTAATGAAAACGGCCCGCTTTTCACCGGTGAACAAGTTGAGTTTATGCCTAAATCTTTAGCGATATACATCGATCGCTTGCAATGATAAGGATCGGTAACAATTACCACGTCTTTAAAATTGTTCTTCTTTAAATACTCTACATATGACTTGGTGCTATTGATGGTGTTTGTGCCTGATTCAATTTGTATGGTGCGATTGCGTGGCACGCCATTTTCGATAAGCCAGATACGTCCGGCACGTGCTTCGGTAAAGCGATCACCTGGCGCACCGGCACCAACCGTAATTACCTTTTTAACTAAATCCTCTTTGTAAATTCGTAACGCCTCTTGCAACCTTGCTTCCAGCGCATCACTTGGCCGACCATCATATTGGGCCGCTCCCATGACCACCGCAAACTCTGCGCTCTTCTTAGTTGGATAGTGTGCTTCCCACCAAACTTGCGCAAAGAAGAAAGCTGGAATGCCGAAGATAATCAACATAAACAAAGTTACAGCTTTACCGATCAACTTAAACATCAGCCACCACTAAATGCATCTTCAAGTTCTAGATGCACTAATTCATCGGGATCTTTTAACCAACCATCTGGCAAAGTTGGTGGACGGCCATGGCTAGTGCGTCCGCGTGGTTTTTCCGCAACTTCTTGCGGATAAAGCTGGTTTTCCAATTGATCAAGTAGGTTACGAAATTCTGCCAAACTTGAAATCATGCCAAATTGTCTACGTAGCTCTTGGCGGACTCTAAAGCCCTTTAAGTACCAAGCCATATGTTTACGTAAATCTTTGCAACCACGATCTTCTGATTCGAAATACTCCACAATCAACTGGCCGTGTCGCCACATAACTTCACGCACTTCAAATAAATCAGGCAAGTAACGCTCTTGGCTACCAGTAAAAGAATTTACTAAATCCTTAAATAGCCATGGTCTGCCAAGGCAGCCACGCCCAACCACTACTCCGTCGCAACCTGTTTCTTCAACCATTCGCACGCCATCTTGGCCAGACCAAATATCGCCGTTACCAAGCACTGGAATACCGCTTGGTTTTAAATGTTCTTTTAATTGTGCAATAGCAGACCAATCAGCTTTTCCTTCATACATCTGTGCTGCAGTTCTGGCATGAAGCGCTACCCAAACAACGCCTGCTTGTACCGCCGAATCAGCAGCTTCAAGGAAAGTTTTATGATCACTATCGATACCAATTCGCATCTTTACCGTGACTGGAATACCAAATGGTTTTGCAGTTTCTACTGCACCTTTCACAATCTCTGCAAATAAGCGACGTTTGTAAGGAAGTGCTGCACCGCCACCTTTTCTAGTTACTTTCGGAACTGGGCAACCAAAATTCATATCGATGTGATCTGCCAAATCTTCTTCACCAATCATCTGGACAGCTTTACGCATCACAATTGGATCAGTTCCGTAAAGTTGCACCGAACGTGGCCACTCGCCTGGTCCAGGTTTCATCAATCTGAAAGTCTCTTCGCGTCTTTCAATTAGCGCACGCGCAGTTACCATTTCCGAAACAAATAGACCTGCACCTTGTTCTCGACATAACTGGCGAAATGGCGCGTTGGTAATGCCAGCCATTGGCGCGAGTACAACTGCTGGATCTACTTTAAAGTCGCCATCACGAAGTGGCAGCGTTAGCAGCCGAGAAGTTTTGGAGCTAACCATGCCTCTACCTGATCTATTGATACACGTTCTTGTGACATGGTGTCGCGTTCGCGAATTGTTACTGCGTGATCATCCAATGTTTCAAAATCAATGGTGATGCAAAATGGTGTGCCCACTTCATCTTGACGACGATAACGGCGACCAATTGCGCCAGCATCATCAAAATCAACTGACCAATTCTTGCGAAGCTGCGCTGCTAAATCTCGAGCTTTCGGTGAGAGATCTGCATTTCTAGAAAGCGGCAAAACTGCCACTTTGATCGGCGCTAAGCGATGATCAAGCTTCATAACAGCGCGCTTTTCCATCTCGCCTTTAGCATTTGGCGCTTCATCTTCGGTGTATGCATCCATCAAAAATGTCAAAGTTGCACGATCTACACCAGCTGCCGGTTCGATTACATAAGGTGTCCAGCGCTCATTCTTCTCTTGATCAAAGAAAGTTAAATCTTTGCCACTTGCAGCTGAATGTGCTTTTAAATCGAAATCAGTGCGGTTGGCGATACCTTCAAGTTCGCCCCATTCAGTGCCAGTAAATTCAAATTTGTATTCTATATCTACGGTGCGTTTTGAGTAGTGCGATAGCTTCTCTTTTGGATGTTCGTAAATACGTAAACGATCTGGGTTAATACCTAAATTAACATACCAAGCCATACGTTGGTCAATCCAATATTGATGCCACTCTTCATCAGTGCCAGGAACGACAAAAAATTCCATCTCCATCTGCTCAAATTCACGAGTACGGAAAATGAAATTTCCAGGCGTAATTTCATTGCGGAAAGATTTTCCGATTTGGCCAATTCCAAATGGTGGCTTTTTGCGTGAAGTAGTTTGGACCTGATCGTAATTTATAAAAATTCCTTGTGCAGTCTCTGGTCGCAAGTACGCCAAACCGCTTTCATCTTCTACCGCACCCAAGAAAGTCTTTAGTAGGCCAGAGAATTGTTTTGGCACAGTGAATTGTCCTTTGTTGCCGCATGCTGGGCAATTAACTTCTTCCAATGAAGTTGGCTGGCGCTTATGTTTTGCAGCAAAAGCTTCTTCTAAATGATCCGCGCGGTAACGCTTATGGCAAGAAGTACATTCTGTAAGTGGATCAGTGAAAGTTGCGACGTGACCTGATGCTTCCCAAACTTCTTTCGCCAAAATAACGCATGAATCAAGGCCCACAACATCTTCGCGTGATTGCACCATGTACTTCCACCATTGGCGCTTAACATTATTTTTTACTTCTACGCCAAGCGGGCCGTAATCCCAGGCAGCGCGAAGTCCGCCATAAATTTCGGATGATGGATAAACAAAGCCTCTGCGTTTTGAAAGGCTGACAATATTCTCTAAGCGATCTGCGGCCATGAATTTCTCCCATCCGGCTGGCTGTCGGCGGTGCTAGCGGCTTGCTAGACCATAGTTGAAGTTTACCCGAGCATAATCGTGAGATACTTTAGAAATGGCCATCATTCTCGCTGCATTTACGGTACTTGCAACTGCACTAGGCGGACTCTTAGCCCTTCGCGCTAAAGATCGCTTCCATTTAGTACTTGGATTATCAGCTGGTTTATTACTTGGCCTTGTGGGATTTGATCTCTTGCCAGAAGTTTTCCACGAATCAACTGAAAGTGGCGGTGTGCCAACTGTTTCAATTGCAATTCTCAGTGGCTTTTTAATGCTGCATATTTTGGAACGCCGATTTGGTGGCCACGAGCCAGTTGACTCTGAATACAGCCATGATCACAGTCATGGATCAATTGCTGGTGGAATCGGTGCACTTGCGATGGCGGTGCACGTATTTTTGGACGGCGCAGCACTTGGTTTAGCTTTTAAAGTAAGTACTGAATTAGGAGTTGCCGTATTTATTGCTTTATTGGTGCACGCATTTAGTGATGGACTTAATACGGTTTCCATGTTGGTTAAAAGTGGTAACTGGCAAACCAAATCAAAGTTACTACTTGTAGTCGATGGAGTTGCCCGAATTAGTGGAGCGACTCTTGGAACCTACCTCACTCTTGAAGGCAACTTTGTAGTGATTTACTTAGCGCTTTTCTCCGGAATGATCATCTATCTTGCGACTTCACATATTTTGCCGGAAGCGCATTCTCACCATCCTTCTCGATGGACCTTTGCTGCAACGGGCGCTGGCATCCTTGCTATGTGGGCAATAGTTGGAACTTTGGGCCATTAATTAACTGAAGAATCTAAGCTTTACCAAATCTTCTATTTCTAGAGGCGTACTCTTCAATCGCTTTCCATAAAGTACGGCGATCGGCATCAGGCCATAGAACATCCATGAAGACCAGCTCTGCATAAGCGCTCTGCCAAGGTAAGAAATTACTTAAGCGCTGCTCGCCAGATGAACGCAAGAAGAGATCTACATCTGTAGGTAACTCTAAATATTTGGCAAAACTCTTTTCATCAAAACTCTTTACTTTGCCTCGCTTAAAATCGCGGGCCATATTTTCAGCTGCTTGCGCAATTTCAGCCCGACCACCGTAATTAACGCACATATTTAAGGTAAGTACTTTGTTCTTTGCCGTTAACTCTTCTGCTTCAATCAATTCATCAATCACAGAACTCCAGAGGCGTTTATCTTGTCCCACCCAACGAATACGAACACCTAATTCGTTCATTTGATCTCGGCGACGTCTTAAAACTTCTTTGTTAAAGCCCATCAAGAAGCGAACTTCTTCAGGTGAGCGTTTCCAATTCTCAGTGCTAAATGCATATGCGCTTAACTCTTTTACGCCAATTTCAATCGCACCTTCGACCATATCGAAAAGCGGCGCTTCGCCTGCTTTATGACCTTCAGTCCGCTTTAAACCACGATTTCTCGCCCAGCGACCATTGCCGTCCATAACAATCGCAACATGTTTTGGAATCTGTGATTTCTCAAGAGTCGGTGGCTTTGCACCTGACCAATGTGGTTCTGGTTTCTTATGCTTCATACCCGCTCCACAATCTGCAAGCTACGTAAACCGCGCTCTAAATGCCACTGTAAGTATGCAGCAATCAGACCATTTGCTTCGCGACGATTGCGAAGTTCGGAAGCCATCGCACTCTCCCAATCTCCGCTAATTAAATCTGACATTAACTTCAAAGTCTCTAGCGCTGGAGTTGCAGAAGCGCTTGGCCTGCAATCAGCGCAGACTGAACCGCCACCTACCAATGAAAAGTAACGATGCGGTCCAGCTGCATCGCATTTAGAACAATTAATTAATGATGGTGCATATCCACCAACTGCCAAAGATCTAAGTAGATAAGCATCCAGAATCATTGAAGGGTCGTACTTATCATCCGCCAAAGCTCTCATGGCTCCAGTTACCAATTTAAATTCTTGTAACGCTGGTTCGTGTTCGTGCGAAGTAAAACGCTCTGCCGCTTCCAGAATGGTGCCGGCGATTGTCCAACGCGAATAATCGTCAGTTAACGCTTCACCATAATTAAAGATTGATTCAACTTGTGTCACCGTATCGAATGTGCGTCCGGTATAAAGCTGGATATCAATATGAGAACCAGGTTCTAGCCGTGCACCAAATTTAGATTTAGTTCGACGCACACCTTTAGCAACTGCACGAACTCGTCCATGTTCTCTGGTTAGCAAAGTGATGATGCGATCTGCTTCTCCCAATTTCTGGGTGCGCAGCACAATTGCCTCATCGCGATACAAACTCACGTGGGATAAGTTATCGGTAGCACCTAGCGAATTGCGCGATTTATGGCAGAAATGATCGCTTTTAACGCTGCCGTGGTGGTGTTCGGGTCGATTCCGACGCCCCAGAAGACATCACCATCGATGGCACATTCAAGATATGCCGCAGCGCTGGCATCGCCACCTGCTGAGAGTGCATGCTCTGAATAATCAAGAACTCGCACATCTACTCCATATGCAATTAGCGCATTACAAAATGCAGAGATCGGTCCATTACCGGTAGCTTTCAAATCTTTTAACTCACCGCGATCGGTGATTTTTACTTCAATCTTTACATCTTCACCGAGTGCAGAATTTGTTGAAACACCTTTTAAGCGGAAACGTCCCCATGGAGCTGTTTCGGTTGGCAAGTATTCATCTTCGAAAATCTCCCAAAGTTCATTGGGCAGAACTTCGCCACCTTCATTATCAGTTTTGGCTTGAACTACTTTGCTAAATTCAATCTGTAGTCTGCGTGGCAAATCAAGATGATGTTCGGTTTTCATCAAATAAGCGACGCCACCTTTACCTGATTGGCTATTAACGCGAATTACCGCTTCATAGGAACGACCAATATCTTTTGGATCAATCGGTAAATAAGGAACTGCCCAAGTGAAATCATCAACTGCTTTTCCAGCGGCTTTGGCATCTTTCTCTAGATGCTCAAATCCCTTCTTGATTGCATCCTGGTGGGATCCGCTAAATGCAGTGAAAACCAAATCGCCGCCATATGGATGGCGCTCTGGAACTCGAAGCTGATTGGCATATTCGACGGTTCTGCGGATCTCATCGATATTTGAGAAATCAATCATTGGATCGATGCCGTGGCTAAATAGATTAAGACCCAATGTAACTAGGCAAACATTTCCAGTGCGTTCGCCATTTCCAAATAAGGTTCCTTCAATGCGATCTGCACCTGCTAAATAACCAAGTTCTGCCGCTGCCACTCCAGTACCACGATCATTATGTGGATGTAGTGAAAGCACCACGGAATCGCGGCGATCTAAGTTACGGCTCATCCATTCAATGGAATCGGCATAAACATTTGGGGTTGCCATTTCGACGGTGGCGGGAAGATTAATAATGCTCTTCCAACTTGGGGTTGGTTGCCAAATGCCATTAACCGCGTTGCAAACTTCCAACGCAAATTCAAGTTCGGTTCCGGTGTATGACTCGGGTGAATATTCAAACGAGACATTGGTGCCTTTAACTGAATCCATCATCTGTAAGCAGAGCTCTGCGCCATCGGTAGCTATCTTTTTGATGCCCGCTTTATCAAGGCCAAAGACCACGCGACGCTGCAAAGTTGAAGTTGAGTTATAAAGATGAACGATGGCGTTCTTAGCACCTTTAATTGATTCGAAAGTTCGCTTGATAAGTGGTTCGCGGGCTTGAGTCAGAACTTGGATAATCACATCATCTGGAATTAGACCTTCTTCAATAATCTTCCGGACAAAATCAAAATCTGTCTGCGATGCCGATGGAAAGCCAACTTCAATTTCTTTGTATCCCATTTTGATTAGTAAGCTGAACATCGCCAATTTGCGTGGAGTATCCATTGGATCGATTAGCGCTTGATTGCCATCGCGAAGATCGACGCTCGCCCACTTTGGCGCTTTGACCATGGTCTTGGTTGGCCAAGTTCTATCTACTAGCCCTGCTTCACCAAGCGGCAAGAATGGCGCATAGCGCCCAACCGACATTGAACTTGGGTTTTGATTTGGAAAATTCATTTTCTAACTCCTGTTTTGCTGCCTAGATTATTTTTTTACCGGCAATGCAAAACACACCGCGACGGGTAAGGCCGGTTAGTTGGCCCCGCCACGGCTGCTAAGTAGGAGTAGCGCGCGCATTAGATGGCTAGTTTAAATTAAAGAACCGGTAAATGTCTATCCAGTTCAAATGCTGATACTTGACGAGCATATTCGGCCCATTCTGCCTTCTTATTTCGAAGTACATAATCAAAGACATGTTCGCCTAATGTCTCTTGAACTAATGCGCTTTTTTCCATGATTGCTGTGGCCTCATTTAGATTCTGTGGCATTTCCACTGCTGGATAGTTATCAGGTAGTTCCAGCTCTTTGCTAACTCCATCTAGACCAGCAGCAATCATCACCGCAAAAGCTAAATATGGATTACACGCTGAATCTGGAGCTCTAAATTCAATGCGAGTTGAATTCTCTTTTTTTGGCTTAAACATCGGCACCTGGATTAATGAACGACGATTTGAAGGTCCCCAGTTGATCAGATTTGGCGCTTCGCCGCCGCCATGTAAGCGCTTATAAGAATTTACCCATTGGTTGGTCACAGCGGTGATCTCTGGAGTGTGTTTCAAAATTCCAGCGACAAATGAACGACCAGTTTTTGAAAGGTTATAAGGCATACCGCCGTCATAGAAAGTATTGGTGTCATCTTTAAATAATGAAACGTGAGTATGCATCGCAGAGCCTGGATATTCAGTAAATGGCTTTGGCATGAAAGAGGCATAGAAGCCTTGCTCTAAGGCCACCTCTTTAACTACATGTCGGAAAGTCATGATGTTATCGGCGGTCGAAAGCGCATCGGCATAACGCAGATCGATCTCTTGTTGGCCAGGTGCACCTTCGTGATGGCTAAATTCA
>JBPCTD010000092.1:0-1031 GCA_051006515.1 Candidatus Nanopelagicaceae bacterium | reverse complement strand
CTCATCGCTACCTGCATCCGGTGAAACTATACGGTCGCTCATTTACCTAAACCTTTTTGGGTATTTGCGTGTGAAAGTGCCAGTTTTAATAGTTCAGATGGCGAGAGTGAACTTAATTCGGAAGCATCTCTATTTGCGGCAATTTCATTAACGGCTAGCTCTGCTTGGCGTCTGGCAAAACCCAAACCAGTTAGCGCATCAATCAATTGATCGCGCCAAGAAAAACCAACGCTCTTACTTGCCGGGTGTGTGAAATCTAATTTCCCAGTTAGTTCGAGGATAAGACGCTGAGCACCTTTTTTACCGATTCCCTGAACTGCTGCGATTGCGCCTTCATCTTTCGTATTAACTGCATGCGCCAAATCATCAATACTCATAGCCGAAGTAATTGCTAGTGCGACCTTTGGGCCAATTCCGGAAACAGTCTGGACCAATTCAAAGAGTTCGCGTTGATCACTATCAATAAAGGCATAGAGAGTCATCGAATCTTCGCGGACTACAAGTGAAGTAAAAACTTGATAATCACGACCGACACTCAAATTAGCTGAAGTTTTTGGGGTTATATGAAGTAAATATCCAACCCCGTTTACATCAATAACCGCTTGATCTAATTTTAAAGAACGAATTGTTCCGAATAGGGATGCAATCAAGTCGCACTCCTTAACGCAAGAATTCGCTTCTTCTCTTTAGAAACGGCTGCTGCGATTCGATCGTTGCCGCTTCCGCGCCACACATGGCAGATAGCTAAAGCTAACGCATCGGTCGCATCGACTGGCTTTGGAATGGTCTCCAATTTCAGAATTCGTTGGACCATATCTGCCACTTGATCTTTCTTTGCGCGCCCACTTCCGGTTACCGCAGCCTTCACCTCAGATGGCGTATGCATAACAACTTTAATATCCGATTGCGCAGCTGCAAGTAGCGCGATTCCGGCAACCTGCGCTGTTCCCATAACTGTTCGCAAGTTCTGTTGCGAGAAGACTCGTTCGATCGCAATGACATCTGGTTGGTGGAACAGAATCCATTCACGG
>JBPCTD010000091.1:0-29969 GCA_051006515.1 Candidatus Nanopelagicaceae bacterium | reverse complement strand
CCTGTAGCTCGTGCTGCTTCTACATACTCCAAAGATTTAACTTGCATCACCGAAGCACGGAATAAACGAGTAGTTGAGTACCAACCGGTGAAAACCAAGGCAGCCACAATTACCCAGAAAGATGAGCCAAATACGGTGATAATCGCAAAACCGATCAAAACGAAAGGAATTACCTGCCAAGTATCAATAAAGCGGCTGATCAAAGTATCGACCCAACCACCAAAGTAACCGGCAATTCCGCCAAGAGTTACTCCAACAAATACCGAAATCACTGTAACGACAACGGCAACAGTCAGGGATAGACGAATACCTAAGGTAACGCGAGTGAAAATGTCACGGCCTAAATCATCTGTGCCTAGCCAGTGGCCGTTAGTACCGGGTGCTGCCAAAATATCTGAACCCAATTCGTCGTACTTCCAATTGCTTAATAGCGGTCCAAAAATGCCGATCAAAATTAGCGCTGATAAAATCACCAAACCGACAATAGAGATTTTGTTACTGAAGAAGCGCTTACGGACATCCTGCCAATAAGAAAGTGATTCTGGTGCTTTCTCTTCTTGGTTTTCAATAGCCATTAATGCACCGCCTTATCGTTAATTTTGATGCGCGGATCAATTAAGGCATAACTCAAATCAACTATTAAGTTAACAACTGCACCAAAGGCAATTACTACAATAGCAAGACCCAAAACCACTGGCGCATCTTGAGATAACGCTGAATCCGCGATTGTTGAACCCATACCTGGAAGTGAGAAAACTTTTTCTGTCTGTACTGCCACACCAAAGATTGCAATTAAGGATGTTCCATAGACCGTCACAACAGGGATCAGTGCATTTCGAAGGGCATGATGAATCCAAACACGACGTGCTGATAAACCTTTAGAGAACGCGGTACGAATGTAATCAGCTCGAAGCACTTCAAGTAGAGAGGAGCGAAGCATGCGCGCAATAAATGCTGCATCAACTACAGCGACAACTAAAGCCGGCAAAATAATGCCTTTCCAGCTATCCGTTGGAATTACACCTAAAGTCCAACTTTGGGGCCAAGGCTTAAAGAAATTTAACCATTGTAAATTTAACTGGAATGGCAGTACGCCAAAGAAATACTGAGCCAATAGGCCAGAGACGAATACTGGAATCCCTTGAATTCCCACGGTGAAAATAGTGCCGATTCGGTCACCAAGTGAACCGCGCTTAATCGCGCTAGTTAGACCCACAACTAAAGCAATAATCAATTGAAATAGCGCGCCCCAGAACAGTAAGCGTGCACTTGTTGATAGCCCGTCACTCAAAATTGCATTAACAGATTTATCGTTCTTGTAGGAATACCCAAGGTCGCCGCGGAATAAATTGCCCCAGAAACGGAAATACTGAACATAAACTGGCTTATCTAGCCCATATTTCTTTTCGATATTGTCCAAAATCTCTGGAGGCAATGATTTTTCACCGCTCTTTAAAGAGATTGGATCTCCAGGAATGATAAAGAAGAGCGCAAACATCAAGGTAGCTGCCGCCCAAACTACAAGAAGGCTTTGAAGCAGGCGCTTGATTGTGTATGTGAACATTGCTCTCTTATCTTACTAAATTTAATTTAAAAACATTTACTTTAAAATCTTAAATTCTTCCGTTATACAAACCGAAGTGAGGAGTCCCCTTACGGAGACTCCTCACCTGTAGGGCTATTACTTAATTAAAACTAAGTTATTAGCTCTTAACGATTTGATCGTAAACAACCATTCCAAGTGGAGTGATTGGGAATGTTGAAGTACTTGCAGCAAGTACTACGGCCACGCCACGGTTTACGGTAGGAACAATCACAACGTCAGTCTTCAACGCATAAGCCTCAGCACGACGGTACTGGCTCTGTGAGAATGACTTATTTGTGGTTGCACGAGCAGAATCAACTAGCGCATCAAATGCTGCACTGTTGTAACGCTCTAAGTTGTCGCCACCAATTGATCTTGAGTGAAGTAGTGGATACAAGAAGTTATCTGCGATTGGGTAATCAGCAAACCAACCTGCACGGATGATTTGTCCCTTACCTGAACGCATCTTTGAGAAGTAGGTTCCGTCAGCTGGGAATGGATCTAGCTTCGCAGGAATTCCGACATCCTTTAGATTTGCAATGATGATTGAAGCAACCTTGTCCCAACCAGCGCCATCGTTGTATGACAAACGAATTGGTGATGAAACCTTGTTGCCTTGTGCGCTCCACTTAGCAAAGTCAGCCTTTGCACCAGCTAGATCGCGACCAGAGGTCAAACCTTGACCAGACTTGTAACCAGGAATTCCTGGTGGCAATAGACCTGATGCAGGCTTACGAACGCCTTGATAAATTACAGATGAAATCTGATCCTTATCAATTGCCTTCGCAATTGCAGAACGGAGTAACTTGTTCTTTGTTCCACCAACTACTGGATCTTCCCAATTGAAGCCCCAGTAATCTGTTCCAAGAACAGTCTTAACTCCCTTTGTGCCCCACTTACCTAGAAGTTCGTTGTAACGACCTGCTGGGATTGGACCGTTATCACACTGACCAGATGCAAATGCATTGTATGCGGCATTGGTATCAGATGAGATCTTAAATGTTACCTTTGAAAGGCTTGCAGCCTTTCCACCGAAGTTTGGATTTGGTACAAGTACAACTTCGCCACCTGCACGCTTTGTAATTGCCTTATCCAACATGAATGGACCATTACCAACAAGCTTGGTGCCATCTTCTTCAACCTTATCGCCAGCGCCAACCATTGAAGTTGGAATTGGTGAGAATACTGAGTGTCCAACAATTGCTGGCCAGTCTGCAGTTGGGTTCTCCATCTTTACGGTAAGTGTCATTGCCTTGTCATCTGCAACTACTGATGATGAAGGGAAAGGACCCTTGCCAGTTGAATAGGCATTCATTCCAAGAATGAAATCACCGTGGTAAGCGACCTCTGAGGCAAGTTTTGAATCCATTGAGCGCTTCCAACCATTAACGAATGATGAAGGAAGAACTGCTTCGCCGTTTGAGAACTTTAGACCCTTCTTAAGAGTAAAGACCCAAGTCTTTGCGCCATCTTTTGTGGTCCACTTTGATGCAACTTCACCGTAAAGGTTTCCGTTTGCATCTGTATCAGTTAGACCATCAAATAGCATTGTTGCAACGTTTGCACCAACAAGTGTTGATGTAAGAGCTGGATCGATGTGATCAGGCTCTCCGGCTGCAAAGTTTTGGCAGTCGATGTATGCAGGAGCTGCAGCGTTTGCTGCAACAACTGTTCCACCAGCTGCAAGTGCAAGAACAGCGAGTACGGCTGCGCTGCGCTTACCTAGAGTGTGTAACTTCATTTATCCATCCTTTAAATTAAACGCGCGTATGCGCATCCTTTTGGAGCACCACCTGCGCTCCGCGTGAGGGGCTACTCTATTAGAAATTAGAGAATTTCCCAAGAGCGATAAGCGAGAAATCTGTAGCTTAAGGCCAAATTAAGCGGATAATCTCAAGAATTTCTGCAAAATTTCTACTGCCAACAAATGATCTTCAACTTGTGGCAAGCCGCTAATTATTAGAGCTCCGATGAATCCTTCAGTCTTTGTGATTAACGGAAAACCACCACCGTGTATGGCATGCGTCTCATCAATCACGCCATTGGCCATATGCCAATCAATTCCATCTTCTTCAGATTTCACTCTTTCATACATAGTTGAGTGATGTTTCATTTTTACTACGTTGTATTTTCGATTTATCCAACCATCATTTTCTGGCTTTGAACCAGGCAAAGCTGCTTTGGAAACTTCCCAATCCCCCAACCTAATTGAGACTACAACACCTAAATTTCTTTCATTACAAATATTCGCTGCAAATTTACCAAGTTCATGCAATTTGCCCAATGACAAATCTTCAAAAACCAAATCAACTTCTTGTTGCAATAACTCTGTGCTTCTGAAATTTCCGGTTGTCATATTTACGCTTTCTTTTTTAAGCCTTTGCTAAGAGAGCCTTTTGATTAGTTCAAAGCGACCAGTTCTTAAGTAATTATCTAGCCTGAGCTTTGTAATCTCAATATATTCAGGGATAAATGCAATCTCTTCGGCGGTATTAGCATCTAGAAGATCATTCAAAAGTAGAAGTTGCCTTGAGGCCATAATCGCTTCAAATTGTTCTGCTTTATATTTTGGTAGTGGTTTAATTGATTCATAGCCTGCCAACACTAAATTGTCTCTGCCCTCCTCATAACGTAGATAGAAATTGGTGACTGTTAAATCCTGAATTTCATAGCCAATTCCCACATCGTCAAAATCAATGACCGCCAAACCTTTTGGAGTCCTTAGAACATTATGTACATGCAAATCTGCATGAATTGGTAGTAATTGATTGGAAGCTGCCAATCTCTCAAATACCGCATCTGATTTCTTAAAAGTCTGATCGATTAATTTTCGTATATCTAATTCAAGTCGCTCATCGTCTTTTCTTAAGTTATCCGGACTATTGAATAAGGTTCGATTAATTCGTGGCAAGAGTTTGGTTATATCTTCGGGGCAATTCGCCAATCCTTTATGTAGCTTTGCCATATTGGCACCCAATTCAAAGAATTCGCCATCAATTGGATCGACATCAAGTTCTTCCCCATCAATCCATTCACATAAGACTGCAAATACTTCTCGGCCCAGAAAATCCACATGGGTTTTGGCGAAAGCAGATCCATCCAATGTTCTTAGCGGCTTTGGCGCTAACACAATTGCTTGCTGGTTTATGTATTCAAGTAGTAAAACTTCGCCAGTAACTTCTGAAGCATTTTTCTTGGAATTAGTATTAATTCTTAGCGCAAAATGCTCACCTGATTTTGTAGTTACTTTAAAGCTTGAATTAAATCCATGATTAATATTCTCAAATTTTTCAAAATCTACTGGGTACTGTGCCATCAATAAAGGCACTAATTGCGAAACCAAAGCAATCTGCTCATCTTGAGAGAGGTCTATATAGTTCACTTGATTCGCTTCTAGCCTTTCGATTTATATCCACTTGATACCATTAAATCATGGCTACTAAACCTCCAGCCTCGGTTGCAGCGCTTTACAAGGCTGCTCCTTCTCCTCAGCGCGAAACCATGCTTGAAATGCGATTAAGAATCCTTCAAGTTGTGCCAAAAGCAAAGGAGGTAATTAAGTATGGAATGCCAGCTTTTGAAGTAGATGGTCAAATTGTGGCTGGTTTGTTATCCAACAAGAAGCACGTTGGCTATTACCCATTTAGTGGATCGATTCTAGGAAATTTTAAAAACGAGCTCAAGAATTATTCAAAAACTAAAGCAGCGCTACACATTCCTATTGACAAACCAATTCCAAAATCATTAGTTCGCACCTTAGTTCGGGCACGTCTTTCTCAATGTGAAGTTATGCAAGGAAAGACACCCAAAAGCCCCGAAAAGGCAGCGCTTTGGAAATCTCTAGGTTTACCTGCTCCGGCACAGAGAG
Source organism: Candidatus Nanopelagicaceae bacterium (assembly GCA_051006515.1). GTDB lineage: Bacteria > Actinomycetota > Actinomycetes > Nanopelagicales > Nanopelagicaceae > ZLKRG08. The sequence continues at coordinate 24,516 of JBPCTD010000091.1, read as the reverse complement.
CTTTGGTGAATGCAAGGATTTTAACTTTGAGAGATCTTAAAAAATGGAAAGAAGCAGATTTACTTAATCTTCACGGTTTTGGGCCAAGTTCGATTCCTATTGTTCGTAAGGCATTAAAAAAATGAAGTTTGGCGAATATTCAGATCAATATCAAAATAACTACAGTAAGGAAGAGAATCAGAAATTTACTGTTGCATTTGGTGAAATAACGGAGGCTTTTGCGACGAAGATGGCAGATGGCGTTTCTCCTGCTGATGATCAAGTGCAGGATTTAGTTAAAAGGCATTATGAATTCTGCCTACAGTTCTGGACACCAACTCGCGAAGCTTATAAAAACTTAGCAATGAGTTACATCTTGCCGTCGCCTTACCGCGATTCATACGAATCTGTTGCCGTAGGTTTAGGCAAATATCACTACGACGCAATAATTATCTGGGCAGATAAAAATCTTCTCGGTTAAATTTAAGCGTTTGCTGGTTTGCGATGCGCACAACCTTCAGGTTTACTGCAGCAGCAATTGCAATTTCCTGGAGGGCAGCCACATGGGCAACCATTTGATTCTGCTTTGTCGTTCATGCCCCAATTATCTCCTAATCTAGAGCAATGGAACTAATTACCTGTCTCTGGTTTGATGGCCGCGCACGTGAAGCTGCCAATTTCTATACCAAAATCTTCCCGGATAGTTACCTGGCTGATAATTGGATTGCGCCTACCGATACGCCGGGAAATAAACAGGGTGAAGAAATTGTGGTCAATTTTAAGATCTTCGGTCAAAACTTCATTGGTTTAAATGGCGGACCACAGTTTCCTCATAGTGAAGCCATCTCTTTTCAGATTCCATGTGACAATCAAGAAGAGATCGATAAGTATTGGAATTTACTTATCGCAGATGGCGGCCAAGAAAGTCAATGTGGTTGGCTAAAAGATAAGTTTGGTGTTTCTTGGCAAGTAACTTCACCAGAAATGATGAAATATCTTGGAGGAAGTGATCCGGAAGGTGCTCAGCGCGCTACCAAAGCAATGCTTGGCATGAAAAAAATTATTCTTGCTGATCTCAAGAATGCCTACCTATCGAAGAATTAGAAGGAACTTATGTTAGATATTCAATGCGTAACTTTTGATAGCGAGAATCCAGCAATCCCAGGAGAATTTTGGAATAAAGCACTTGGGTGGAAGAAAATCATTGAAAATGAAGAAGAAGTAGTTCTAGAAAATCCAAATGGTGGCGCTGATTTACTCTTCCTTCGAAATCCAGATAAACGAGTAGTAAAAAATCGTTTGCATTTGGATTTAAGGCCTGATAACCAGGAGGTTGAAGTTGCGCGGCTTGAAGCGCTAGGTGCGAAAAGAATTGAAATTGGTCAAAGTGCTGATCCACGAACTTCTTGGGTGGTAATGGAAGATCCTGAAGGAAATCTATTCTGTGTACTTCGCTCTAAGAAAAGCGAGAACTACCGGCCGTATGAATTGAATTAATTTATTCGATTTAAGCTATAAATATTTCCGGAGTTCTACTTTTCTATTGCAGGCCTTTGAACCTTGTAGCGCCAATTCATGTGCTTCTGAATCAGTTTTGGCTTCGATAATCCAAAAACCGCTGTAATACTCAGGGTCAGGCTGTAAAGATTTTTGAATTACTTCATTCTTGCCATTTCGGTTGTCAATAAATGTTGCCTTGTCTGAACCAGTGATACCCGCAGCTGTGACCCAATTTCCGTTTTTTTGTAGTGATTCGTTAAAAGCATCAATACTTGCCATCTCGTTGGCATCCGCTGGATTTCCCGGGCCGTCAATAACGAAAATTATGTAACGACTCATCTTCCTAGTTGTCCTAAGATTTGATTGGCATGATCTTTAGGATGTCTAGTGTAAGTTTCAATCCACTTATGAACTGAATAAGAACCAGACTCTGTATGAACCCCGGTGTTACTTAACTCTTCATCACTGATTCTGAGCAAGAGTTCGTATGAAGCCTGCCTAACAGCGGTAATAACAACGACTGCAGATGCTATTCCTTCACGGTTATAGCCAAGGGTTTTATTTTCAGCCCATTTACTCTCGTCATAACCTTGAATACTTGTTCCAGGTTCAGCAATTAGACGACGAAGACGCGCATAAGACTGCGCTTCGCTATCTGCCATGTGATGAATTACTTGTCTTGGCGACCAGCCTTCTGAATCATTCTTATCTAAATCTTCTTCTTTTAATGAAGTAACCACATGCAGAAACTCATCCGTTGCGCTCTTATATTTCAGAGCAAAAGTATTTTGGTTCATTTGCACAGATTACAACCAGAAATCAAGATTTCTTCTCAAACTCATCAAATGCCCAAAGATCTATGTCATCGAGGTTGATTGATTTATAACCGCGATATTCAAGGGCATCAATCAATTGAGCCCTGTGCTCAGTTGCATGATGCATGGCTTGAGTAAGAATGGTTGAAGCCCAACGGCGTATTTCTTTACCTTCCCTGTGAAAAATAATCTCTCGATCTTCTTGAGCAGCAAGAGATATCAACTTTTGATCATTGATTAACACCAACTCTCTCAGCGTAGAACTTTTGGCTGGTTCATCGATTTTCTCTGGCTCTTTTAGCATTTCAACTCGATATACATACCAACCCGCGCTATCGCAGATGTGAAAAAGGATCTCATATGCATGCCATTCGGGATTTACAATGTAGCTTTTCAGACACTCTTCTGGCAATGCTTCTACTGCTGCATAAACTTTTTGATTGGCCCAAGCCATATGGCGAAGCCCTCGTTCTAATGAAATAGGCATACGGAGATGATAACTCTAAAATCCAAAAGGAATTTGAAATTGTGTTTAAGTTGCTTCAAGGTATATACAAAGCGATTTCGATGGGTTACGTTTCTTTTCCGTATACCGATTGGAGAGATTAATGGCTCGACTTGTAGAAGTAGCTGTAGTTGAAGGAATGGAAGGCAAAACCCGCGCAGAACAGATTGCAAGACTCAAAGAATGGAAAAAACATTACCTGGCCATGGGAGCAGAGAAGATCGTGGTTTCTGAAGCAGGACCAGGAAATCTAAATGGTGGCTGGATATTTGCAATTCATCACAAGAGTGGCGCTGCATATGGAGAAGTACTTGATTCATATTACAAAAATACAAAGTCACATGATGAAGTGACGGAATCTTGGCAAAAAACTCCAACACTTAAATTCAATACTTATGCCTTAACTTTTGAGGTTGACGAAATTTAATTAAATCCAAGAAATCTAGAGAATTTTAGTTATCCTATTGCAATGGCATGGGTTTTATTGGGTTTTGCAATCGCGGCTGAAATAGTAGGAACCCTATTATTAAAAGCTAGCGATGGCCTAACAAAGCTCATGCCTTCAATTGGCGTAGTCGTCGGATATCTGACTGCATTTGCATTAATGTCCCAATCGCTGAAAAAACTAGATGTTGGCATCACTTACGCTATATGGTCTGGAGTTGGAATCATCGGTGCTGCAATTGGCGGCTATTACTTCTTTGATCAGCAGCTAAACAAAGTAACAATTATTGGTATGAGCATAATTATTATTGGCGTCATAATTATGAATCTTGGTGGCAACGCTCACTAATTCAAATAATTATTTTGCTTGGTCCAAAATAAGCTTCGAGACTTCGTTCGACGCTTCGCGTACCAAGTCATGGCCAAAGGGCCAGATTTGTAACTGCCATCCAGGGCTCTGAGCAGCGAGCTCAAAGCTTCTTTTTAAAGGACTAATAACTTCAGGATTATGAAACCATTTTTCAGCGAAAATAAATATTTTCTCAATTGAATCAAACTTAGCTTGATCATAATTTAATGGCTGTAATTTTGTAGCAAGCGGGTGTGGTCTAGTACGTGGTTCAAGTTTCCGTAGCCATTCATTTGGATAAATATTTAACCCATCTAAACAATCAACAAGAGTTGAATTTCGGTCCTGTAGTGGCATTAAATCAAACTCACATTGCCCAGGCTTAGGTAATTGTGCATCAAGATAAATTAGTTTTTGAATCTTGGTTCTTGCTCTATCAGCGACCCCTGTAATCACCATTCCCGCGTAACTCCAGCCCAACAAAATCACATCCGCCAATGAATTATCGTCGATTATTTTTAATACATCTTCAATATGAGTCTCTAAATTAATTGGCTTATGTTCTTTTTCTTCTTTTAAACCAGAGAGCGTTGGTGTGAAAACATTGTGTCCGGCTTCTTTAAGCATTGGCAAAATTGGATCCCAATACCAGCCTCCATGAAAGGTGCCAGCGACCAAAATGATGTTTGCCATGTGTCAATATTAAAGGCAGACAAATCAAATATGTTCTGATATCTTTAAGAAATGTCCAGAGTAAATACTTATTTAAACTTCATGGGTAACACCGAAGATGCGTTTAACTTCTACAAGAAAGTATTCGGATCTGAAATTACAAGCCTCACTCGAATGGGTGATATGCCTAGACCAGAAGGCGCTCCCACTCTTTCTGAGAGCGACGCATCCAAAATAATGAATATTCAAATGCCGATTACCAATGGACATGTATTGATGGCAACAGATGCTCTTGAATCTTTGGGTCACAAAGTTACGGTTGGAAATAATGTGACAATTTCCCTTGATTTAGATTCAGCAGAAGATGCGGAAAGAATTTACTCTGAATTAATGAAAAACTCCCCTGAAAATTCAGGACCATTGGCACAAATGCCATGGGGTGCACTATGGGGTTCATGCCAGGATCAATATGGAATTCGTTGGATGATTTCATATGCCCAGCAATAGATTTTGAAAAGCGAAGAAACAATTCTCTTAGGCTGTTTCAGTAACTTGTGGGCGGTGAGGGTTTCGAACCCCCGACATCTTCGGTGTAAACGAAGCGCTCTACCGCTGAGCTAACCACCCGGTAATGCGAGCGAAATAATAGCCAATCGCTCTAGATATGGCTAATTAACGCTAAGAATAATCAATTAAAGGCTGGCAAGCGCCTTCTTATAGTCATCAATACTGCGTGCTTCTCCCAATGTATTAATTACCCGCCAACGCAGAATTCCATTCTTATCAATTAAGAATGAACCACGAGTAGCGCATCCACGATCTTCATTGAAGACGCCATAAGCTTTTGAAACTGCGCCATGTGGCCAGAAATCACTTAGCACTGGGAACTTGTAGCCTTCTTGAATTGCGAAAGCTTTATTTGAATACATAGGATCACAAGAAATAGCCAATAATTGAACGTCATCATTTTGAAATGGTTTCAAATCATCACGCATTGCACATAGTTCGCCGGTGCAGATTCCTGAAAATGCGAATGGATAGAAAAGCAAAAGCACGTTCTTTGAGCCGCGGAATGATGACAACTTAACCATCTGTCCGTTGTTATCCATTACTTCAAAATCTGGTGCTTCTTTTCCGATATCTGTCACTTCTTTGCCTTTCGATGCACGATCTTGGTAGCGGTCCAATTTGGAGCTACGGCAATTGTTGATGTTTGACTTAAACCTGCAGTGTTAGCAGCATCTTGAATCTCACTGGGTTCAACATGTCCGTCACGACCAACTTTAGGTGTCAGTACCCAAATTGGTCCACTTTCATCAAGGTATGCGAGCGCGTCAACTAATTCATCTGTTAGATCACCATCATCTTCGCGAAACCAAAGTACAACTGCGTCAACAACTTCGTTAGTTTCGTTTTCGATAATTTTGGTGCCAGTTAAATTCGCAATTTCCTTGCGTAGATTCTCATCACAATCGGAATCATGTCCGACCTCGAGAACTAGTTGCCCTTTCTCAAAACCCATCCTTGATGGCATGGGAGAAGTCCACAGGACAAGCGGCCTGTGGCGCAAGTCAAAATCTGATATTTCTTCCCCTTTAATTCGCCTTTTCACGCAGGTCGCGGAAAGATATGCCCTATGAGCGAAACTTTTGAGGCGCCTGATCAATACATCGAAAATCTCGTTGATACTGATCCAAGTGAGACCAATGAATGGCTCCAATCTCTCGATGCCACTCTCAAAAATGCCGGTCCAATTCGAGCTAAGTACCTATTAAATAGTCTTTTAAAGCACGCCCGAGAAAATAACGTTCCTATTAGTTCAATTAGAAATACAGATTACATAAACACAATATCGCCAGAGCGCGAACCGGCGTTTCCTGGTGATGAATTTATTGAGCGACGTATCCGCGCTGCGATTCGTTGGAATGCCGCAATGTTGGTGCATCGTGCACAGCGACCTGGGGTTGGTGTCGGTGGCCATATTTCTACCTATGCATCCTCTGCTGCGCTTTACGAAGTCGGTTTCAATCACTTCTTCCGTGGACAAGATCATCCAGGAGGCGGAGATCAAATTTTCTTCCAAGGACATGCAAGTCCCGGAATGTATGCACGCGCTTTTGTCGAAGGTCGTTTAAGCGAAAATCAGTTAGACGGTTTCCGCCAAGAACTTTCACATGAAGGTGGCGGATTATCTTCATACCCACACCCAAGATTGATGCCAGAGTTCTGGCAGTTCCCTACAGTTTCTATGGGGCTTGGGCCAATTAATGCTATTTATCAAGCACGTTTTAATCGTTACTTACAAAACCGTGGCATCAAAGATACTTCGCAGCAACATGTTTGGGCATTTCTTGGAGATGGTGAAACTGATGAAGTCGAATCACTTGGTGCACTTTCACTTGCTTCGCGTGAAGGTTTAGATAACTTAACTTTCGTAATCAACTGCAACTTGCAGCGCCTTGATGGTCCAGTGCGTGGTAATGGCAAGATCATCCAAGAGCTTGAATCAATCTTTGGCGGCGCTGGCTGGAATGTAATTAAATTTATTTGGGGTCGCGGTTGGGATGAGCTTTTGGCGCAAGATAAAGAAGGTGCATTAGTTCAATTAATGAACAACACCCCTGATGGTGATTATCAAACTTATAAGACTGAAGATGGAAAATTTGTTCGCGAGAATTTCTTTGGCCGCGATCCAAGAACTGCTGCAATGGTGGCTAATTGGACCGATGAGCAAATTTGGTCGCTACAACGTGGTGGACATGATTACCGCAAAATGTATGCGGCATATCAAGCGGCAATGACTCAGAAGAATGGCCGCCCGACTGTAATTTTGGCAAAGACCATCAAAGGTTGGACTTTGGGCTCACACTTCGAAGGTCGAAATGCAACTCACCAGATGAAGAAGTTGACTCTGGATGACATTAAAGCTTTCCGTGACAATCTTTATATTCCAATTCCTGATGAGCAATTAGATAAGTATTTGCCGCCGTACTTTAAGTTCCCTGAAGATTCTGCGGAATACAAATACTTAATGGAACGCCGCGCAGCACTTGGTGGACCAATTCCAACTCGTCGTTCAAAATCAAAGCCATTGCCACAGCCAACTGATGAATCATATGAATCAGTAAAGCGTGGTTCAGGACAGCAAGAAGTTGCTACCACTATGGCTTTTGTGCGCTTGCTTAAGGATTTAGCGAAAGTGCCAGAGCTCGGTCATCGCATTGTGCCGATCATTCCGGATGAAGCACGTACCTTCGGTATGGATTCGCTCTTTCCAACAATGAAGATTTATAACCCAGGTGGACAGAAATACATTTCAGTAGATCGTGAATTGATGCTTTCTTATAAAGAGGCACCTACCGGCATCATTCTTCATGAAGGAATTAATGAAGCAGGTTCAACCGCTTCATTTACTGCGGTGGGTTCTTCTTATTCCACACATGACGAACCGATGATTCCGGTTTATATCTTCTATTCAATGTTTGGTTTCCAAAGAACTGGTGATGCCTTCTGGGCTGCGGCAGATCAAATGGCACGCGGTTTTATTTTGGGAGCAACTGCTGGTCGTACGACGTTAAATGGTGAAGGCTTGCAACACGAAGATGGGCATTCACAATTATTAGCGTCCACTAACCCTGCAATTGTTTCTTATGATCCTGCGTATGGATACGAGATCGGACATATTGTTAAAGATGGTTTACGTCGTATGTATGGCGAAAATAGTGAGAATGTCATGTACTACCTCACTGTTTACAACGAGCCATATTCGCAACCAGCAGAACCAGATAATGTCGATGTCGATGGCATCTTAAAAGGTCTTTACCTACTCAAAGATGGCAGCGGACGAAAGCGCCGTTCAAATATTTTGGCCTCTGGCGTTGCAGTAAATGCTGCGCTTAAGGCACAGAAACTTCTTGCAGAAGATTGGGATGTAAATGCGGCCGTTTGGTCTGTAACTTCTTGGAACGAATTACGTCGCGATGGTTTAGCAATAGATCGCCACAATCTTCTACATCCAAAAGATAAGAAGCGCGCTTACGTAACTGAGAAACTTGCAAGCGCAAAAGGACCTGTTGTGGCAGTAAGCGATTACATGCGCGCAGTACAAGATCAAATTCAGCCATGGGTAACACAACCATTCGTATCTTTGGGTACAGATGGATTCGGTCTATCTGACACTCGTGGCGCGCTTCGTCGCCACTTTAAAGTTGATGCTGAATCAATTGTTGTTGCAACCCTTTCAGAGCTTGCAAAGATGGGTGAAGTAAAAGAAGCACTGGTGCAGCAAGCGGTAGATAAGTATCGTTTGGCTGATGTCAGCGCCGCTGATCCAGGAAATACAGAAGGTTCTGGTTGATCAATCGAATCCCTGCCAGCGATATCTCCCCGACCATCTGGTTCGGTGGTGAGTTTGTCCCTGTTAAGACGATTCCTTTTGAAAGTTTTAAAGTTGAAGCAACTGTAATTCGTGATGGGCATGATGCTTTTGGTGCAGATGCCGTAGTGCTAGATGCGAAAGGTAATGAGGTTTCCCGCGCCATCATGCGCGAAATTTGGCCCGGATCTAATCGCTATCAAAGTTGGGTCCAAACTAATGGACTTGGCCAATTTACTTTTCACATTGAAACTTACGATCACCCATATTTAACTTGGGAACATGATGGCGCTATCAAAATTGCTTCTAATCTAGATGCTGAATTGATGTGTGAAATCGGTGCGCTTCTATATGAAGAAACAATTAAAGCTAGACCCAATAGCAAGGCTCTTCTTTCCTCACTGGTTACTCAACTACGTGATCGAAAACTTGCGCCAGCAAATAGATTTTCGCAAGCTACCACCGAAGAAATCCGAAATTATTTTCGCAGTGAACCATTAAGAAAGTTAGTTTCCAAAAGCGAATCATTCCCAATCCGTTCTGAGCGCGAACGAGCGCTAGTTGGTGCTTGGTATGAATTCTTTCCACGCTCCGAAGGTGCTAAGCAAAGCGCAGATGGCAAGGTAATAAGCGGTACATTCAAAAGTGCGGTTAAGCGCCTACCTGCAGTTAAAGAGATGGGTTTTGATGTTCTTTATTTACCACCGGTGCATCCAATTGGTGTGCAGTTTAGAAAAGGTGCAAATAACACTTTAACGCCTAAAGCTGATGATCCTGGAGTTCCTTGGGCAATTGGTAGTGGCACTGGCGGTCATGATGCAATAAATCCTGAACTAGGCACCATGAAAGATTTCGAAGAGTTTGTGCAAGCTGCAAAAGCGATGAATATAGAGATTGCAATGGATTTTGCGCTTCAAGCATCACCTGATCATCCTTGGGTTAAAAGTAATCCTGAATGGTTCAGTCATAGACCGGATGGCTCAATTGCATATGCTGAGAATCCACCAAAGAAATATCAAGATATCTATCCAATTAACTTTGATCAAGATTTTGCGGGGATTGTAAAAGAAACTTTAAGAATCTTACGTTTATGGATTTCTAAAGGTATAAACATATTCAGAGTTGATAATCCGCACACCAAGCCAGTGCAATTCTGGCAAGATGTACTAGCAACTATTTACAAAGAATCACCTGAAGTTATTTTTCTGGCAGAAGCATTCACTAAACCAGCCATGATGCATGCGTTAGGAAAAGCAGGTTTTCAGCAGTCTTATACCTACTTCACTTGGCGTACTAGCAAAGAAGAGTTAACAGATTACGGCAACGAAGTAGCGCATCACACCAGTTCATTCTTTAGACCAAACTTCTGGGTTAATACTCCAGATATATTGCCGTATCACTTACAAAGCGGAAAGCCTGCGATGTTTGCGCTAAGAGCAGTATTAGCTGCAACTTTAACTCCATCGTGGGGTATGTATGCGGGCTTCGAACTCTATGAATCAAAGCCACTTGCCGAAGGTAAAGAAGAGTATTTAGATTCTGAGAAATATCAGATCAAAATTCGCGACTGGGATGGATCAGCCAAGAAAGGTTTATCTTTAGCGCCATTTATCGCAAAACTAAATCAAATCCGTCACGAAAATATAGCGCTACAGCGTTTACGTAATCTCTATTTCCACCATACCGATAGCGCAGCAATCTTGGCTTACTCCAAGCGAGAAGGCCAGAATCTAATTTTAGTAGTGGTCAATTTAGATCCAGATAACACCCAAGAAACCACCGTGCATTGGAATATGGATTTATTAGGATTTAACGCGGAAAATTTCAAAGTTATTGATTTAATGGATGAAAAAACGTATGACTGGAGTCCCCATACTTTTGTGCGTTTGCAACCAAGTAGACCTGTTGGCAAAGTTGCACATATTGTGAAGGTAGCGCTATGAGCGCCTCTTATCTAAATCCCAATTCCACGCTCGGAGAAATTGATTTACACCTTTTTAATGAAGGTCGCCATGAAAAATTATGGAACGCTCTCGGTGCGCATGTAATCAGAGATAAAGATGGTGGATTAATTGGCACGACATTTAGCGTATGGGCACCAAATGCCTCTGCCGTTAGTTTGATTCATGACAATAATTTTTGGGATAAGCGCACCAACCCTATGGTTCGAATCGGTAGCTCCGGTATTTGGGAAACTTTTTTGCCTGATGTTGGTGCGGGATTAAAGTATAAATTTGCGATTTGTAGTTCGTGGGGTCAATGGGTTGATCATTCAGACCCAATGGCAAGACAATGCGAAATTCCACCAAGTACTGCATCTATAGTTAATGAATCAGAATACAAATGGCTTGATAGAGATTGGATGCAAGCGAGAACGCACTTTGAATCTTGGCGCTCTCCTATTTCCGTTTACGAAGTGCACCTTGGTTCTTGGCGGGTTGGATTAAGTTATAAAGAGTTAGCCGAAGAATTAATCGAATATGTTAAACAGCAAGGTTTTACTCATGTGGAATTCTTGCCAGTTACTGAGCATCCATATGCGCCGTCTTGGGGATATCAAGTGACGGGATTCTTTGCACCAACTTCAAGATTTGGTAGCCCTGATGACTTTAGATTCTTGGTTGATAAATTACATGCTGCTGGTATCGGCGTTATTCTTGATTGGGTACCAGCACATTTTCCTAAAGATGAATGGGCGCTGGCTAAATTTGATGGCACTGCACTTTACGAACATGCCGATCCTAAACAAGGTGAACATCCTGATTGGGGCACCTTGGTCTTTAATTTTGGACGTAATGAGGTGCGTAATTTCCTAGTAGCTAGCGCACTTTATTGGCTAGAAGAGTTTCATATTGATGGACTTCGCGTTGATGCTGTGGCTTCGATGCTCTATTTAGATTACTCCCGTAAAGAAGGCGAATGGATTCCAAATAAATTCGGCGGCCGTGAAAATCTAGAAGCAGTGCAATTCTTGCAAGAAGCAACAGCTGTTGCCTACAAGAACCATCCTGGAATCATGATGATTGCCGAAGAATCTACAGCGTGGCCAGGTGTTACAAAAGATACCGGAATGGGTGGACTTGGTTTTGGATACAAGTGGAATATGGGTTGGATGCATGACACTTTGCATTATCTAGCACGCGATCCAATCCACCGCGTGCATCATCACAATGAAATTACTTTTTCAATTCTTTACGCCTGGAGCGAAAACTTCATGTTGCCGCTATCGCACGATGAAGTCGTACACGGCAAAAGTGCATTAGTAAATAAATTTCCTGGTGATCGTTGGCAGAAGCTGGCACAGCTTCGTGCACTTTATGGTTATATGTGGTCGCACCCTGGCAAGAAGTTACTATTCATGGGCTCTGAATTTGCACAGAATGATGAGTGGAGCGCAACTGATGGGTTGCAATGGTACTTAACTGACTTTGCAGAACATAAAGGTGTCAGTCAAGTCGTTTCGGAAATTAATGCTAAATATAAGAATCATGAAGCGCTATGGCAACGCGATAATTTTGTAGATGGTTTTCAATGGCTGGTCGGCGACGATGGTGCAGCGAATATCATCGCTTATGCCAGATTTGCAGATGATCGTCACACGATAGTTTCAATAACTAACTGGTCTTCAGTGCCACACGAAAACTATCAAATGCACTTTCCGCAAGCTGGTCTATTTAAAGAAATTCTAAATACCGATGACCTTAAATTTGGTGGCTCTGGAGTAACTAATTCTGAAATTAAAGTGGGCGAAGATTTAAAGGCCACTTTACGGATTCCGCCGATGGCAACTATTTGGTTGGCGCAGCCTTAAAAACCTTTGCAAATACCCCTACCGAAATAGCCATTAACGCAGGCAGAGATAGCGCAACTTGTAGCGAAGTAAATTGTGCCAAGAAAGCCACTACTTGCTTTAGTAACCAAGAAAGCATCGCATTAACAGCGCTTATCTGCCCAATCACAATACTTGCTGGCAGATCAATTCGAGTATTGGCTACATTGAGAAATGATGGACCAATATAAGAAGATCCCAAACCAGCTAATGAAAAAGAAATGACTAAACCAATTAAGCCAAATTTATCAACAGTCCAAATACCAATTAAGAATGAGGATCCCGCCAAAATTCCACCAAATCGAACTAAGTTGGCGATATGAAACCGTTTCTTAAGGCTATTTATTGATACACGGCCCACAATCATAAAAATTGTAAAGAACATAAACGGTAGCGGCGCCAAACTTGGTGAAATTCCACCATCTTCCTTGGCAAAAATCGTAGACCAATCTCCGATTGAAAATTCCAGCATAATTCCAAAAATCAACCCAAAATTAATCATCCAATCAAAATTAAATTTCTTCAAATCTTTATAGATTGATCTGCCGACATTGTCATGTCTATTAGCTGGTACCAAAGTTTCATGGCGCATATAAATTAAAATTATTGCCAAGACCCAAAGAATTAAGAAGAGCACTGTGACATGCACATCTAAACTGACTTTACCAATCAAGAACATGGAAAGCAGCGTCGTAAAGAGCGCTCCGGCGCTCCAATAACCCGCAGCAGAAACGACTAAATTCTTGCCGCCTCGATCTTGGTCAAAGAAAGCTTGCGCGTTATTGGCAATGTGAAGAGTGGAAATTGAAAAGCCCACCAGAATATTTAACGCAATAAATAGTTCATGGTTTGAAACGTGAACTATTGAAATAAAGGCCGCAGTCATTATGGTAAAACCAAATAACATCATTCGTTTTGCACCGAAGTGATCTACCAAGTGGCCAATGGTTAGAAGCGCTATTAACGATCCAAAAGCACCCACGCTAAGCATCGAGCCAAAAAGCCCATTATTTACCGCTAATTTCGCTTTAACTTCTGGGAACCTGGGAATCCAGGACATGATTCCAACGCCAAAAATGAAAAAGAGCGCTTTAGTCAGCGCGACATCGCGTCTAATCAAAAGAGCGCACTCGCTAAATCTTTTCGAGCTTGAACCAATCTTGGATCAGATGGATCTACTAATGAAAACAACATAATTAAATGCTCTTTGGCTCGCTTCTGCTCTTCGGCTTGATCCGCACCTTTAAGTTCTCGTACGCAATTTAGCAAACGATGAAATGCTGGTTCAAGTTGGCCGTTCGCAATCTCAAAATCCGCACATTGCATCTGTATCGCAACATCCAAAGGGTTATTTGCGGCCTCAGCCATAACTGCTTGTGGATTTAATCCATGTGTGCGTTTTAACAATTGCATCTGAGCTAAACCAGATTTAGCCATTGCATCTCCTGGTTTACGTGCCACTAATTTTTCATATGCTTTGATGGCGCCATCTAAATCTCCGGATTGAAGCGATTGCATTGCCTCATCCTCTTCTGGCTCAGTGCGCTCGATAGGTGCATCACCTATACCTTGTTCGGCTGCAATCGATAAAACCTTATCAATCACCATACGTAATTGACTTTCTGGGTATGCGTTTTCAAAGAGCGGCATAACCTGTTCTTTAACAATTGCCACTGCATAAGGAACGGCTCGAGTTTGGAGCGCTTGAGCTACTTGTGGTTCTTTTTCAATTTCAACTGTCGCTAATAGCCAAGATTCTTGATCATCTTTATTTAATTTTCCAAGTGAAACTAAAGTTTCTTTAGATTCTGGAAAGCGTTCTGACCAACAGAGAAGAATTATGGGTTTGGTGTTTGATAACGGCATTAAATCTCTAGGTAAAGTTTCGGCCGTTGCTTCCACTCCTGGAATAGGTTCAGCAGCATTCGCCGCAGGTTTCTTGAGTGCGCTTAAATCGAATGCTCTACCAAAATTAGGCGTGGTCATTGCGTTTCAACTCCAGAGTCCATACGTAGCGGCAAGACCTCATTTATATAGGTTTTTGCGGCTACCTCCAAACCGACGTCATATCCATGTTTTTCAGTCATGTACCAGCGATTCTCCAAAATCTCATGGAACATCTGCGCCTTTTCAACACGCCCTTGAAGTTCAGTTGGAACCATAGCCAAAATTGGATTAAATACTTCTTCCATCCAACGCTTTGCCATCTCTTCTTTTCCAAGTTTCTCGCTTTGGCGGGCAAGCCAGCGATCAAATGAAGCCAAAATTCTCTTTGCTTGTAGTTCCTGAGTATCCAATCCAAAAAGATTTTTTATCTTTGCCACATGATAACCAGCGGCCACCAACCTTGGTTGAAACGAAAGCATATGAGTTTCATTATCAAGAGCTACTTGTACCTCTTCAACTGCAAAACCTAAATCGTGTAATTGGCGCATCGCACGCTCTACGGCATGGCGATCATTTGGATCTAACTTCTGTGGGTCTTTCAAAGCGGACCAAAGTCTGCGATATCTTCTCTGCACTGCTTCGCTGGCCCTAATTGGATCCATGCCTTCATATAAGACGCCAGATAATTGCAAATCTTCGAGCTCGGCAGCGACGTTAAAGAATGCAATCTCTAAATCATGTTCACGTTGACCATCAGATAATTTAGTTTGAAACTCTCCAGTTTCTGCATCAACTAAGTAAGCCGCAAATCCTTCGGCATCTCTTCTAAAAAGAGTATTTGACAATGAGCAATCGCCCCACCAGAAACCAAGTAGATGCAAGCGCACTAAAAGATATGCAAGCGCGTTGGCCATATTGTTAATGTCGTGTGCTGAAACAGATTGCGATAAAACCACGCGATATGGCAATGAATAAGGCAAAAATCTAGTAGCGATAGCGCAAGGTAGCTCTTCACCTTTTTCATCGGTGCGACCTTCAATTACCGCAACGGGTTCAACGCTTGGTGCACCTAATTTTTTCAATTCAATAAGAGCTTTGTATTCGCGCTTAGCAAATTCAACCACCGTCTCTTTTACGGCGTAAATTTCTGAGTTTGGGTCCTCTTCATCCGAACGGACCAAGCGAACGATGTGACGGGAAATTCCGCGCTTTTCTGAGAGCGCTTGATCCTCTGGCCACTGCTCTAGCGGTTGCTCCCAAGGTAGGCCAATGACCGCGCCGATCTCTTCACCTAGACCTGTAATGCGCAATGACATGCCCATATTCTCTCGCATTTTCGCCCTAGAAATTTCCATAAATAGACTTATGACATGGCAATTAAGAAGCGCATCACAAAATTGGCAAGCAAACCAGCGAAAAAATCACCCGAGAATTTCGGAGTACCTGGAAGGCCAATTTCAAAGAGTTCACCATTCTACTTTGGATTCTTTGCTACAACCGGTGCGCTCACTGCATTCGTGCTTTTGCGATCACTTGCTGCAGCTAGCCAAATTTTCGTTCTATTAATTATCTCTATCTTCTTAGCGATGGGTTTAAATCCAGCAGTTGAATTCTTCAGGAAACGAGGCTTAAGTCGCGGTCTCTCCGTAGCAGCAATTTTAGGATTAGTTGTCATTTTCGTTTTGATACTGGCACTTTTGATTATTCCACCCGTGGTTAAGCAATCTACGAGTTTGATTGAAAGCGCTCCAACACTTTTGGATAGCTTAAAAAACAATAAGTTTATTGCCGATATTAATAGCCAATATGGCCTTATTGATTCGCTAAATCAGAAGATTGAATCAGTCACAAAAGATGGAACGCTTTTAATTTCTGCATTTGGTGGCATTGTAGGTGTTGGTAAAACTTTTATTTCAGGAATCTTTACCGCGCTTACTATTTTAGTACTGACTATGTACTTCACAATTTCACTGCCACAAGTTATTGATTATGCAGTGCGCCTTGCGCCAGCATCAAGACGTGATCGCATCAAAGCGCTAACAGATGGTGTGGTTTCGCGCATTGGTGCATTTGTCGGCAGCCAATTATCTGTGGCATTTATTGCTGGAATAGTAATGTCAATTGTCACCGCCATACTTGGAATGCCTTCTCCGGTAGCCCTTGGCATGTTGGTATTCATTTGCGGCTTAATCCCATTAGTTGGCCACTTCATTGGTTCTGCGATTTTAACTTTAGTTGCCCTGACTCAATCAGTATTAACGGCAGTCATCATGTTGCTGGTTTATATTATTTATCAGCAGATTGAAAATTATCTAGTTATGCCAAAAATCATGCAGAAATCTTTATCAATTCCTGGGTTAGTAACAATCGTCAGTGCACTGATAGGTGCATCGCTTTTAGGTTTAGTTGGCGGAATCTTGGCAGTTCCTATTGCCGCCTCGATTCTGTTGATTCTGGAAGAAGTGGTCTATCCAAAGGCAGATCAGAGTTAATTAAATTTCAGCAGGTATTGGATATTTATCCGGACGCACTACTTTGACAATTTGATTATGGACAAATTGCACTGAAGGTTCGCCCAACCAAAGGTGTTTCATATTTTCACCTTCAATTATTTGAATCTGCGGAATAACTTTAAATTTTTCACGAGCAGCATCTGGCTTTAAATAATCATCGTGTTCAGGAACTAAGGCAATCACTGGTCGACCATCTGTTGCCCAATATTTAAGTTCTTCTTCAGTTGTATACATAAGTGGTGGGCTTAGCAGAATTAAACCTCTAACTCTTTTATCTTTGCCATACTTTAAAGCAAGTTCAGTGCCAAATGACCAACCAACTACCCAAAGATTCTCTAAGTGCAATTCATCCAATGCAAACTTGAGCATCGCTTCAACATCATACTTTTCTGACTTTGTTTGATCGTAAGTTCCGGTACTTGTTCCTTGTTCGCTGGTTGTGCCGCGAGTGTTGAATCGCACGATAGTTAAATCAGCTAATGCAGGTAGTCGATTGGCAGCTTTTTTGTAAACATGTGAATCCATCATTCCGCCACCAGTTGGATTTGGGTGGCACATCAGTAACGCACCTTTAGATGGATTAATCGGAGCGGCTACTTCAACTACGAGTTCCACTCTGTCTGCTGTCTTTACTTTATAGGCGGTACGTTTTGAGGGTAGTTCAGTGCTTGGACGAAGCGGCTGGAGCATGACGATAATTCTAATGCTAGGTACTCTTTGCCTATGGCGCACTTTGATTCACTCAATCCAGCCACTGGCGATGTGATTGCTTCGCATGAAATTTATGACAAGGCCCAAGTCGATAGCGCAGTGCTATCTGCTCATGAAGCAAAATTAAAGTGGCAGAAGTTGGGTTTTAATGGTCGCAAAAAAGTTTTGCAAGATTGGAAAGGCGTTATCTCTAAACGAGCTGATGAGATTGCCAAATTAATCGCCGAAGAAACTGGTAAGCCATTTGGCGATGCCAAATTAGAAGTTTCCGTCGCAATTTCGCATTTAGCTTGGGCTTCCGGCAAAGCTGGTTATTACTTAAAGGAACAACGACGTAACCCAGGTGTGCTGCTATTTAATATGAGCGCAATAGTGCAACGAGTTCCGGTGGGAGTGGTTGGCGTAATTGGTCCATGGAACTATCCACTTTTTACTCCTATGGGTTCAATCGCTTATGCGCTATCTGCTGGAAATACCGTGGTCTTTAAACCAAGTGAATTCACACCTGGTGTTGGCAAATTAATTGAAGAGACTTTTGCGCAAGTTGCGCCATTCTCTGGAATCTTAAAATGCATCACTGGCCTTGGTGAAACTGGCAAATACCTCTGCGAATCAGCAGTAAATAAATTAGCTTTCACTGGCTCTACTCGCACTGCAAAATTAGTGGCTGAAACCTGCTCCAAGAACATGGTCCCCGTGCTACTTGAATGTGGTGGCAAAGATCCTGTGATTGTAGATAAAGATGCAAATTTGAAATTAGCAGTTGAATATACGGTTTGGTCTGCAATGGCTAATGCTGGCCAATCTTGTATTGGTGCCGAACGTGTTTACGTACATAAGAAAGTAGCCGAAAAGTTCCGCCAGATTCTAATTGAAGCCGTTCATCAATTAGAGGTCGGAAAGAGTTACGGCCCTGCAACTATGCCAAAACAACTTGAAATCATTAAACGCCACGTTGCAGATGCGCAAAAATCTGGCGCCAAACTACTAATTGGCGATGTTAATTCCATTGGCGATCGCTATGTTGCGCCTGTCGTTATGGCCGATGTTCCAGAAAATTGCAGCGCTATGGTTGAAGAAACTTTTGGTCCAACTATTGCGATCAACGAAGTTGAAGATATGGATGAAGCAATACGTTTATCAAACGCCTCTGAATATGGCTTGGGAGCATCTGTATTTGCTAAGCGCCATGGTTACAAAATTGCCGAGCAATTAGAGTGCGGTATGGTGGCGATAAATAGCGCTTTCTCTTTTGCCGCTATAGCGTCAGTACCTTTTGGTGGGGCAAAGCAGAGCGGATATGGCCGAATTCATGGCCCAGAGGGCCTATATGAATTTACCTATGCTCGCACTTTAGTTCGCCCAAGATTTGAAATTCCTTTACGTGCCACATCATTTAAGCGCACCGCTGGTCAAGAAAAAATTATTTCTCTATTAACTAAATGGTTTAGTTAAAATCTAATATCTTGGCGCATTTCGAGTGCGTTGAACGTTTGGTTTTCTATTTGCACGTTTAGTCCAACAAGCCTTATGCCAATGGCGTCTTGAATCTTCATCGCCTTCAATCCAAGCCACAATATGTGGCGTTGCCATCGGAATCATTTGATCGCAACCTGGACAACGATATGGTTTATTTGAACTTGAACCAGTTAATTGTCTGACAACATAAATACCATCATGATGTTCTTCAATGATTTGATTTGAAGTTGCCGGGTCGCGCTCTTCTACCTTTGGGCGGCGATTCTTTGGGTAATTTTTACGCGGACTCACAGGCGTATTTTCGCATTTATATGAAGATTATGGCATCGTGGCGCTATGTCGGTCGTAAAGGTTGCAGGACTAACAAAGTCCTATGGTGATTTAACCGCAGTAGCTGGCGTTGATTTAACGATCAATCAAGGCGAAATCTTTGCGCTCCTTGGCCCAAATGGTGCCGGAAAGACCACCACAGTTGAAATCCTAGAAGGCTTTAGAAAACGCACCTCTGGCTCAGTTTCGGTATTGGATATCGATCCAAATGATGGAGACAGCGCTTGGCGAAATCGCATTGGAATTGTCCATCAATCAAGTCAAGATGCCGGTGATTTAAGTGTGGCTGAAACAATTCATCACTTTGCCAAATATTATTTAAATCCAAGAGATCCAGAAGAGGTAATTAGCGCGGTTGGTTTAGAAGATAAACGTGGCTCATTAATACGAAATTTATCTGGCGGACAGCGCCGTCGATTAGATGTGGCACTCGGCATCATCGGTAATCCAGAACTCCTATTTTTAGATGAACCAACAACTGGATTTGATCCCGAAGCGCGCCGACAGTTCTGGGATCTGATTAAATCGCTTCAAAATTCTGGCACCACTATTTTGCTAACTACCCATTATCTTGATGAAGCAGAAGCGCTAGCTGATCGAGTTGCAGTAATCAACCATGGAAAAATAATTGAAGTAGCAACTCCGGCCACACTTGGTAACCGCCAGAACGCACTTGCAACCATTAGATGGCGTGATGGCGAAACAGAAGTCGAAAACCCAACCGCCTTTGTCCAAGAGCTTGCCGCTAATTACCAAGGTGAAGTTCCTGAGCTACAGGTAATCCGTCCTTCTCTTGAAGATATCTACTTAAAGATGATTGGCAACTCATGAATACTTTAAGGCTAGGACTTCACCGCGGTGCAATAGAGATCAAGCAATTTGCTCGCCAACGCGAATCTGTAGTTTTCACTATCTTCTTCCCACTGATCTTGATGGTGATATTTGGTTCGGTATTTAATAATGAAATCGCACCTGGCGTGCAATTTAGCCAATACTTCGTCGCCGGCATGATCGCATCCGGTATGGTCAACAGCGGATTTCAGCAATTAGCCATCATGATTCCTATGGAACGCGATGCCGGAACCCTTAAGAGATTACGCGGTATTCCAATGCCTTTAGCCTCTTATTTCATTGGAAAATCAATTTTGGTTTTAACTTCAATGCTCGTGCAAACGATTCTTTTAATTGCTGGTGGTGTTGCCTTTTATGGCTTAGAACTTCCTGCCACAAGTCAGAAATGGTGGCTGCTTGGACTCTATTTGATTTTAGGTAGCGCTAACTCAACCGCGTTAGGTATTGCTTTCTCTGCAATTCCTAAATCTGGTCGCGGTGCCTCTGCCATAGTTTCTCCGGTTGTAATCATTTTGCAGTTCTTTAGTGGAGTTTTCTTTATCTTCACGCAATTACCGACTTGGATGCAACAAGTTGCTGCTATCTTTCCATTGAAGTGGCTAACTCAAGGAATGCGTGAGGTTTTCTTGCCAGATTCATTCGCGCTGCAAGAGGTAGCAAAGTCCTGGGAAACTTCTCGTGGAATAGCTATCAATGTGATCTGGTTAGTAGTAGGCGTGGCGCTTGCAGCAAAGTCCTTTAAGTGGTCTAGAGATTGAGAAAATTAATCGTTGCGCTAATTTCAATTGCGCTCACCACAAGTACTGCATATGGCGCAAGCAAATCGCCAAGCCCAACCGCCAAGTCAACTGCAAAGTCGACTGCTAAGTCGACTGCTAAGCCAACAGTTAAAGCAACCGCTAAACCAACCGTGAAAACAACGGCAAAACCGACAGCAAAAGCAACAGCTAAGGCCACTGTCAAAGCAACTTCGAAGCCGACCGCTAAAGTAACGGCAAAGACAACAGCTAAAGCTACTGTGAAAACAACCGCAACTCCATCTAAAAAAGCTGCTACTGCCAAAGCAACTGTGAAGGCAAAGCCGAAGCCAAAGCCAATTCCAAAACGCACTAAAAAGATTTCACCAAGTCCAAAGCCAGTCTGGCCGCCTAAGAACTATGCCCAAAATGGCGATATCTATGCCAAAGTGCCAACTAGTAAAGAGTTGCTTGGTATTGCCTCTGCTAACACCAGATTGAGTAAAGAGCTAACACAGTGTGAGACCTATACCTGTGGTGCGATTTTGGCTGCTTCGCTAGTTGGTTGTGAATGGTGGGAGTTAACGGCAGATGTCGTAGGACCAACATCAGAAACAGATTCCACTTTAATTAAATATGGCAGTTTGATTACTTACTACGGCGCAACCAAACCAAAAGCCGTTAATCCATTTGTACTGATAAGCCAAGAAGAGATAAAACCAGGTTTTAAAACTTCCGGAATCAAAATAGCTTGTCACCGAGATCCAATTCCTGATGGGCTACAGGTTCCCGGAAATACTTACCAAAGAGTTACAAGTTAACGATTCTTTCCTGGCACCCAGAGTTCATCGCCCTGATCTTTATTTGCATATCTAGCAAGCACAAATAAAAGGTCTGACAATCTATTTAGATATCTGGCTGTTAATGGGTTAACGCCAGTTCCAAATGCATGAATTGCTTGCCAAGTACGACGCTCCGCTCTACGAGTAACAGTTCGTGCCACATGTAAAAGCGCTGCCGCTGGAGTTCCTGAAGGCAAAACAAATGAACGTAGCTCTACCAATTCTGCATTGTATTTATCAATCTGTTCTTCTAGATAAGTCACTTGGCTTTCCAAAACACGAAGTTGTTCGTAGCCAGGATTATCAATAATTGGCGTGCAAAGATCAGCGCCAACATCAAATAGGTCATTTTGAATGCGGATTAAAAGCTTTCGTACTTCATCACTTACTTCGCTCATTGCTAGAACGACTCCGATTGATGAATTAGCTTCGTCGACCGTCGCATATGCCTCAAGACGTGGATCGTTCTTTGAGGTGCGGGTCATATCGCCTAGTGCAGTGCTGCCATCGTCACCGGTTTTTGTATAAATTCGCGTTAAATGAACCATGAGGTAAGCCTATTGAAACAAGTACGATTAGACCATTATGAGTGAACGCTTTCGCATCGTAGGTGGTGCACACCTCAAAGGCGAAGTCCACGTCCCAGGCGCTAAAAACTCTGTTCTAAAGCTCATGGCGGCCACGCTGTTAGCCCCTGGTAAAAACACCATCACAAATGTTCCAGACATTTTGGATGTCGAAATCATGATCGAATTACTTGAACGCCTTGGTTGTAACGTAAATCGAATGCAAGGAAAAGTAGAAATTGATGTTCCTGAAGTTCCAGAACATCGTGCTGACTATGAATTAGTCCGCAAAATCCGCGCATCAATTAATGTATTAGGTCCACTAACTGCACGCGTTGGTGCAGCTGATGTCGCACTTCCTGGTGGAGATGCCATCGGCCCTCGTCCACTTGATATCCATATAAAAGGTTTAGAAGCGCTCGGTGCCAAAGTACATATCGAACATGGCTACATCGTCACCGAAGTTCCAAATGGTTTAACTGGTACGAAAATAGATTTAGATTTCCCTTCAGTTGGTGCAACAGAGAACATCATGATGGCTGCAGTTCTTGCTAGAGGCACCACAACCATTGATAACGCCGCACGCGAACCAGATATCGTTGATATCGGTAATTTCTTAATTGAGATGGGTGCAAAAATATCTGGACTTGGTTCAACCACAATCACTATTGAAGGTGTTACTAAATTAAATCCAGCAACACATGCGACACTTCCCGATCGAATCATTGCAGGTACTTGGGCTTTTGCTGCTGCTATTACCCAAGGTGACATCACAATCAAAGGTGCACGGGCAGATCACTTAGAAATTCCACTAGAAAAATTAACTAATGCTGGCGCAGTTGTAACTACAAAAGCAGATGGCATTCGTGTACATATGGAACGCAGACCTAAAGCAATTGATGTAGCAACGCTTCCCTACCCTGGATTTCCAACTGATTTACAGCCAATGGTTGTTGCCATGAATGCAATTGCCGAAGGCGATGCCATAGTTACAGAAAATGTATTCCAAGGTCGCTTTATGTTCGTCAACGAACTGGGTCGTTTAGGCGCAAAAGTCACGGTAGATGGCCATCACGCGGCAATTACCGGCGTAAATCAGCTCTCTGGTGCACCAGTAGTAGCAACTGATATCCGCGCTGGCGTTGGTTTAGTTCTAGCCGGATTAGTTGCCGATGGCGAAACTATCGTCGAAGACGCATTTCATATCGATCGAGGATTTCCAAATTTTGCCGAGCAACTACAAGCACTCGGCGCAGACGTTAAACGTATTTGATAATTTATTTCGAAATAATAACTTCGAAGTCATCACCACTTCTAGCTCCAGTCTTTATCTGAATTCCATCGACCGAAACAAATTCATCCGGCTTTAGCGCTGCAAGCCGTGGGTCAAAACCACCACCGGCTCTGATTAAAGTCTTTCCCATTCCTTTAATGCTCGGAATCGTGGTATCCACCGTGTAGGCGACAAGTCCTGTGCGCATATCGCTGAGTTGATCTAAACCAGCTTTAGCTCTTGCTTCCACCACCAAAATCTTGGAATCGCTCAAGCGAATCATTACCGCTTTTGATTTATCAGAATCCAAACTTAGAGTCTCAATCTTCACGGTTATTGGAGTCGTTGAAATATCCACCTTGTCAAAACATTGTACTTGTGATTCGGCTAGCCAACCCGAGATATAGCGATTCCAACTATTTAATTCGATTGCTTCTGTTGACCAGTTAAGAGACATGATGTCCCAAGGTCCATATGGATTCGTGCCATCCAAGGTGTACCAATCATAAAGTCCAAAAGTATGTCCTGTTTCGTGCGCCATCCATTTCCAACCTGCTCCAGGTAATGATTGCCAAGCATCTTGGCCGCCGACCGAGCCATTAAAAATTGTTCCGGTTGCATTTTGGTATCCACCGGAATCTAAACTTGCTGGGAATGCTGGCCCGTATGCAATTTGAGTCGCTTTCACAGTCTTTGGCGGCAGAACATATGCCACATCAAAATCAGAGATATCAATAATATTTTCTACCGCCTTCAAACCAGCCAGAAAATAAGAGTTTGGATCCCCACCGTTATATGAGCCCAAATTAAAGGTGGAAACTGAGACATTTAGATTTACGTAATTTGGCAGAGTAGTAA
>JBPCTD010000090.1:0-7510 GCA_051006515.1 Candidatus Nanopelagicaceae bacterium | reverse complement strand
GTTCAATCCGGCAAGATCGATATCGATGAAGAGGAAGAAGCTGAGAATCTAGAGCTTCCTGGCGCTGACCTTTCTGGCGAAGAACTTTCAGTACGTGTTGTGCCAAAGCAGGAAGATGAATTTACTTGCAGTCGCTGCTTCTTGGTTTCTCATATCAGCAACCTTTCAAAAGGTACTGGCGCAAACGCAATTTGCAAAGAGTGCGCTTAATTTTTAAGCTTTTCTAAACAGTCAAAACTTCAATAAATTTTTCAGCGCTTTTTGTATTCTTAAATCCAATTAACCAGTAAGTAGTTTTATCGCGGGGATCATTAAGCGCGACTTTCACGCCAACTTTTAGCCAAGGTCTTGTTGCGTGAAAGCTGCGAGCATCGCTATTGATGGTACGAAGCTTTCGGTAGCTTTCCTTATCTAGAGCCACTGGCTCTTTTAAATAGCGCAATTCAATATGCGCTTTATCGATGCGTAATTCGTCATCTACAGAAATCACCATGCGAAAGTTTCGCCAGATAATTGGCATCACCACTGTCAGCGCTGCCATCACAATTGCCGCAGCTGTGAAATCAAAGGCTACCCACACTGCTAGCGCTAATGAGAAGTACATGAAATAAATAAAAGCCACAAGAGTAAATGGCGGATTAATCACAGCTTTAAATTTGCTGGGATTATCCGTATTTCTTTTACTCACGGGTTAAAAGTAGCGTAACCTTCAGGTTATGGCTTTACAGATGCCGGAGCGCCATCCACTAGCGCCCAAGCCCGGAGAAGAGATTCCGTCACATTTAAATATGTGCTTTGGTTGTGGCGTTGATCATCCGACTGGCTTACATATGAAATCAATCGCGGGTGAAGGTTTAACTGCTACCTGTGAATTTGTGGTTACCGAAATGCACCAAGGCGCACCAGGACTTGCTCATGGTGGATTGTTATCGCTGGCCTTTGATGAAGCGCTTGGAAAGTTAATGTATCTATTACAAGTACCAGCAGTAACGGGACATTTAGATACTGACTTTATTAAGCCAATTCCAGTTGGTTCGAAGCTATACATCAATGCACGAATTACTGGTCAGGAAAGGCGCAAGGTTTATACCGAAGCCGAAGGACGTTTAAATAGCCCAGATGGTGAATTGGCGCTTAAAGCAAGTGCGCTTTATGTGGTTGTGGGGATAGAACATTTCCTAAAGAATGCCGCCGAGGGATACATCAGCAACGAACAGTTTGGAATTAATCCATGAGCAATTTGCCGGTACAGATTAAGCGTTTAGATAAAGAGTTGCCGCTGCCGCAATATGCAAAAGCGGGGGATGCCGGAATTGATATTTATTCACGGATCGATTGCGCTATCGCACCTGGAGAACGCGCCATGGTGCCCACAGGTATCGCAATTGCATTTGCTGAAGGTTATGTCTGTTTAGCGCATCCGCGAAGTGGCTTAGCGGCTAAACATGGTATTTCAATCGTAAATGCACCTGGCACTATTGATGCTGGATATCGTGGAGAAATTCAAGTCATTCTAATCAACACAGATTTAAAGAGTACTTTTGAAATTAAACGTGGAGATCGAATTGCACAACTGGTATTTCAAAAAGTCGAGCATGCGCAGTTAACTGAGGTAGATGAGCTACCTGATTCAGATCGTGGCGCGGGCGGTTTTGGAAGTACTGGTAACTAATGAGCCAAGAGCGCGATGCAATATTAAATGCAATGGGCGGCAAGCGCGGCCTAATTGATAATGGTTTACCTTCAGTTCTTTTCTTGATTGTTTTCAATATCCAAAAAGATTTACAGAGCGCGATTTACGCGGCAGTGGCGCTAAGTGCAGTATTAGCGGTTTTGCGATTGGCTAAGCGCGATACTTTGCAACATGCCATTAGCGGTGTGATTGGGGTTTTGATCTGTGCTTGGTTTGCAAGTCGCGGTGGCCAAGCTAAGGATTACTACATCCCTTCTTTTATCAAGAACAGCGCATATGCCTTGGTCTATGCAATTGGAAATCTTGTGGGCTGGCCGATTCTGGGGTTGGTAATTGGTCCAATCATCGGCGAAAATTTAGCTTGGCGAAAATCTCCAGCGCGTAAAAGAGTTTATGTAATGGCTGGTTGGGTCTGGGTTGGCATGTTTGTGCTTAGAGTTTTGATTATGTATCCGCTTTACCAAGCAGATCAATTAAATGCACTTGGCGTAGCAAGTTTGGTTCTGGGTTATCCCTTATTCCTACTTACGATCTGGTGGACTTGGTTAATTATTAAAACTGTGCCAAGTGTGAAGCCAGATATTAAGCCTGAATAAAGCAAGCTTTAAGTTCTGCTTCACCAACATTTGAAGCAACAAAAATCAATTCATCGCCAGCAGCGAAAGAATCATGGCCTTTTGGCGAAAAGACGCGGCCATCTCTGACAATCGCAGCAAGTGAAGTGTTATCTGGAAGCGGTGTTTCATCGATAGTTTTACCAATGCACTTTGAGCCATCAGGCAGAGTAAGTTCCAAGAGATTTGCAGAGCCTTTACCGATAGTAAATAACTTAACTACATCGCCTACAGAAACCGCTTCTTCTACAAGAGCAGCGATGATGCGCGGGGTAGATACCGCAACATCTACGCCCCAAGATTTATCAAACAACCATTCATTCTTTGGATGATTAATACGAGCAACAACACGTGGCACGCCATATTCGGTCTTTGCAAGCAAGGACGCCACGAGATTGGCTTTGTCATCACCAGTTGCGGCCACAACTACTTGGCATTGATCTAACTTTGCATTATCAAGGGATGCGATTTCACAAGCATCAGCCATAACCCATTCCGCTTCTGGAACAGATTCCAATTTCATAGCCTTTGGATCTTTATCAATCAACATCACATGATGGCCATTAGCGATCAATTCGCGTGCAATTGAGCGACCAACATTTCCGGCACCGGCGATAGCAACGCGCATTAGTTGACCTTCGCATTCAAAGTAGCGGTAACTTGATCAATTTCCTCGTTATGGGCCATGACATGAAGCAGATCGCCTTCTTGTAAAACTGTGTGTTCGTCAGGGATAAAGGCATCGCCAAGACGAGTTAAGAATGCCACGCGCGCATTGGTGCGTTCTTCAACTTCAGAGATTGGATGGCCAAACCAGGAGGTATCTACCGAAACTTCAAGGAGCGCGACTTTGCCTGAAGGATCGCGCCATTCACCGCGAGAACCACCGGGAAGTAGACGACGTAAAACTTGTTCGGTTGCCCAAGTAACTGTAGCTACAGTTGGAATTCCTAAACGCTGATAAATTTCTGCGCGCGCTGGGTCATAAATACGTGCCACCACATTCTTAACACCAAAAACTTCACGCGCTACACGAGCTGCCAAAATATTTGAATTATCGCCATTAGATAAGGCCGCGAATGCATCTGCTTTTTCGATTCCTGCTTCGAGCATGATGTCGCGATCAAATCCGATTCCGGTCACAGTAGTGCCTTGAAATGAGCCACCTAAACGGCGAAATGCTTCACGAGATTGATCAATGATTGAAACTGATGCGCCTGCGGCTTCTAATTCCAGTGCGATTGCCGAACCAACTCGACCGCAACCCATAATCACTACATGCATGGCTGACATAGGTTATTAGTCTAGCCCTTAAACTCGCGCTATGCAGGTACGCGTAGAAAAAGTGGCTCACGGTGGCCATTTCATCGCAAGAAATGAAGGACAAGTGATCTTCATCCGCGATACCGCGCCAGGTGAATTAGTCGAAATTGAAATTACATCAAAAGCCAAAGGTTTCTTACGCGCAAATGTTTTAAAGGTAATTGAAGCTTCTCCCGAGCGAATAACGCCACCATGCCAATATGCCGGTAAATGTGGTGGTTGCGATTTCCAGCATTTAAATTTGCCGTATCAAAGGTTGTTAAAAGCAGAGGTAATCAAAGAGCAGTTTGCTCGAATCGCAAAATTAAATATTGAAGTGACGGTACACGAAGTTTCGCCAACTACTCGATATAGAACCCATATCAGAGGAGTGGCAAATGAAGCAGGAGAATTTGGTATTTATGCTTCCAGATCTCATGACATTATTCCGATTAAAGATTGTTTGATTGCTGGAGAAGAGTTACACGTTCCAGATGTTGCAATTGAACGGTACGAACCGATGCAACCAATTGAAGTACCAGAAGGCGATCAAGTACGTGAAGTAAAAGGCAAGAAATTAAAAGTGAAAGCTGGAGCATTCTGGCAACGTCACCGAAGCGCGCCAGAAACGCTAACCAGTGCATTTTTAGAATTAGCAAAATTAAAAGCGGGTGAGCACTTATTAGATCTTTACGGTGGGGTGGGACTATTTTCATCAGTTGCAATTGATCAGCTTGGTCCAGGTGGTCGTATTGATCTGATTGAAAGTTCGATTCCGGCAACGGAATCAGCGCGTGAGAATTTTAAGAGTAATCAAAATGTAATTGTGTTGCGAGAAGATGTAGCAAAAGGTTTGAAAGGTATTAAGCGCGCCGATGTAGTTGTGCTTGACCCGCCACGCGCCGGTGCTGGGGCAGAGGTAGTTGATCAATTACTTCGGATAAAGCCATCACGAATTGTTTATGTGGCATGCGATCCAGCATCACTTGCGCGTGACGTGCAGCGCTTTATTGCTAGCGGATGGCAGCTAGCCAAGATTGCTGGTTATGACTTATTTCCAATGACGCAACATATAGAAACAATCTGCCTCTTACTGCCACCGCAAGATTGAATAAGAACTCGATTTAAGATATCTTGATATCAAGATATTTCGGGTTCGGGAGATTTTAAGATGTCAGCTAACTCAAAGGATTCATTTAATTCGCGCCGTAATTTAGAGGTCGCAGGTAAAAGTTATGAGATTTTCGATATCTCAAAGATCGAAGGCGCAGCTAATCTTCCATTTTCTTTAAAAGTATTACTTGAGAATTTACTTCGCACCGAAGATGGCGCAAATATCACCGCTGATCACATTACTGCGTTAGCTAAGTGGGATGAAAGAAGCGAACCAGATACCGAAATTCAATTTACTCCCGCACGCGTAGTTATGCAGGACTTTACGGGCGTTCCTTGCATTGTGGACTTAGCAACTATGCGCGAAGCGATCGCTGAATTAGGTGGAGATCCAGCAAAGGTAAATCCGCTGGCGCCAGCAGAGTTGGTTATCGACCACTCAGTTATTGCAGATTTCTTTGGTACTAAAGATTCTTTTGAAAAGAACGTGGATGTCGAATACGAAAGAAATCGCGAACGATATCGATTCTTGCGTTGGGGCCAGACTGCATTTGATGAATTCAAAGTTGTGCCACCTGGAACTGGAATTGTGCACCAAGTAAATATTGAATATTTAGCACGCGTGATCATGACTAGAAATGTAAATGGCACGCTACGGGCTTACCCCGATACTGTTGTAGGTACCGATTCACATACCACCATGGTTAATGGTCTTGGTGTACTCGGTTGGGGCGTAGGTGGAATCGAAGCAGAAGCAGCGCTTCTTGGTCAGCCAGTTTCCATGTTAATTCCGCGCGTAGTTGGCTTTAAGTTAAAGGGCGAACTGCCACTTGGTACTACCGCTACAGATTTAGCGTTAACAATTACCGAAATGCTTCGTAAGCATGGTGTAGTTGGAAAGTTTGTTGAGTTTTATGGCCCAGGTGTTGCTGCGGTACCAATGGCTAACCGCGTAACAATTGGCAATATGTCACCAGAGTACGGTTCAACGTGCGCAATCTTCCCAATTGATGAAGAGACTCTGCGCTATTTGAAACTTACCGGTCGCACCGCAGAACAGATTTCATTAGTTGAAAGCTATGCCAAAGCTCAAGGTTTATGGCACGACCCAGCAGCAGCGCCACGCTTTAGCGAAGCGTTAGAACTTGATTTAGCAACTGTGGTGCCATCAATTGCAGGTCCAAAGCGTCCACAAGATCGCGTTGCGCTAAAAGATTCCAAGAGTTCATTTGAAAAAGCGCTACCAACATATTTCACTGACAAGACTGCAAAAGGTGAAGTTCCTGCCGGAGCTACCAGAGTGAAAAATGGTGACGTGGTAATTGCTTCAATTACCTCTTGTACCAATACTTCAAATCCATCGGTAATGATTGGGGCAGCGCTACTTGCAAAGAATGCTGTAGCTAAAGGTTTAAAGAGCAAGCCATGGGTAAAGACCACATTAGCGCCAGGCTCAAAGGTAGTAACTGATTACTACGAAAAAGCTGGCTTAACTAAGTACATGGAAGATTTGGGCTTTAATTTAGTTGGTTATGGCTGCGTAACTTGCATCGGAAACTCTGGCCCACTGCCAGTAGAAATTTCCAAAGCAGTAAACGAACACGATTTAGCTGTATCTGCGGTGTTATCAGGAAATCGCAACTTCGAAGGTCGTATTAGCCCTGATGTAAAGATGAATTATCTGGCATCACCACCGCTAGTTGTGGCATATGCACTTGCTGGAACTATGGATCATGATTTTGAAAAAGATCCGCTTGGCAAGGATGCAACTGGTAGCGAAATCTTTCTAAAAGATATCTGGCCATCTCCAAGTGATGTCCAGAGCGTGATTGATTCAGCGATCTCTTCTGAAATGTTCACGAAGGAATATGCAACAGTTTTTGATGGCGATAATCACTGGAAGTCATTGGATACCCCAACAGGTGAAATTTTCGAATGGGATGCTAAGAGCACCTATGTACGTAAGCCGCCTTATTTTGAAGGTATGCCACGTACTCCAAAACCTGTTACAGATATCGCTGGCGCTAGAGTGTTAGCAATTCTTGGAGATTCGGTAACTACAGATCACATTTCACCTGCCGGAAATATCAAAGCAGATTCTCCAGCTGGAAAGTATTTAACTGAACACGGTGTAGATAAAAAAGATTTCAACTCTTATGGTTCACGCCGCGGTAATCATGAAGTAATGATTCGCGGTACGTTCGCCAATATTCGCTTAAAGAATTTACTGCTTGATGGAGTTGAAGGTGGCTTCACCAAGAATTTCTTAGATGGTGGCGCACAAGCAACCATTTATGATGCATCTGTTGCATATCAAGCTGCAGGTATTCCACTAGTAATTTTGGCTGGCAAAGAATATGGATCTGGTTCATCACGTGACTGGGCTGCTAAAGGAACAGCGCTACTTGGTGTACGTGCGGTAATTGCGGAATCATTCGAACGTATTCATCGCTCCAACTTAATTGGAATGGGCGTATTGCCATTGCAATTCATGGATGGCCAAAATGCAGAGAGCCTTGGCCTAAATGGTGATGAAACATTTGAAATCACTGGCGTTACTGAATTGAATAATGGAAGTATTCCAAAGACTGTTCAAGTCAAAGCAGGGGATAAGAGCTTTATCGCAAAGGTGCGAATTGATACGCCAGGTGAGGCGGATTACTACCGCCATGGCGGCATTATGCAGTTCGTGCTTCGCAGTTTGATGTAATCAATCAAGGCTAGCGATTACACTTCTCTTACGATGATTGAGAGAATTAACTCCCCACGCGATTTAGCGGCGCTAACA
>JBPCTD010000089.1:0-2998 GCA_051006515.1 Candidatus Nanopelagicaceae bacterium | reverse complement strand
GATTTAACTAAAGCTGGCGCTTATGAACATGTTTTAGAACAAGTGGATGCAGTTCTTAAATCTTGCAAAATCTCTTACATCAAATGGGATCACAACCGGTCATTAACTGATCCGATAAGCGATGGTCGCCCAGTAGTTCATAAACAAACTGCTGCAATTTACAGATTATTCGATGAGTTAAAGAAACGTAATCCTGGTTTAGAAATCGAAAGTTGTAGCTCTGGCGGTGGCCGAATTGATTTAGGAATGGTCGAACATGCAGATCGTTTCTGGACTTCTGATCAAAATGATCCGCTAGAGCGCCAAACAATTCAACGTTGGACTGCAATGGTAATTCCACCAGAGTTATTAGGTACACATGTTGGTCCAACTCATGGACATCAGACTTATCGCACTGCCGATATTTCAGTTAGAGTTTTAAATGCGCTATTTGGCCATGCTGGCATCGAATGGAATATTTTGGAAGCCACTGATAATGAAATTAAAGTGTTAAAAGAGTTTGCTAAGTTCTACAAAGCAAATCGTGCGCTACTTCATTCAGGCAATATCGTGCGCGCAGATGTCGGTAGCGCATATTTATATGGCACAGTAGCTGCAGATAAATCTGAAGCAATCTTTACTTATATGCAACTTGCTACCTTTGATGGCTTTGCATCTCCATTAGCTCAACTACATGGTTTAGATCCAAATAAAACTTATCGCGTAAAAGTAGAAGAAGCGATAAGTGCAAATGATTTCAACCATCGCGTAAACCCTGGTTGGTGGCCGGAGCTAGAAATTCGTGGCGATCAGTTGGCCAAAGTTGGTTTAGAGATGCCAGGGCTTCGCCCAGAGCAAGGGCTCCTGCTTCACCTAAAAAGCATCTAAAAGCCTGCCAATTTGGCTATTTCTTAACCATTTTGTTGCAAGAAATTTGCAGAAGTCCCTAGAAAGTTGCCCCCTGCGAGAGTAGGTTCGGCTCACTAGTTTTACTAATTCGATCGAAGTGGCTAGTAGAAAAGGAAGCTCAATGACGAACGAAAAAAACGTTTCACGACGTTCCGTTCTTAAAGGCGCAGCGGTAGGTGGTGTCGGCCTCGCAGCAGGTGCAGGCCTATTAGCTGGCTGCAGCAGCAAAAACACCGACCCAGTTAAGTTCACTGTTCGCGGTACTTCAGAATCAGGCATCAAGATTGCACAAGCAGTTAACGATGCATATAAAGCAAAAACTGGAGTTGAAGTTACACAGCAAGCAGTTGAGTCAGATCCATTCCAGAACGGTATTTCACAGTACCTACAAGGAACACCTGACGACGTATTCGGCTGGATGGCCGGATGGCGTACAAACTTCTATGCATCACAAGGTTTATTCCATGATGTTTCAGATAACATCAAGAACCTTGGTGATCAATTAACTTCTGCTGTTATTCAGGGTGCAACAAACCCAGAAGACAGCAAGCAGTACATCGTCCCAACTACTTACTACCCATGGGGTCTTCACTATCGTAAATCAACCATGCAGGCAATTGGACAAGATCCAGAGAACATTGCTACATGGGATGACTTGATGAAGGTCATGGAAGCAACAAAGAAGAAGGGCCTTGTCGCATACCCAATGGGTAATAAGGGCGGCTGGGAAGCAATGGGTACATTCGACGTAATCAACGCTCGCGTTAATGGTTACCAGTACCACATTGATCTTCTAAACGGTAGAGCAAAGTGGACTGATGCAAAGACTTTAGAAACATTTAAGTATTTTGCGGAACTAGTACCTTACATGAACGCAAATAAGAACGACATCGAATGGGATGGCATGCGCGACCTACTTCTACAGAAGAAGGCTGGCGTAATGATGATGGGCTCTTGGTTCGCAAACGATTTCAAGGCTCAATCACAAGAAGATTACGACGATCTATGGATCGTGCCGTTCCCAGAAATCAATCCAGAGTTCAAGCGCGATTCAATCGACGCTCCTCTTGATGGTATCTGCGTTGCAGCAAACAGCGGTAATCCAGAAGGTGGCGCAGGACTTGCAGAGTTCTGGGGTTCAGAAGAAGGTATGTTGGCAGCACAAGGTGCTGGAGATACCTCTCTATATGTCAACACCAAGATGGATACATCTGGTTACGATGCATTTAACAAGCAGAAGCTTGCAGTTATTGCAGAAGCATCAAACATCATGTTCTTCCTTGATCGCGATTGCCGTAACGACTTTGCATCAACAGTTGCAGGTCCACAGCTTCAGAACTTCTTGAAGAATCCAAAGGATGTCAACAAGATTACTGAAACCATGCAAGAGCAATGGGATGCACTTCCTGCGCTTTAATCGCGCATTGATTGCACTTCTATAAGTAGCGCATAAACGCTATATTGCGCCTTATGACAACGACGGCCACGGGCAAAAAAGTCCGTGGCCGTCGTGCTGCATTCTCCAAGCAGGATCGATTCACATTAGCTGCTTTTATTGGAGTTCCAACTTTCTTACATATTTTGATGGTTTGGATTCCAGCACTTATGACCGTTGGACTTTCATTCACTTATTGGAATGGAATTCAACTCTCTAATATTCGCTGGGCTGGCTTAAACAACTACAACACTATCTTTACCAAAACTCCGGTTTTTTGGGATGCGCTCTGGCATAACATAGTTTGGTTGCTCTTTTTTACTTTTATTTCAACTCCACTTGGCATATTGCTTGCTTACCAAGTTGATCGCAAAATTCGCGGCCATAAGATTTATGAATCTATTTATTACCTTCCTGTAGTGCTCTCACTGGCAGTTATTGGAATCATTTGGCAATTTATGCTCGGACCAGGTGGATTTTTTCAAGGCATAATGGGTCGCGGTATTGAGAATGCAATACCTATCTTTAGTGATGACCGTTTCAATACCTGGGTAATCCTGGGGCTAGCTTCTTGGCGCCATATCGGTTACATCATGCTTCTCTATTTAGCTGGCCTAAAGAGCGTGGATCCTTCACTTCGCGAAGCATCTTCGATTGATGGGGCAACTGAATGGC
>JBPCTD010000088.1:0-2887 GCA_051006515.1 Candidatus Nanopelagicaceae bacterium | reverse complement strand
GCCTAAATAAGTGTGCGCCATAGCAGAGCATTCGAGATGCCAACCAGGTCGACCATCGCCCCATGGTGTTGGCCATGATGGTTCACCAGGTTTAGCTGCTTTCCATAGCGCAAAATCGCGCACATCACGTTTGAATTTCTCATCAGCATCACCAGCAGGTAATAGATCATCTAACTTCTGACGTGACAAAGTTAAATACGAATCTAGCTTTCGCACTTCCAAATAAACATCGCCATTGCCAGGAGCATAAGCAGCGCCTTTTTCAATTAACTTTTGCATTAATTCGATCATCTGTGAGATGTGACCGGTGGCGCGTGGTTCATAAGTTGGTGGCAGCACATTTAAGAGTTGATAAGCGTTTGAAAATTCGCGCTCATATTTTTGCGCTAGCGCCCACCATGGCATTTTTTCGACGCCGGCTTTTTCCAAAATCTTGTCATCAATGTCTGTGACGTTTCTGATGAAAGTTACGTCATAGCCACTTGCTGTTAACCAGCGGCGCAAAATATCGAAGTTGATTCCGCTACGTACATGGCCAATATGCGGAAACGATTGCACCGTAGCACCGCATACATAAACGCTAACTTTGCCATTTACTAGCGGTTTAAATTCCGATGTTTCGCGGGTGCGAGTGTTGTATAACTTCATGGCAGTTGCACCAATGCATTTGCAATCACAAAAACCCCTTCGCCGCGACCAGTAAAGCCCATGGTATCGGTGGTCGTTGCACCAATTGTGACAGGAGCTCCTAGCGCTTCAGATAGAAGTATTTGGGCGTCATCACGACGCTTAGAAATCTTTGGCGCATTGCCAATAATTTGAATTGAAACATTGTTGATCTTGATGGATTTACTATCAATCAATTGGCGCAGATGTTTGATCATTGCAGTACCAGTTGCGCCTTTCCATTCTGGTTTATCAATTCCAAAAACTTCACCAACATCACCAAGACCGCAAGCAGAGAGAACTGCATCGCAGAGCGCATGAACTGCGGCATCACCATCAGAATGACCTTCAAGGCGCTTCGCCTCAGGCCAAGAAAGACCCGCTAAATTACAAGGCTCATTGGAATCGGTAGAAAACTTATGTGCGTCGACGCCAACTCCGGTGCGTAAATTGGCTATTTTCTCGCTCACTCGCATATCGTAACTTGGATTAGCCTTTAGAATTGAATCCGATTACTTTGTAGCGTAATTATTAGAAAGCATAGGTACTTCTGGTGGCTTATCGTCATAAATTGGCAGCACATGCCAAGCAGATTGGCCACGATTCCAGAATTGCGATTGTTGGCGCTGGCCAGATGGGGCGCGGTTTCGCCAATCAGGTTCATCGCATGCCAGGCCTTGCAGTTAGCTTGATAGTAGATACCAACGCAGATCGCATCATCAACATCTATAAAGATCTAAAAATCACTGATTATGTAATTAGCGATAACGCCAAAGAGCTTGTTGAAGCCATCAAATCAAATAAGCCAGCTGGCACTACTCAAAGTGCGTTGCTAAACGAACTTGCAGATATTGAACTAGTTGTCGAATGCACCGGAATTCCAAATACTGGCGCGCAAATTACATATGAAGCGTTGCAAGCGAAGAAAGATGTCGCAGTTCTTAACGTTGAGATGGAAGTTACTGTTGGACCAATCCTCAATAAAATCGCAACTGAAAATCATTTAATTTATGGCGTCTGCCACGGTGATGAACCAACCGAATGTAAAGAGTTAGTGGATTTCGCGCTTGATTTAAATTTTGAAGTTATTTGTGCTGGCAAAGGTAAGAACAATCCTTTCGAACCATTTAGTAACCCTGATTCCGTCCGCGAACGTGCGCTGGCAAAACACATGAATCCAAAGATGCTCTGCTCCTTTACCGATGGCACTAAAACCATGACGGAGATGGTGGCGCTTGCCAATGCCACCGGCTTACAACTTTCAAAGCGCGGCATGTATGGCCCAGCTTCATCAGTTAAAACTTTGGCGCAAACATATGCGCTACAGGCAGATGGCGGTATTTTGGATCGACCAGGCGTAGTTGATTACTGCACTGGCGATGTGGCACCTGGCGTATTTGTGATTGTGAAAACTGATTCTCCATATGTGGTTGAAGAATTGGAATATCTGATGCTCGGTAAAGGTCCTTATTTCGCACTTTATCGTCCGTACCATTTAGCGTCTGTAGAAGCGCCGCTGACAATTGCTAAAGCCATTATCGATCGCGAATCAACACTCTTTTCAGAGAAGTTAAATGCTGAAGTGGTTTGCATGACCAAAAAGGATTTAAATCCGGGCGATAAAATTGATGGCATCGGTGGTTACACCGTACGTGGTTACGCAGATATTGCTGCCGACGCTAAGCGCGATGGTCTATTACCGATTGGCCTTGCAGCAGGTGCCACAATTACCAAAGCAATTAAAGCTGGCGAATTACTTACCTATGATCATGTAGAACTAGAAGATTCATTTATTTTAAAGTTACGTAAACAACAAGATGCACTTGGGCTTTCCTAAAAAATATGAAACCTGCAATCGTAATTTTGGCTGCTGGTTCTGGCTCTAGATTCGGCCATCAAACCAATAAAGTTTGGCTTCCGCTAGATAGCAAAAGCGTAATCAGCCATACCATTTCCAACGCACGCCAAGCATTTCCAGATGCGCCACTTCTGTTGGTCATAAGTCCAGACGATGAACAATTAGCTAAAGAGACAATCGAAAAAGAGATCCCTGAGATAAAACTCGCTATCACTTACGGTGGCGATTCCAGACATGCTTCGGAATTCAAAGCGCTGCAACATTTAAAGTCCGATATTGATAACGGCGCTATTGATCTGGTACTAATTCATGATGGCGCAAGGCCGCTAGCCACTGCTGATCTCTATCGCAAAATTGCGCAAG
>JBPCTD010000087.1:0-3313 GCA_051006515.1 Candidatus Nanopelagicaceae bacterium | reverse complement strand
CATACGCATTAAATAACGAGGACCAGCAAAAGATTTCTTATTCTCTTCATGGTCGCGAATTACGTGGCATACGTTCTGGCACATGTAGCACTCGATGCACTTACGAAATTCTTGGCTACGTTCGACATCTTCTTGTTGCATGCGTAGCTCGCCGGGCTTGGAATCTGCTGGCGGAGTAAATGATGGAATCTCGCGCGCTTTTTCGTAATTAAATGAAACATCGGTTACCAAGTCGCGAATTACTGGAAAAGCGCGAAGTGGTGTCACGGTTACAGTTTCACTATCTTCAAATGTGCTCATGCGAGTCATGCAAGCAAGGCGCGGCTTTCCATTAATTTCCATAGAACATGATCCGCACTTACCGGCTTTGCAATTCCAACGAACTGCTAAATCGCCCATCTGAGTTGCTTGAACGCGATGAATTACATCTAGTACTACTTCGCCTTCATTGACTTCGACTTGAACGTCCTTCAGTCCACCATCGCTCTTGTCTCCGCGCCAGATGCGGAAATTCATAATGCGACTCACTTGGCACCTCCGTAGTTGCTCAATTCTGCCTCAGTTAAATATTTCTTTAGCTCTTCTAGCTCAAAAAGTGATGCAAGTTCGCCTGGGATTGCAGGAAGTGGTTCTTTTGCCACTTTTACTGCGCTACCTTCCCAAGTAGAGATTGAATTTACTTGGCGCCAGGTCGGATCCATCTTTGGGAAATCTTCACGAGTATGTCCACCGCGTGACTCCTCGCGTTGTAGCGCGCTACGTGCAATTGATTCAGAAACCAAAAGCATGTTATCTAAATCCAAAGCTAAATGGAATCCAGGATTGAAACTGCGGCCGCCTTCAACTTTGGCATTTGCTGCACGCTTACGTAGTTCCGCAATTTTTACCAATGACTCTTCAAGCTCTTGTTTGATACGAATGATGCCCACCAAATCATTTGTAGTCTGCTGTAACTCTGCATGAATTGTGTAAGGGTTTTCGCCCGCGCCATTTTTAAATGGTGAGTTCAAATAATCAGATGCTTTTTGAATTGAAGCATCGGATGGTGCATTGCTAACACTTGCTTTGACGTACGCAGCGGCGCCATCGCCAGCACGACGGCCGAATACCAGTAGATCAGATAGCGAATTTCCACCTAAACGATTTGATCCATGTAAACCAGCTGCTACTTCACCTGCTGCAAATAAACCTGGCACGCCAACTGCAGCGCCAGTATCTGGATCAACATCGATGCCACCCATTACATAGTGGCAAGTTGGGCCAACTTCCATTGGCTCTTTGGTGATATCTACGCCAGCTAATTCATAGAACTGATGCCACATTGAAGGTAAGCGACGCTTAATTTCTTCGGCTGGCAAGCGAGTTGAAACATCAAGGTAAACACCGCCATGTGGTGTGCCGCGACCTGCTTTAACTTCTGCGTTAATTGCGCGTGCAACTTCATCGCGTGGCAATAACTCCGGTGGACGGCGGTTGTTATTTTGATCTTTGTACCAACGATCAGCTTCTGCTTCATTATCTGCATACTGCTTCTTGAAAACTTCTGGGATGTAGTTGAACATGAAACGTTCGCCATTTGAATTGCGAAGCACTCCACCATCACCACGCACAGATTCGGTAACCAAAATTCCGCGTACTGAAGGTGGCCAAACCATTCCAGTTGGATGGAACTGAACGAACTCCATATCTTTCAAACGTCCGCCAGCTTTTAACGCGAGCGCATGTCCATCGCCGGTGCCTTCCCAAGAATTAGAAGTTACTTTAAATGACTTTCCAATTCCGCCAGTTGCCAGCACCACTGCAGATGATTCAAATAAAACTTCATCGCCGGTTTCGCGCCAGTAACCATATGCGCCAGATACTTTTCCATTATCTTTCAAAATATCGGTGATAGTTAATTCCTGGAAGATTTTGATTTTATGTTCGTAATCGCCGAACTCTTTCTTATCTTCTTGCTGCATCGCAACGATACGTTGCTGCATGGTGCGAATTAATTCAAGACCAGTGCGATCGCCAACGTGTGCCAGGCGTGGATATTCGTGTCCACCGAAGTTACGTTGTGAAATCTTTCCCTCTTTGGTGCGATCAAATAGCGCACCCCAATATTCAAGTTCCCAAATACGTTCTGGCGCTTCTTTTGCGTGAAGTTCTGCCATGCGCCAGTGATTTAAGAATTTGCCACCGCGCATGGTGTCGCGGAAGTGAACCTGCCAATTATCTTTCTCGTTGACATTCCCCATCGCTGCTGCAGCGCCGCCTTCAGCCATAACGGTGTGGGCTTTACCAAAGAGTGATTTACAGATAACTGCAACTGATAGCCCAGCTTCGCGCGCTGATACTGCTGCTCGAAGGCCCGCGCCACCAGCGCCAATAATCACGACGTCATATTTATATCGTTGCATGATCTGCCTTCCTAGAAAAAGTAGTAATTGGTAATCGTGCCACTGGCTACGAGTCGGACATAGAAATCAGCGAAAGCTACGCCAAATAGCGAAACCCAAGCAAAATTTTGATGCTTCTCATTTAATTTAGAGACCCAAGTCCACATCTTGTAACGAAGTGGATGCTTTGAGAAATTACGTAAGCGACCACCAACAGTGTGGCGGCAAGAGTGGCATGAAAGTGAATAACCCCAGAGCAATACTGCGTTCATCAGTAGCACTAGCGTGCCAACTGACATATGGCCCCACTCTTTTTCGTGATTTCTAAATGCCAAAATTGCATCATAAGTAAGAATGATGTTAAAAATCATTCCGATAAAGAAGAAATAGCGATGGCTATTCTGCACAATTAGTGGTGCTTTGGTTTCGCCGCTATAAGACTTATGCGGTTCGGCAACTGCGCATGCAGGCGGAGATTGCCAGAATGAGCGGTAATACGCTTTACGGTAGTAATAGCAAGTCATTCGAAATCCCAGCGGGAAAATCAAAATAAATAACGCTGGCGATACTGACATTCCAAATAACACGATGGTGCCAAATGGTTGTCCAAATAGCGATGCGCCTTCTACACAACTATTTGATAAGCATGGTGAATAGAAAGGTGAGATCAAAGGTTCATAAAAATAATGTTTGCCTTCGAACGCTCTAAAAGTTGCGTAGATGATGAACATAACCAAAACCGCAACGGTAATTGTTGGTTGTAACCACCAACGATCGGTGCGAAGAGTTTTGACATCAATCTTGGCGCGACCAGGGGAGAAAACTCCTGCCATTAACTAGCCTCCGTGAGAGATAAGTACAGGGCTAAGTCTGCTCTTCGCTTTAAATAACTGCTATCCGAATAAAAGGGGAAAGCGCGTGTAATTAGTCAC
>JBPCTD010000086.1:0-2898 GCA_051006515.1 Candidatus Nanopelagicaceae bacterium | reverse complement strand
GAACCATCGGAGGGCTCTCCTCTGAGTTGATGTTCTTTGCTGCACTATTTGCAATGTACTTCACTACTCGCGCGGTACAAGGACCAGATATTTGGTTGGAATCCACCAGCATGCTGGCAATTCCTTTTGCATCAATTAACACGACGGTTTTGGTTCTCTCATCAGTAACTTGTCAGTTTGGTGTATTTGCGGCGGAGCGTTTCCAGCCAAGACGTACCGGTTCATTGCTTCAAGTAAATAAATGGGGCATGCGCGAATGGTTCTCTCTTACTTTCTTGATGGGCGCTTTCTTCATCGGGGGCCAGATTTACGAATATGCACATTTAGTTCAAGAAGGATTGACGCTCTCATCTGATGCCTATGGTTCAGTTTTTTATCTTGCAACAGGTTTCCATGGTCTTCACGTCACTGGCGGTTTGATTGCATTCTTATTGTTAATGCTACGAGTATCAAAAGCTCGACGCTTTGGCCACTCACAAGCCACAACTGCAATTGTGGTCTCCTACTACTGGCACTTCGTTGACGTAGTTTGGATTGCACTTTTCGCGGCGATTTATTTGATCAAGTGATTAGACAGAAGAAACAAAGAAAAAGGAAAAGATGATCTCTCGTTTTCGTAAAGCTCGATTCGCTTCTCCAGTATTGCTTCTGCTTGCCTTGATTGCAGTTGGTTCTAGTTTCAGCGCGATTTCTGCAAGCGCAGAGAAACCTGCAGCGATGAGCCCAGAGGCGCGTTCAGTGCAGATCGAAGAAGGAAGACAGATCTTCTTAAAAGGCTGCTCTTCTTGCCACGGTTTAAATGCAGAAGGTTCAGATATCGCGCCATCACTTATCGGAGTTGGCGCTGCTTCGGTTGATTTCCAAGTCGCGACTGGCCGTATGCCAATGGCTGATATGTCAGTTCAAGCTATGCGTAAACCGCCTGTTTACGACGCCGAAGAAACAGCAGCGTTAGCAGCATATGTCGCTTCTTTAGCTCCTGGACCAGCAATTCCTACAGAGGAACAATTGAATTACGAACGTGATGGAAATATTGCAGAAGGCGGAGAGTTATTCCGTACCAACTGCGCTATGTGCCATAACTTTGCTGGCCAAGGTGGTGCGCTAACTCAAGGTAAATACGCGCCTTCATTAATGGGCGTTGAGCCAGTTCATATTTACGAAGCGATGATTACTGGACCACAAGCAATGCCAGTTTTCTCTGATAAAACTTTAACTCCAGAAGAGAAGTTATCAATTATTAAGTGGCTCAAATCTGCTGAAAATGAACCAGCACAAGGTGGTATGTCTCTTGGTCGCGTGGGTCCAGTTACTGAAGGTTTATTTGGATGGATTGCGGGGCTTGGTTTACTAATCGGCTTTGCAGTCTGGCTAGCATCGAAGGCGAGATAATTAATGAGCAAAGATCTCTTTCCAGTTAATAATCCAATCGAAAATCCTGGATTGCCTGAACATGTTCATCGCCAAACAGATGTAGACCCTAAAGCAGAGAAACGCGCTGAGCGTCAAATTGCTTCGCTCTTTATGCTCTCTGTTCTTAGCACGATCTTGTTCGTGTATGCATATATAAAAGTACCAACAGATATTTACACCTTTATTCCAGTTCTTGGTGAGATGAATGTTCATCAATTACTTCTAGGTTTAGGTCTTGCCGGCGCATTTCTATTTATTGGAATCGGTGCAATTGCTTGGGCAAGGCTATTGATGCCAGATACTGAAGTAGTTGCAGAGCGCCATACTTTGCGTTCCAAAGATGAAGATCGCGCAGCATTTGTTGCCACAGTTAAAGAACAAGGTGCAGCAGCCGGAATCGGACGTCGCCCACTAATTAAGCGCACTCTTTTAGCAGCGGTAGGTTTAGTTGGAGTTGGACCAATCGTGATGCTTCGTGATTTAGGGCCACTTCCTGGCAAAAGCTTAGAAACCACAAATTGGAAAGCAGGAACTAGATTGGTTACCGATCCTGGTGATCGTCCAATCAAGGCTTCAGATCTTGAAGTTGGCGCGGTAGTTCAAACTCTGCCTGAACTACTACCCGATCAAGAACGCACTCTTAATGACATTGCCAAAGATCCAGTTCTTTTAATTCGACTTCGCCCAGAAGATTTCAATCTTGATGATGAAAAACTTTCTTGGACACACGAAGGCATCATCGCCTTCTCTAAAATTTGCTCGCATATGGGTTGCGCAGTTGCACTGTATGAACAATCAACACATCACCTACTCTGCCCCTGCCACCAGTCAACTTTCGATGTAACTAGAGCAGCAAAAGTTATTTTTGGACCGGCAGCAAGACCGTTGCCACAATTGAACATCACTGTGGATGCAGAGGGTTATTTAATTGCCCGAGCACCATTTAACGAACCAGTCGGACCTAGTTTCTGGGAGCGAGATAGCAAATGAGTGCAAAAGAAAAGGTACCTGCAACAGTTGCCAACTTTGTAGACGAACGCACTGGTGCGGCCAAATGGCTTAAAAAGAATCTAACTAAAGTCTTCCCTGATCATTGGTCATTCTTACTCGGTGAAATAGTTCTTTATTCATTCATTATTTTGTTAGCAACCGGAACTTTCTTAACTTTCTGGTTTGACCCTTCAATGAAGGAAGTTGTTTACGAAGGTTCGTATCAACCGCTACAAGGAGTAAAGATGTCGGCGGCTTACGAATCAGCGCTACACATTTCATTTGATGTGCGCGGTGGCTTGTTAATGCGTCAGATCCACCACTGGGCCGCCATCATTTTCATGGCCGCAATGATTATTCATATGCTGCGCGTTTTCTTTACCGGAGCCTTCCGTAAGCCACGCGAATTTAACTGGGTAATCGGTGTAGGACTTCTAACCCTTGGTATTGTCGAAGGTTTCTTGGGTTACTCACTTCCTGATGATCTTCTTTCTG
>JBPCTD010000085.1:0-8725 GCA_051006515.1 Candidatus Nanopelagicaceae bacterium | reverse complement strand
TTTTTCACTCTTGCCTGCGCAGGGGTTACGAAAGTTAGATTTAAAAGCACGATCACAAAAGTCATTGCTAGCAACAGCATATTTCTTATGACTTTTTGGACCATTTAACGAGTATATAAGGCTATCCTTTTACTCAATGTTAGAAATTGTGGCGATATTTATAGTCGGACTTAGCGTGGGATTCCTAAATGGATTTGCTGGCGGCGCATCAGTTCTTTCATTCCCTGCCATGATCGCAGTGGGTTTAAATCCAGTTTCAGCCGCTATGACCAATG
This sequence comes from Candidatus Nanopelagicaceae bacterium, assembly GCA_051006515.1. Classification (GTDB taxonomy): domain Bacteria; phylum Actinomycetota; class Actinomycetes; order Nanopelagicales; family Nanopelagicaceae; genus ZLKRG08. The sequence goes on along the minus strand of JBPCTD010000085.1, from coordinate 8,450 downwards.
CGCTCGGTGTTTGGACTGCAAATGTCGGTGCCCTCTTTGGAAAATTCAAATCCGTAAAAGGCATCATTAAGAATGAAAGTACTTTGATCGGCTATTCCATGATTGGAGCCGTGATTGGCGGTTTAGCACTTGCGCTAATGCCAATTGAAGGATTTCAAAAACTTACGCCGATATTAATTTTAGTTGCTTCATTAACCCTTTTTATAAAGGTAAAAGAAAATCTCACGCCTCTCAAACAAAGAATTGAGAATTTCTGGCTAACCGCAATTGGATTTTATGCTGGATATTTTGGACCTGGACAGGGTGTAATGACTATTGCTGTTCTAGCCAGAGATGCTAAGCGAAGTGTTTCAGATATCAATGTAAGCAAAAATGTCGTGGTCACAATGACTTGCCTCGGTTCAAACTTGATTTATATTGCTAGCGGAAAAGTTGATTGGACTTTTGCCGCAATCCTTGCAGTTAGCTGTGCCATTGGTGGATTCTTCGGAGCCAAAGTTGTAGATCGCTTTAGCCGTGAGGCATACCGCATGGGTATCTTTGTTATTGGCTTACTTTGCGCTGTTTGGTTTGCTAGAGAATATTGGTTTTAATCGTCGTCATGACGGCGATTAGCGGTAATTTCAAGTACGTGCGTTGAGCGCAAAACAATTAAAATAATTACAGTTAATCCAACACTTGCAATTTGAAATCCAAGTCCTACTGCGCAACCCATGGCCGCTGTAGCAAAAACAGTTGCTGCAGTGGTTACACCTTTTGTGCCGGCATCACGAGTTTGGAAAATCAGACCCGCACCAAGAAAACCAATGCCAGTCATGATGGCATGCATAGATCTGGTTGGATCACCGAAATCTGCATCAATATTTAATACGTGACCGATATTCACAACTGCTGCCGCAGAAGCGCCAACTAGGGCCATCGTGCGTGGACCCACTGATTTACCAGCGCGGTCACGTTCCCAGCCAATTGCAGAGCCAAGCACTGCAGCGATTGCGGCATTAATTACGACCACGAATTGCTGGGAAAGTTCTATTGAGAAGAAATAAATCATTAGCAGAGGATACGCTTAAATTGCGTACTTTCCAAGAGTGATAGATAGAAATTGCAAATATATATATAGGAAAGATCGCTAAAACTGGTTTTAAGTTATCTGGTCCCGTTGGATATTCAACAGATAGCCATGTCAATGCAACAAAGTAAATAATGGCTAATGTCCAAGTAGTTGATCGCATAAATTCCACTTTTACCATGTGCGGGAATTTAAGTTGAGTCAAAGTTAAAACGCAGAGCAGAATAATGAGTATTTCTACCAATTTTGGATTGGTATCAAGAATAATAAAAGTTGGAATAACTAAATTCCATGCAGCGGGGAAACCATTAAACCAGTGATCCTCAGTCTCTTGATCAGTTCTGGCAAACCAAAGCGCTCCAGTAAAAATGATCAAGGATGCATATAGAAAGCTATAACGACTTTCAACTAAATCCAATCTAACCAACATCGCAACTGGCACCATCACGCAAGTTACGTAATCAACTACTAAATCTAAGATGTGGCCATCAAATCTAGTGGCATGTAAATGAATATCAATCTTTCTGGCGATTGGCCCATCAAAACCATCGATTAGTTGGCAGATAACTAACCAGAGTAAACCGCCACGAATGTCACCATTAATGAAACGTTCTAGTGAGATCAGCCCAGCAATTGCGCCAAAAGCAGTTATAGAGTGAACTAAATATCCTGCAACCGTTTTACGCATTAAGTTAGTTTACGATGTATTTTGTGATTAGCCGCTTGTGCCACAGGTCTAATTATCATTGAATCAATATTTACGTGTTCCGGTAGGAGCGCTGCCCACTTAATTGCCTCAGCAATATCTTCGGCAACCAAAGGTTTAGCTACACCTTCATACACTTTTGCCGCAGCCTCTTCGCTACCTAAGCGCACCTTTGAAAATTCTTCAGTCTTCACCATTCCAGGAGCAATTTCAGTAATGCGAATCGGTTCGCCATTTAACTCAAGGCGCAATGTTTGCGTGAAAGCTAGCTCTGCATGCTTAGCCGTGGTGTAACTACCGCCATTTTCGTAAACACCATGACCTGCGGTAGAAGTAACAACCACTATATGGCTAGCGCCATTACTTCGTAAGTTTGGTAATAGCGCTTTAGTAATGCGTAGCGCACCAATTACATTTACTTCATATGTTTTCTGCCAAATAGTGGGGTCGGTCTTTTCAATAGGCGCTGAATCAAATGCGCCACCTGCGTTATTAACCAACAAAGCCACTGGTTGATTTGCAAGATTAGCAACAAAGCCATCAACACTTGCTTGATCAGTTACATCAAGTTGAACTGCTTTTATATTGGAATTCGAATTAGCTAAATCATTTAGACGTTCTACTCTTCTGGCAGCTGCAATCACCGAAAAGCCATTTTGTGAAAGCAGCTTGGCGGTTGCTGCTCCGATACCACTGCTGGCACCAGTTACAACTGCAATAGGTAGATTCGCCATTAAATTGTAGCTTTCATCGCTGCCGTATGTGCTGGAGTAGATCCACAACAAGAACCAATAACATTTACACCTAAAGCTTTCATGTCGTCAGCATATTTCGCCATCTCTTCAGGAGTACCGTCATAAATGAAATCGCCGCCAACTAGCTTTGGTAGACCGGCATTAGATTGGGTAATTATGTAAACACCTTCAGGTCTTGCTGCTGTTAGCTCTTTTGCAATAATGCGCATCTCATCAACGCCACGACCGCAGTTGGCACCAATAATTCGAACACCTTCGGCTGCCAAAGTCTTTACCGCCATCTCTGGCTTTACACCCATCATAGTTCGCAAATTTGTATCGAATGAGAAGGTGACAATTATTGGAAGTTCTGGCGCTACTGATTTTGCAGCTTTCACCGCTGCTTCCACTTCTTGTAAGTCACTCATAGTTTCAATCAAAATTGCATCTACGCCGCCGGCTACAAGAGCTTTTATCTGATCAGCAAAGAGCGCTTCAGCTTCATCTGCAGTCATAGTTCCCATCGGCTCCATCAATTCACCTGATGGACCAACATCTCCCATGACAAAACAATTCGGGTGGCGATCGGCAACTTTTCGTGCAATCTCTGCGCCTGCTTTATTTAATTCAAATAAGCGATCTTCCAAACCATGCATCTGTAAACGGCCACGTGTTCCGCCAAAGGTATTGGTAGTAATTAAGTTCGCACCGGCTGCGGCATAACTTTCAAGCACCTCTTCGATTGCGCTGGGATTTTCAACATTCCAAAGTTCTGGTGCGCCACCATCTGTTAAACCTTTGTCTTGCAGCATGGTGCCCATCGCGCCATCTGAAATCAAGAGTCCTTTAGCGAGCGCTTCATAAATTGCTGACATTAATTCCCCCGCAGGTGCCTATATTGCCGATTTTGCCTGTTTATGGCTCTATTACTGCTTCAGTCTACTAATCTAATAGTCATATGAAAACTGGATACGTTTATCACGAGCTCTTCGGTTGGCATGACACAGGAACAAACGCTGGTTTCTTTCCTAGTGATCCGGCAAAGGGCTTACAACCCTTCCTAAATTATGAGAGCCCTGAAACAAAGAAACGTATTCATGAATTGATTGTGGTTTCAGGATTAATAGAACATTTAGAAAGAATTCCCGCACGGCATGCAACAAATGAAGAGTTATTGCTTGTGCATCCACAAAGTTACCTAACAAAGCTCAAAGGAATCAGCGAGCAGCGACTTGGTGGCGATGCCGGAGATGGGGAAACTCCACTAGCTAAAGGTGGATATGAAATCGGAACATTAGCTGTTGGTGCAGTGACTGAATTAGCACAAGCAGTGGTGAACGGAAAAGTTGAAAATGGTTATGCACTTGTGCGACCACCTGGACATCATGCAATTAAAGCTGGCGGCATGGGTTACTGCTTATTCTCTAATTTAGGAATTGCGCTATCCGTAATAAAGAGAGATCACCCTGATATCCGAATTGCCACAGTTGATTGGGATGTTCATCATGGCAACGGCACACAAGAGATTTTCTATTCAGATCCAAATGTCTTAACCATTTCACTGCATCAAGATCGTTTATATCCAAGAGATTCCGGTGCGCGTGATGAGCGCGGTAGTGGCGCTGGACTAAATACCAATATCAATATCCCACTTCCTGCAGGAACTGGAAATGGTGGCTACCAATATGCATTCGAAGAAGTTGTTGCGCCAGCGTTAAAGAAATTTAAACCTGACTTGATAGCAGTAGCCTCTGGTTTTGATTCATCAGTGTATGACCCGCTAGGTCGAATGATGTTAACTGCAAACGGCTATGCCACGCTTACGAAAATATTGATGGATTGTGCCGCCACAACAGCTAACAATAAATTGATGATTGCACATGAAGGTGGCTATAACGCCATCTACTCACCATTTTGTGGTTTATTTGTCTTACAGCAACTTTCAGGAATTAAAAAATTAGACGATCCCTTTGATCACACTGAAAACTATCCTGGACAAGCTTTGTTTGAACATCAAAAATTCGAAGTTGATGAGGCGGCAAAACTCTTAAGCGCGCTCCCTGATAATCGATAAACAGTCCATTCATCCATAGCTTCAGCGCCGATTGATTTATAGAAATTAATTGAAGGTTCGTTCCAATCAAGTACCCACCATTGGAATCGCTCGTAGCCACGATCAACACATAATTTTGCCAAAGTCCTCATTAGCTCAAGTCCAATGCCACGTTTTCTGAACTCTGGTTTTACAAATAGATCTTCTAAATAAAGTCCAGCTTTACCTAGCCAAGTTGAGTAATTTAAAAACCAAATTGCGATTCCCGCAATTTGGCCATCAATCTCTGCAACATGACAGTAAGCAACCGGATCTGTACCAAACAAAGTGTTATGAATATCTTCAATAGATGCGACTACCGCATCTGGTTCGCGTTCATAGATTGCCAATTCAATAATTAGTTGATGTATTGCCGGAACATCTGCGGCTGTTGCGCTGCGAATCATGGAAAGAAGGTTACCTTGCACGCAGCGTAGTTAGTGCCCATAAAATGGCAGCCAAATCAATTACCTCTTGGAGTAACGCTCCTTGGCTAGGTGTTAAATATCCAAAGGCAGCGGCAACCATGGCAATTAATGCAATGGCCATGCCACCAAGTGAAGCTTGCAGCGCCTTCTTTCTTGATAACTTCGCAAAGTAAATCGCGCTTGCCACTCGATCAATGGAGTCTTCGATAATCACAACATCCGCTGCTTCGCTTGCAGCAGATGCCCCGCGAGCGCCCATCGCGATACCAACATCGGATGCTGCAAGTGCAGGTGCATCGTTAATACCATCTCCAACAACTAATACCGTCCCAAATACTTTATTTCGAAACTCATGAACCATCTGTAATTTAGTTTCTGGCTTTGAATTTGCCACAACTTTGCTTATTCCCAACTCAGCTGCAACTTTATTTGCTGTCTCTTCCTTATCGCCCGTGACCATCACAATTTCTTTAATACCCAATTTATATAGCTCATTTATGGTGCTTAATGATTCAGATCTAATGGGGTCGGCTAATCCAAATAACGCTACCAAATGGCCATCTACCTGTAGCGCAACTTTTAGTGGTTGTGCGCTCTCTGCCCAATTTGGCAATTTATCTTGAGGTAAACCAACGATAACTGTCTGGCCAGCAACAGTGCCTGTTACTTCGCGACCATGAGATTCCTTCACGTTAGTTGCTGGCAATAAAGTTAACTTTCGAATATGGGCTTCTTTTACTATTGCTTTTGCAACTATATGTGGGCTGTACTGGTCTAACGATGCGGCTATTTTTATTGCTTCATCAGCAGTTAATTCTCCAGAAGTTAACACCTCAGAAATAACTGGCCCACCGTGAGTTACGGTGCCGGTTTTATCTACTAGCACCACTTCCGCGCGACTTAAGCGCTCCAGAATTGCACCACTTTTTATGACAGCGCCATTTTTTGTTGCTCGAGACATTCCTGCTACCAGTGCAATTGGTACTGCCAAAATCAAAGGACAAGGGGTAGCCACAACTAAAACTGCCACCGCTCTTGTCGTATCTCCGGTAGCGATAAATGCGCCAATAGCTAGCGCTAAAGTTAAAGGCACAAAACCTATCGCCCACTTATTGGCTAATCGGATATTAGGTGAACTCTGTTCTCTAGAATTTCTGACCATCGTGACAATTCCTGAGTAAGTACTTTGACTTACATTGCCTGTTGCAGTCATTTCAAATGAATTACCGGCATTTAAAGTGCCACTGATTACTGAATTACCATTAGTTAAATTAACAGGTAGAGATTCACCAGTTAGCGCGGATTGATCTAAGTAGCAATCCTCTTGTGCAGTGCCATCAACTGGCACAATCTCTCCGGACTTAACTATTAATCGATCTCCGCTTTCTATTCGCTCTACCAAAATTGTTTCAAGACTGCCTGCGGAAGTAATTCGATTGGCAAGCTTAGGCATTCGATCTATTAAAGATTTGAGCGCTGATTCTGCCTGACCTTCTGCCCAGCTTTCCAATGCTCTACCTGATGCCAACATAAAAGAGATTACGGATGCTGCAAAATATTCACCAATTAATAATGTGCCCACAATCGAAAAAATTGCCAAAATATCAGATCCCATTTGACGATCTTTTAACTCATCAATTAACCATCTGACTGCTGGGATAAGTCCAGTCAGACCACCAAGAGCCCAAATAATCGAAGCTGCAGCTTCGCGATTTAAAACATAGTTGAGGGATAAACCCCAAAAAAGCGCCATTGAAGAGGTAATAAGTAATATCGCTGAAACTTTATTTTTCACTATGTTCAACCTCCCTTTCCTAAGATAGTCTTTAAATATGGTTGCGACCATTAAATTCTTAGGTGCCGTCGGAACTGTGACCGGTAGCCGATTCCTAGTTGCTGGCGAAAAATCAAGAGTTTTGGTTGATTGCGGGCTTTATCAAGGGTTGAAAGAGCTTCGATTAAAGAACTGGGAACCATTCCCCTTGGATGCAGCAACTATTGATGCAGTTGTAATTTCTCACGCACATCTTGATCATTGTGGTTATTTACCAAAATTAGTGCGCGAAGGTTTTGATGGTCCAATCTATTGCACTCCAAACACCGCTAAATTAGCTGCGATTGTTTTAAGAGATGCCGCAAAACTTCAAGTTGAAGATGCCAAATATGCGAAGAAAAAAGGCTATTCAAAGCACAAAGAGCCTCTTGCACTTTTTAATGCAGAAGAGGCTGAACTTGCAATTGCCAAATTCGAAGTAATTCCTTTTCATGAAACGAAGTTAATTACTGACGAAATAAAAGTTACTTTCCATAGAAGTGGGCATATCTTGGGCTCATCTTTTGTAGATCTCATCGTTGCTGGAAAGCGAATTGTTTTCACCGGGGATATTGGTCGCGGTAATCATGCGATCCTAACTAATCCGGATTTGATTCCCGCAGGCGAGATCTCAGCTTTGGTTACAGAATCCACTTACGGTAACCGCACCCATCCAACTAGCGATGATTCACTGGCACAGGCAATCAATAGGACTATAAAACGTCATGGATCTGTATTAATTCCGGCCTTTGCGGTGGATAGAACTGAAATCATGCTGATGACAATCAAGCGACTGATCAAAAGTGAACAGATTCCCAAATTGCCAGTCTATGTAGATTCACCTATGGCGCTTTCGGCACTTCGTTGTTACCGAGAAGCTATAGCAAATAAATCACCAGAAATTCGCCCTGAGCTTTTTGACCTACCAGAAGATCCTTTTGACTCTGGATCACTTTTTGAAGCCACAACTGTTGAAGATTCCAAAGCGCTTAATGACTTAAATCAACCTTCCATAATTATCTCCGCAAGTGGCATGGCAACAGGTGGTCGCGTAGTGCATCATTTAGAGAATATGCTGCCAAATCCCAACAATGCAATCTTGTTGGTGGGTTATCAGGCAGCTGGTACTCGTGGACAACATCTCTTAAGCGGCGCAACCAGTATAAAAATGTTTGGCAAATGGATTGATGTTAGAGCTGAAATTGTCCAGATTAAAGAATTCTCCGTTCATGCTGATAGCCAAGAATTATTGAACTGGTTTAAAAGCGCCGATACCGTTCCTAAAGCAATATTTGCAGTCCACGGAGAATCTGAATCCGCTGACACTTTTGCCAAGTTGATCAATGAAGAGTTGGGTTGGAATTCAATAGTGCCAAAACTTGAGCTTTCATATGAACTCAATTAACCCTGCGGGTATTTTCCACATTTATTTAGCGCTAACGCTGGTTGTTTTTCTCTGCAATTTAGCTCCGATATTTGCACCCCCCACTTGGTCAGTGTTGGTTTTCTTCCTACTTACTTACGAGATGCGAGTTGCTGTAGTTGTAGTTATCGGGGCAATTTCCGCAGGGCTTGGTCGTTTCTTACTTGGCCATGGAACCAGATTGT
>JBPCTD010000084.1:0-10784 GCA_051006515.1 Candidatus Nanopelagicaceae bacterium | reverse complement strand
ATATCTATCTTGAATGAGATATCTAGAAAATCAAAATAGCTCTTTGAGGTAGGTAAATTTGCAGCGAGTAGACCTAAGACTGCAGCTATTAAAAGGAGTATTCCTGAAGCGCTTTCGTTCTCCAGGAAATCGCGAAGTGGTGCAGTGCCTCGTCTATTAGGTCCATTGGAACCGTTTGGTTGCTTCGCTGAACTCATGTGAGAACTATGCCAAAGTAGTCGGTGGAGGTGCCGGGAATTGAACCCGGGTCCTCTGGTATTAAAACAGGGCTTCTACGGGCGTAGTGTGTTTAACGTTTTCTCAGTCCCGAAGCTCATACACACAAGTCTTCGACAAACTCATTTGCAGTTAAATTCCCATTAACACCTGCAAAATTGTTAACGGAGGAGCTCTTGAGTCGACGCTAGATTCCGGGCTAAGAGCACGCTCGGGCTAACGGATCGCTATGGATTAAGCAGCTAGTGCGAAATCGCGATCAGCAGTGTTTGTACTGCCGTTTATTTTTTTGCACAGGTTTTTGGTTAACGAGATCATCCTGGCTTCCTCGGCCCGCTTCCCCTGCCTCAACATCCAAAGTCGAGACCGTTCACCCCCAAGATTTCATATTTTTACTAAGTACATAACTAATAAATTATTTAAGTACTCAAATTTGAAAACTGGGTGGAAAGCATTCTTTCCACTCTATTTAGTTGTTATGTCCGAACCCACCAAAGAGAGAAACTGAATGATCAGTTCCGCATCAAGTGATGAACTTCGAATTAGTCCAATCAAGTTAACCAGTTTTACCTAATTAACCTTCCCACCTCTTCTACGCTGAAAGCTGCTAAATGTCGCTGGCTTCCATCGATTTAGGGTGAGCCGCCAATTCTACAAGGGCATCTGCTGCCAAGAATTCGGCCTATCTATCGCCTAGCAACTCTGAGCCCGCCTGAATTCGCCGCCCAGCCCTCGTGATTTGCTCTCACCCCGTCCCTGTCTTACAACGACTTGATAACAATCGCCGCAACTGACCATATATATATTGGAAGCGAAATTTTCGCGATTTACCCTTCTCCTAAGTTTCAACGTGTGAAACTACCTCGAAATAAGATTCGAAGTTATTTCGAATAAATGAATCTCGAAAGGCAATAAATGAAACTACGCACACGTGGTTTAGTAGTAGCAGTTGCACTTGCAACCGCTGCTGGTGCATTTGTTGCAGCTCCTTCACAAGCTGCTAGCGCTGCACGCACAGTAACCATTTGGTCTGGTGCAAATGATGCAAAGTCTGACAACCAGACTCCAATCATTGCTGCATGGGCTAAGACTCAAGGCATCACAATCAATACTGTTTACAAGAAGAACGTTCGCGATGAATACATCAAGGCTGTTCCAGATGGAAAGGGCCCAGACCTAATGGTTGGCGCTCACGACTGGACAGGTCAATTAGTTGGCGCTGGTGTTGTTGCACCAGTTGCACTTGGCAGCCTCTCATCAAAGTTCTCTGCATCAACTCGTTCAGGTTTCACTGTTAACGGCAAGCTTTATGGAATGCCAATCTATTCAGAGAACATTGCACTTATCTGGAATAAGCGCGATGGCGAAGATCCAGCAGGAAAGTCATTCATGGATCTTGTTAACTCAAAGAATGGTCTTGCAATTACTCGCGACCTAACAAGTGGCGATCCATACCACTGGTCATCAGTTGCATCTTCATTTGGTCTAACACTTTTCAATCGTGATAAGTCAGGCTGGACCACAACTCTTGGTTATGGTGGATCTGGTTCAGATGCATATGCAAACTTCCTAGCAGGAGATGCAAAGAAGATTATTCGTCCAGCAGATGGATGGGATCAATCAGCATGTACTCTGCAAAAGGGTGCATACATCATCTCTGGTCCATGGATGTACAACCACGGACAAGACACAATTTCAGGTTGCTCAGCTAAGCCACTTAAGGCTTCAGAAATGGGAATCGCTTCAATTCCATCACTAGGTGGCAAGAAGGTTTCACAGTTCTCTGGTGTTTATGGTTACTGGCAGTCATCAAAGGTTTCAGGTCAGCCAAATGCAGTTTCAGTAGGTAAGGTCCTACGTTACGTTGGTTCATCTGAATTTCAGTTAGCGCTAAACAAAGCTGGAAATAACATTCCAGTTAACCAAGATGCGCTTCGCTCAATGACAGATAAGAACCTTGCTGCATTCGGTCTAGCAGGTGTTAACGCACTTCCAATGCCTTCATATGTATTCATGGATACCGTGTGGAGCAAGATCGGTTCAGCAGAAGCTGCAATCCTTGCAGGTAAGTACACCGGAACACCTGGTGACTTCCTACGTAAGGCAGTTGCTGCTGCACAAGCTGCAATCGACACTAAGTAATTTCGCTAGTTAAAGATATCTAGCAAGAGTACTTAGAAAGTAGCTATCAAGGATTATTGGTAAAACTAATAACCTGAAATAGCGAATCTAAATAGCAGTGAAGCGAGGGGCTCGAGAAATCGGGCCCCTCGTTCTATTAGTTTCCTATATCTAATTCAGTGCAAGCGGAATATATTTATCTCATTGCAAGTGACTGATACCCGACCCTCAGCAAGGAGCACGAGTGGCAACGCAGGAATCAAAGGCTGAAATCAAAGCGCGTGATAAAGCTTTAGCAGCAAGACGTGCGGCCGCAAAACATCTTTATGATGGTGGAACGCCAAGTCTTCGTGGCCAAATCATCAAAATCATCATTCTTGGTTTAGTCGATGCATTTGCCGGAACTGTTTTCTTCGCACTTATTGCAAAGAATCAATTTACTTTTGCCGCCAGCCTTGCCATAGTCACAATCGCAGTTAACTGGATTTACTTACGGAAAGGTGGCTTACCGGCAAAGTATTTAGCTCCCGGCGTTATTCTTCTGATTTTCTTGCAGATCTATACTGTTGCGTTCAGCGGTTATATCTCTTTCACTAATTACGGTTCATTGCACAATGGCAATTATGAATCAGCACTTAATGCCACGCAGCTTGCAGCGGTTGAACCCGTAGAAGGGGCTGATTACGACATCAAAGTAGTTCGTGGTAGCGACGGCGTGCTTCAATTACTTGCAACAGATGTAAATACTATGAAAGTTTTCTTGGGTGGCGCAGATTTCAAAACCCATCCAATTCGCGAATTAACCGCTGCCGATGGATTGGTTGTCGACGCTGATGGCTTTGCCGAATCAGTTAATGGTTTCACTAGATTAAATGATGATGAAATCACCAACAATGCAGTTGCGATTGTGGGATTGAAGATTCCACTTGGACCCGATTTAGCTCGCGATGGTTTTATTGCAACTACTGATGGTTATGCAGGTTCGCTAAATAAATTTAGCTATACCTACGATGAGGCAACAAAAACCTTCACCACTGTTGCAGATGGCCGCAAATTCGTCGCTGATAACCGAGAAGGATTCTTCATTGAACCATCTACAGGCGATCGTTTAAATGAAATTGGCTGGCGCACCAACATTGGTTGGGATAACTTCCGCACCATTTTTACAGATAAAGAACTACGCGGACCGCTACTTGGTGTGTTGATTTGGACATTCCAGTTCGCAATTCTTACTGTATTAACCACATTCGTTCTTGGTCTAGCACTTGCATTGCTGCTTAACGATCAAAGAATTCGCGGATTAAAGATTTATCGCTCAATTTTGATCCTTCCATATGCCTTTCCAGCTTTCTTGTCAGCATATGTTTGGAAAGGTATGTACAACACAGATCGCGGATTTATCAATAATACAATTTTAAATTTGGGCGATGGCAACAAAATTCCTTGGCTTGAACAACAAGGTCCAGCGCGCGCTGCTATTTTGATAATGAATTTGTGGCTGGGTTTCCCATACATGTTCTTGATTACAACCGGCGCGCTTCAATCTATCCCGGCGGATCTTTCTGAATCAGCGGGAATTGATGGTGCAAGCTCTTGGCAAATATTTAGATTGATTAAGTTGCCGCTTCTACTTGTTTCATTAGCGCCACTTCTGATTGCATCTTTTGCTTTTAACTTTAATAACTTTACGGTCATATATCTCTTAACGGGAGGTGGTCCAATTTTGGATCCAACCTTAAGAGTTACAACTGGCGCTACCGATATTTTGATTACCTTCGTATATCGCATCGCATTTGGCGGTGGCGTTGGTGCCAATTACGGCTTAGCTTCCGCTTTCTCAATATTGATCTTCTTCATTATTGGCGGAATCTCTTACTTCTCATTTAAGCGAACCAAATCTCTAGAGGAGGCCACACGATGAGTATCGATAACAACCGCGAACTCACCGTTCGCACCAATAAGAAATCCTTCTTAATTTGGTTCAAAGAAGTTGGCTGGAAGCACATCGCCGCTTGGGTGATGATGATTTATGCGCTATTTCCAATTCTTTATATCATCTCCACATCATTAACTGATTTCGGTGGCATTGAAAACGCTGCACTTTTCCAGCAATTCCATTATCAAAATTACATAGATCTATTTAACGATCCAAGTTATCCATTTGCGCAATGGATGATGAACACCATCATTATCGCCGGCAGTACTGCAGTACTTTCAGTATTCATCTCTGCCTGCGCTGCATATTCGTTTAGCCGCTTACGTTTCCGCGGTCGCAGATCAGGACTTTTAGCGCTGATCTTGGTGCAGATGTTCCCATCTGTAACTGGTCTAGTTGCGATCTTCGGAATTCTCTCTTGGTTAACCGATAACGTGCCATCAATTGGACTTGGCACTAAAGCTGGTTTGATTCTGGTTTATCTTGGTGGCTCTCTCGGTGCTGGTACTTATTTGATGTATGGATTCTTCAATACTGTGCCAACTGAAATCGATGAAGCAGCAAAGATTGATGGTGCTACCCACACCCAGATTTATTTCCGAATCATTTTGCGACTTGTCGCACCTGTGCTTGCTGTTATGGCGCTACTTTCCTTTATCGGAACTTTCTCTGACTTTATCTTGGCTTCAATCGTATTTAGCAAAACCGAACAACAAACTGTTGCGGTTGGTCTTGGCACACTACTTAGCGATCCATATTCCAAGAACTGGGCCATGTTCTGCGCAGGCGCAATAATCGCAGCAACGCCAATCGTTGCGCTCTTTATTGGTTTACAGCGCTACATCGTCTCCGGCTTAACTGGTGGAGCGGTTAAGGGCTAGTTACCAATCGCTCTTGCCGGAACTGCGTCTTGAGATTGCACGTTGCACTTCGCGCTCTGATTGCTTCTCGAGAAGTGTCTGTCGCTTATCGTGGCCCTTCTTGCCATGAGCAAGAGCTAATTCAACTTTAACTTTGCCATCTTTAAAGTAAATAGATAGTGGAATTAATGTATTGCCGCCTTGCTTTAACTTGCCAGCTAATTTATTGATCTCGCCACGGTGCATTAAAAGCTTGCGATCACGGCGAGGCGTGTGATTGGTCCAAGAACCTTCGTTGTACTCAGGAATATGAACACCATGTAACCAAAGCTCGCCATCAATAATCATGGCAAAGCCATCAGTTAAAGATGCTCTTCCTTGGCGAAGAGATTTCACTTCCGTGCCCTGCAGAACGACTCCGCACTCGAAAGTTTCGTCGACAAAATAGTCATGGCGCCCCTTTTTATTTTGGGCGATGACTTTCTTGCCGGTTTCTTTAACCATAATGGCTAAGGGTAGCAAGGTTTAGCTAATTGCTTTAATTTGCTGCATCCAACGAATCAAAAATCAAGTTAATGAATTCTAATTCCAAAGAGATATAAGCCCTTATCTTTTTCATTTAATGTCATGATTGAAGATTTAACTCTGGTTTCGTCATTGCTTGAAAATGGAGACGGAAAAGGTAATTTAACTTTGGCACTACTTTCTAAATGAACTACATCAAATTCGCATTGATAAGCATCAATCGAATAGCTGGAAATCTGCATAGTTTTCATTTTACTCGCAGTGTTAAACCAACTATCGAATTCATCAAAGGCTTCTTGCCTGCCTTTTTCGCAGTCAATAGGAACTCTGTTATCGGCATAATTCCCGCCTGTCGCAATTTCTGTGGCCGTAGTCAGAATTGTGTGCTTACCGGTGTAATAGTTGGCCTCATCCAAAGTATGTACTGCTCGCATAGCAGCAGCCTCAGTTACATGATCTAGCGAACGCTTTGCATTGGCAACTACTGCCACATCCGTGATGATCATTAATGAAAATAACGCGACCATAAAGAGCGCAACAATTAAGAGCGAAAGCGAACCACTTTCACTATTTAATTTTTTAAACCTATCAATGAACTTCTTGCGGCTTATCATTTTTTGCCTCTCGCAGTTCATCATAAAAAATTTCTTACTCTGTTTCATAAACCTCAAAGATCAATCTTTATTGAAGGGACCTCTGGAAGCGCCATACCATTCCACTGCCACGGTGATATGAACTCCTCAGCCTCTGCGCTTACTTCTCTATTTTGATTTGCGATTTTCATTTTCAAAGTAGCTCTAACTCTGCCACCAGGTGAAACGCATGGAAATTTAGAACATTCGAAACTCAAATCCAAGGAATCAATCTCAGATTGTTTTAGTCCGGCTGCTTCACCGCCTCGTTGTAAAACTTGCTCAGCTCGAGCCGGAGCGACAAAAGGGTTCTCAGAAGTGACATATGCTCTTAGAGATTCGCGTACGAGTGTTCTGGCTACCAATTCAGCATTACTTAAATTGGCAAATTGCGTTAGAAAGATCAATATTGGTAGAAATAGTGGGATTGCCAGCAAAACAAATTCAACGCTTGCGCTACCTGAATCCGAATTTAATCTCTCTCGGAATTTAGCAAACCAAGTAGCCACCGCTGCACTCTTCTGACTCTTCATATACCGCGACTCCGGTTGTTCTCAACTTCTTTCCGCCTAGCAATTCATTAATTCCAGGAAAAATTTCAGGCAAGTTCCGCTCACTTTTTACGACTAAGAGTCTTAACTTGGTGAAGAAATCTCCTGAACGTAAATCAATTAACTCATTTCGTGGCTCTACAACCTGATGCACTGCCTGCAGACTTGCTTGATTTTGGGTACTTGCCATATCTAGATTTCTAAAATTGACGGTAACCATCAACTGCATGGTCGCCAAGAAGAGCACTAAAAGCGGAATCAATACCAAAGCGCTTTCTACGGTTCCCACTTCGGCATTGATACGCCTGACTAGCT
Organism: Candidatus Nanopelagicaceae bacterium; assembly: GCA_051006515.1. Taxonomy (GTDB): domain Bacteria; phylum Actinomycetota; class Actinomycetes; order Nanopelagicales; family Nanopelagicaceae; genus ZLKRG08. The sequence goes on along the minus strand of JBPCTD010000084.1, from coordinate 3,628 downwards.
TCTTGAGCATAATTAACAATTACTTGACGCCGTTCATCGAATTTAGTGAGTTATTTAGGATGTTAGTTAAATTTGGTTTGGCAATAGCCCAAATTGCGGTAACTAAGCCAGTGGTCATCAAAACCACCAGTACCCAGCCTGGAACATCTCCGCGTTCACTGACCAAAGCACTTTGCAATCTCTGGCGCATAAATAGTGAAGCACTTATTCCTTTTTTAATCATTACATCACTTACATACTTCATTTTTTACCTCTTTCATGTTTTCAAGTATTACTTGATTTCTTGCTATTGATTTCTGGTTATTTATTTTTTGATGTCAATTTGTTGCTGATGGTTTATTGATTATCGGCTTGGAATCTTCTTTGCTAGCCAGTCACCTCTGTCTAACTAGCAAAGAAGCTCAATTGGTTAATGGATGGCCATAGTGCAAATAGCACTGAGATTGGCAGAATCAAAAAGACGATCGGAATCATCATAGTTGTCTCTGCTTTACCTGCTTTATCCATTACCAAATTTCGTTGATTAACTCTCGCCTCAGCTACATGTCTATAAAGAACTTCGACTATTGGTGCGCCTCTAACGATTGCCAATACCAAAGCATCAATAAATCTTCGAATCGAGACTGATTTCAAATTTCTGCTCATGTCATCAAGTGATTGATGAAAAGGTTTTCCTATACGAACTTCTTGCACAACTTTTGAAAACTCCTTGGCTAACAAAGCATCAGAACGATCTGAAATTCTGGCTAATGCTCCAATAGGAGTCTCGCCCGCAGCTATCGCCAAAGTGAGCATTTCAATTATTGCTGGAAATTCTGCTTCAATCTGAAACCGCTTATTTGCTACCTGTTTAGTTAAATACCGGTCATACAATAGATACGCACCTAATCCAAAGAAGATACTTAATAGAGGTGCCATAAAGAAATTCAAAAGACCTAATGCCAATCCAAAAAATGGAAGCAAACTAGCCATGCCAATTAAGCAAATCTGATTGAAGCGGAACTCTCCATACGCATTAACATTGCCAGTCGTTAATTCATCGATACGAACTCGTACCCCGTCCTTATCATCAAGAGTCTCCAGAGATTTCACTGCTCTTGACTTAAAATCTTCAGACTTTCTTTTAACTTTAAGGGGATTTGATTTTGGATGAATGCGTATCGGACTTTGATATTTGCGGCTATCAGAAATTAACAAAATTACGCCGATTAGGGCAATAGAAAATGGCAGTCCTACCTGCATCCAAAACATGTTCAGCTCCTAAACACTCTAGGAGCTTCATGCAATCTGGAAAGTTTTGACATCCAGGCATATGCAGCAAAGGTCAAAGCAACACCTAGAACCAAAATGGCTATGCCATCTGGCGATGAGAATGCGGTAGCAGTGCCAGATTGAGTTCCAATCATCAAAAGTAGAAGCCAAGGCGCTGCTGCTGAAATATGTGCAGAACTCTTGATCCAACCATGTTTGATTGCAATCTCTTTTTTCAAAGCCAGCTCTTCACGTTGGAAAGCGCTTAAAGTTTTAAGGATGTTTAGGAGTTCGCCACCGCCTAGTGTTTTGGACAGTAATAGAGCTTCAAATATTTGATCGCTGCCTGGATGATCGAAAGTTTCACGTAAGTTTTGCAATGCTTCATTAAAGTTCATTCCATCTTTTAGATTTTGATTGAAATCCTTAAAATCATTACGCGTAAATTCTGGCCCGCGTAAAGCTAATCCAGAAAGTGACTCGGATATCGATAAGCCGGAATAAAGGCCAGAGACTAGATGATCAATTACTTCAGGCCATACTTGACCTAATAACGTTTTACGTTGAGCTTTTCGCTGCTTGAGATATTGTGCAGTAGCTGCTCCAACTAATGTCGCAAAAGCAAGTCCAATAAATAGTGAACTGGTGAGGCTACTAGTAATCAATAAAGTCAGTGCGCTTGCCAGTAGTGATTTCAGGAAATTGCTTTCTCCTAATTGACTGCTTCTTTTCTGATTATTACTGTGCAAGGCCTTTTTCATATTCTCTTCCATTCCACTTGAAGATGTTTTCAATTTCGACCCGATCATTTTCAACTCGGCCGGTAACACGGGATATTTCAGTAACTCTTCGAAAACCATCTTTGGCGAGGTTTACGTGAACGATTAGATCAAGTGCGCTGGATACAGTTGGAGCAATGAATTTCTGAGATATGTTCTCGCCTGCTAGAAGTGGCAGAGTTTGTAATTTCATCACTGCATCACGTGCAGAATTTGCGTGAATTGTTCCCATTCCCGGTAGTCCTGAATTCAAAGCAATTAGTAGATCTAGCGCTTCTGCTTCACGAACTTCTCCAACGATGATTCTGGAAGGTCGCATTCTTAAAGCCTCTTTGATTAATCTTCTTAGTTGAATATCACCTTCGCCTTGGATATTTACGCCGCGCGTTTGCATTGCAACTACATCGGGGAGCACTGGTTTTAACTCAAAAACTTCTTCAATAGTTACTACTCGCTCATTTGTTGGAATAGCTGAAGCCAATGCATTTAGCATCGTAGTTTTGCCTGCCTGCGTTCCACCGCTAACGAGGATGTTGCTTCCTTTATTTATTTCGAGCTTTAAGAACTCGCATATATCTAAATTAAGCACACCCATCTTTACTAAGTCATCTAATTGCAAGTGGCGCATCAAATGTTTGCGAATATTTACCGCCCAATGTTGGGCAGTGATTTCAGGAATTGCTACATGTAAACGAGAGCCATCGGGCAAACGAGCGTCGACAAATGGTTGTGATAAATCTAAGCGACGACCACTCCACATCAGAGCTCGTTCGACAATATTCCTTACTTCATCGGCAGTGAGCAGCAGATTGGTTAATTCGCTCCGTCCATTGCGCGCAACAAAGATGCGCTCTGGCGTATTTATCCAAATCTCTTCGATGCTGGAATCACTTATGAAAGGGAAGAGTGGTCCATAAGTAACTGAAACATCTATATCACTGCCCACCGACGACATGAAGCGGACTTTATGAGTTTTGCTATTAGAGTTCCTTTGAAGATCTCAAAATCTGTGGATTGTCCAATTCTTCTAGAACTTGTTCTAGCTCTTTAGTTCCATCTGTAATAACCAAACTAAAGAGAAACGCTCTCTTTTCCAAGTTTGCTACTCGTTGTATTAAACAATTGCAGGCCTCTGTAGCTTCGGATTCAAATCTAAGAAGCGCTACAAACTCAAATTCTGACATTCGCGCAATCATGTCGTGTTGTCTAATTGCAAGGTCAAGTTCATTAGCAAAGAAAAGCAAATGTTCCAGTGAAGTTTGATTGGGTAACTTGAATTTAACTACACCAACTAAATTTCCTTCTCTTTTAGCAAAGGAGATTTCCCGCTTCAAGGTGTCATAAAAGACATTTATTGAAAAGTGGTGGGTCAAGGAATCACGGTAATTATCAAAAGATTTAGGAACTTCGACGGGTAGAATTCTTTCCATGATCAATCTTGAATCGCGCGCTTGGCGCTCGACTATCGCGGCTGCCCTACTTTTCTTAGAGGGAGTTGTGGTGTTATCCCTAGATTTGTACCTGATTGTTCAGAACTTCATCGCCGACAACGTGGAAGATCGTCACGCGCTATTGGGAGAGATTCTTTATGTAACTGC
>JBPCTD010000083.1:0-2282 GCA_051006515.1 Candidatus Nanopelagicaceae bacterium | reverse complement strand
GCCATCAATAACTTTAAAAAATACAGTAGCGCCATCTGGCATAAATGCCGCTTGCACGCCTTCGGCGCCACCTTTCATAAATAACCCAGGAACTTTGCGCATTAATTCGGTATCAGTACGACCTTCGCCAGCAATCTGATCCGGATTTGCTAAACATGAAGCCACAACTTGTTTATGAACTGGATCCTGCGACTTAGCTAAGTTTTGAAACGCTTTAGTGTTGCCACGAAGTGTTAACGCAAATGTCGGTGCGCCACATCCATCAACTGAAATTTGGGTAATTTTCTCTTCCGCAAGCGCTTCAAACTCTTCTTTAATCGCAATCTGCAATGGATGCGACATATCGGTGTAGCTTTCAGTGGGCCAACCATTAACAACACAAGTTGCCAACATTCCCGCATGTTTTCCACTGCAATTCATCGCAATTGGCGCAGGTTCTTTATCGCCCCACTCTTTTCGCTCTGCAATACCGAGCGGCCGGTCAGCTACGCAACGTAAATCGCTTTCAGTTAGCCCTGCGGATTGGAGGATTGATCTGGCCCCTTCTTGCTGCGCTTTTGAACCTGAGTGGCTAGCGCAGATAAGAGCAAGATGCCGTACCTCTTGAACAAGACCGTTACGAACCATCGCACTAGCTTGGATCGACTTAAACGCAGAACGAGGGTAAATAAGGGCATTGCGATCTCCTTTTACTAAAACCTCTGTGCCATCACTTGATAACGCCATCAAATAGCCGAAGTGTTTGGATTCAACCAAACCACCGCGAACATATTCAGCTAATAACTCTTCCATTTTTAATTCATTAACAAATTTCAACTTGGAACTCTGGCCATCGTTGACCATATATGTGGTTGTAACTCTTTAGTTGGCGTTTGCATGTCATATGCAAAGAAAAGTTCGCCTTCGACCAATCCATATAAACGATGGCCACCTGAAACTTCTTTTGCAGTTACGCCATTAATTACGCCATCAAAAGCCAATTGAATACGAGGGCCATCAACAATTCCGACCCATGATTCTGCATGTCCATTGGAATGCGAAAGCATCACATCCAGAATTTTGCCTTCACGAATATTCCAGAATCCTGTTTCAGATGCAGATTGTTTGATGATCTCGTTATTGTCATCAATAATCCAAGAACGTGAGTAATAAGTTAAAAAATTACGACCATCGTGATTAAAAGTTACTTCATGTGCAAATTGAAATGGCGCAACATCTTTGTATTCACATTGGCCTTTACCTGACCAAGTGCCGATCAACCAGGCAAGTGGGTAGAGATCTTTAGGCAAGTTCTCAGGGATGGTGAAAGCCATTTCTTTCCTTTTTTCTAACGACGACTAACGATAACGCCGAAGCGGTCTCTGTTTGGGCTTGGTTAATATGCCATAAACCATAAGCGCAATGCCAACTATGATCGTGATTGGGCCAAGCAATATCGCAGTGAGCCACTCCATGTAGGTAGCCTAATAGGTAGCCTATTTAACGTTGATCGATTTGGGCTGGAATATTGCCAACTAAAAGCTTTGCGTCTGCATCAACATTACGTTTCACCACAGCAAGCGCTACATTTCCCAATTCATGATGTCTTGCAACAGTGCCCACAAAACCAACTTTGATGCCATCTCGTTCTACCGCCGCACCAATTTCTGGTAAATCAACGACGCTGCCATCTAAATGCAACAAAACCAACTTACGTGGCGGCTGACCTAAGTTATGAACTTTGGCCACTGTCTCTTGGCCGCGATAGCAACCTTTATTTAAATGCACTGATTTATTTAAAAGATTGATTTCATTTGGAATTGATTTGTGGTCAGTTTCCAGGCCAATTCGTGGACGCATTGAAACCACACGCTCTGCTTCCAAAGCCCAAATACCAATTTGGGTAGCACCAGGAAATTCTGGAATCTCGCCACGATTAACTAGCTGATACGGCCCACCTAAATCATCAGTTGCGCCAGGAACTTTAACTAAAGACTTTTCCTTTGATGCATCGCGCACATCAACGCGCATCGTAAATTGCATCTTCTTTAAATACTCAATCAACGGCGCTGCTCGATCTACATCAACAATCAACCAAGAAGTTTCGGCATCGTCAAAGATAATAAATTGATGCTCAATATGACCTAAGTGATCAAGTATTAGCCCGCTACTCCAGCCACCGGAGAATGTCTCTAAATGCTGTGTAGTTAAATCATGTAACCAACGAAGGCGATCAAAACCTTTAACGGCAACAATTTCTAAATGTGATAAATCCGCCCAAGCGATTCCTGATGCTATTGCCC
>JBPCTD010000082.1:0-64888 GCA_051006515.1 Candidatus Nanopelagicaceae bacterium | reverse complement strand
GTACTAGGTTTCGTTGGCGCTGGTGGTGCAATGCTTACCGTTCCAATTTTAGTTTACGGCTTTGACTATCCACCATCTCAAGCGCTAGTTGCATCATTAGCAGTAGTTATCGTCGCTGCGCTATCAGGACTTTACCCCCGATTTAAAAGCGGCGAAATCCTGGTTAAAGAAGCGTTAATTATTTGGGCTATTGGCTCCTTTTCCAATATCGGTGCGGCACAGTTAGCCAATTATTTAAGCGATGCCCTTTTAATAACTGGCTTCTGTGCCGTAATCATTTTCGCGGCCATTACTATGCTCGGAAAACCAGTTAAAGCTGGTGAAAAAAGGATTCCGCTGCCGGTGCTGATATTGCTGGCGCTCTTGATTGGATCAATTACTGGACTCTTTGGAATTGGCGGCGGTTTCTTAGCAATTCCAGTTTTGGTCCTTGGTTTTAATGTGCCACAAAATAAAGCAGCTGGAACTTCGTTATTTATAATCGTGCTTAACTGTGGCGTAGCGCTAATGGCTCACTTCTCTGATTGGGCTGACATTGATTGGCAAGTGCCGCTATTTATGGGTCTTAGCGCTATCGCCATTGGAAATTGGGCTGGAAAGCGCTCGGTTAAAACAAACCCCGCTTTACTAAGAAAAGATTTTGCTTATCTACTTTTTGCCATTGCCGCATTTACCCTTACTGAAACTTGGGTAATTTGAATTTAGAAATTAATCCAGCGATTTAACTTTTATATATCTCGATTGGCGACCGACTAGTAATAATAAAACTGCCAAAAGTGCAAAAGAGATTGGCAACGAACTAATCTCAGAAATTCCACCAATTATCGTAGGTCCAAAGAAATTAGCAGCAATTGCAATTAATGCGACTCGAGCCATGCCAACTGATGGCGCAATACCTGGAAGACTCATTGCCGCTAAATTAAATGCAGGAAAGAGCGGTCCCATGCAAAGCCCTGAAATGGCAAAGCAGATACTAATAATTGTTACTGCCAAAATTTGGCTTCTGGATGAAAGGCCAATTCCAGCAATAAGTCCAATGGCGATGGAGCTGCCGCCAATATAACCGCCGTACTTTGCGGTCTTCTGATGGCCCCATTTTTCAAACCAACGATCTCCTAAGAACCTACTAATAATCATTCCCAATGAATAGGTAGTTGCCGCAATCGCCGTTACACCTTTGCCAACATCCATATGATCCTTAAGCAAAATTCCGCTCCAGTCATAGATGCCGGCTTCGGGGATAAATGATGCAGTTAAGCCAATTCCAAGTGCCCAAAGTGGTAAAGCTTCTTTGGCAAAAAATGGAATTTTGGCGCTGGTCTCTTCATGGACTTCTCCACGATGTCCATCTAAATCACCAGGTAGTAAATTCCAGATTGCTACTAAATAAAGTAGCGCCGAAATTACAGCTAAACCTTTGAGATGTTCTTGTGGCGATATTAATCGCGCAATAGCACCACCTAGAAAAGTGACAGTAAAAGCGCCAACGCTCCAAAGAGCATGAAAAGATGACATATAGCGAGCTTTAGTTAATTTCTCAATAGCCATCGCTTGAACGTTTGCTGATACGTCTAACGCGGAGAACGCTAAACCAGTAAGAAATAGGCCAATTACTAAAGTTTTGACGTCGTGCGCGCTGCCCATAATGTAAATACCAATAGGCATCACTGCGCCACAAATTTGTGCGAATTTTCGGCTTGCAATCACATGTATTGCACGCCCCGAAATTTGGCTGCCGCATACTGAACCAAGTGCACCAGCTAAGAAAACTAATCCGAATTTGCCATCACCTAAACCAAGCTGATCTTTGATTTCCGGAATTCTTGGTACCCAAGCCATTGAACTAATGCCCATTACAAAGAATGTTGCCCAAAGATAATTGCGGGCTTTAATTGCTTTAAGTTCAGCGGTCACAGGTTTTACCTTAATATATTTATTAACAATATACTTCGGGACATGGATGGCGTACTGGAAAGAGAACCGGTAAAACGAGTAACCACCGTATTACAGAGCAATCAGATGGGCAAAGTTCACGTACTTTCTGATAGCGCAAGGACTGCACAAGATGCAGCAAACGCGCTAAATATTGAAGTTGGACAGATCGCCTCATCTTTGATTTTTAGATTACCTGATGGCTTGCCAATACTTTTGATTACTAGTGGCAGACATAGGGTTGATACAGATTTAGTTGCAAGAACTCTCGGCGTAAGTCACTTAGATCGCGCAGATGCCAATTATGTAAAGGATTTATCCGGATTCTCTGTTGGTGGAGTTAGTCCCATTGGTTGGATTACAGAAATCGACCACATCTACATTGATGAAGCGCTTAATGATTACCATGCAATTTGGGCTGCTGGTGGCCACCCCCATGCAGTATTTCCAACGAGTTTTGCAGAGTTAAAGAGAGTCACTGGCGCGCTTGCCATGACAGTTGGTGCCTGATGTCTATTAGAAATTACAACCCTGGCAGAAATCGTCGTGGCCGAGTATCGGTAGCGGCCGAACGTTTTCTTTACTCCTCTTTATTTTTCAGCGCTATTACCCAAGTGCTTTTTCTCTTTAGAGAAAATAGCAAGTTGATATTATTCTCCGCAATTCTGGCCTCAATTTTTTCCTTAACTCATGCCCAATTGGCTTATGCCAAAAGATATTTCTGGGGTTATTTAAGTTTTACTTTAACTTTTGCATTAATTGTCGAAACGGTATCCCTTCAAACTGCGTGGCCTTTCGGTGAAGTTCGCTATCAAAATCTAGGTTTTGAAATTCAAGGCGTCCCAATCTTGATACTAATTATGTGGTTAGCTACTTCTCATCCACTATTGATTTTGGCCCGAAGAATCGCACCAAATTGGGTTTTCATTGTAGGTGGATTTGCTTTAACTTCCTATCAAATCTTTTTCGACCAATTGCTTGTAGCAAATAAATATAAAATCTGGGAATTTGAAGGCGCGCACATTCCATTTCAAACTCATATTCCATTCTCAAATTTGATTGGTTGGCTCTTTGTCGGAACTGTGTATTTTGGTTTGGCGAATTTAATTTTGCCCAAAGAACGCCGGAAGATTAGCGCTTCATTAACTTCAATCGACCTATTTCTGGTCTGGACCTGGTTATTTCATGTAATTGCAAATATTTTCTTCTTTGGTAAACCTGAAACTGCGTTACTTGGTGGTATCTGTTATGGCGCGCTTCTTGTTTCATATATCTCATCCCGATACTTGGGACAACCTTAAATTGGACACTTCAAGGGTACTGATTAAAGGCGCATCAATTGCAGGTCTAACTGCGGCCGCTAGATTAAAAAAGAGCTCCGGCAAAGACAAAGATTTTGAATGTTTTATTGATGGTGAGTTTTACCAAAATACCCTAATAGCGGGTTACGAATTTGATTATGCTCCACTTTTTAGCCTTCCTGCTACCTACCGGGATTTCTTCCAAAAAACAGGTAAGCATTTTGGGCAAGTTCTCCAAGTCGAACCTAAAGATCCAGCATTTGTATATCGTTTTGAAGATCTAGAAATTAACTTTGCCAATTTATCTCATAGCGCTCGAGTTGAAGAATTAAGAAATAAATTAGGTGAATCTGCCGCTAATGAGTGGGATCTCCTTATCAAAAGTGGTGAATATTTCTGGGATCGATTGCGTGAGAATTACATTGAATGGGAGTATTCATTTTCACGTGCAAATATTCCGATCTATCTAAGACTTCGGGCTCCGTACATCCAAAATCAATATTTAAAGCGCATCGTCGCCCACTACGCAACGTACTTCGGCTACCCTGCCGGAATCTACAAATGGTCAACTATGGTTGCATTCGCTGAAGAGTCTTTTGGCATCTGGCAGATTCAAGGCGGAATAGGGGCTTTAACGGAAGCTCTTAAATTACGAGCACTTGATTTGGGAGTTAAATTTGAAAGACCAAGTAACTTTGAATATTTTATAGAATGTGAAGAAAGCTACAGCCGTCCGGCACAGAGATTTATTGGAATCAAAAGCTATCCGCATAAACTTCCTATCAGAACAGTGATTTTTCATAAGTCTGGTCTAACAACCGATATCTATGCAACCGAGAACTCTTCTGGAAATTACTCACTGGTCTTAACTGGAAAACTAGATATTTCAGAATTTGATCAGTATTCCGAAGTTGACCAAATAAGACCAGCTATTCAAGGAACCGGCGATAACCGCTTGGTAACTAAGATTCGCACTGCAAATAAAAAGAATTTTAAAGTAAGGCATTTGGACTCTCTGGCTCATGGCGCGATTGCTGGTGAGCTACTTGCAAATGCGCTTCGAGGGATAAAGAATCGGCCTAGCCATGAACATTAGCCAATTAACTTCAGATATCAATCAAACTCTCACCGAGCAAACAACAAAGTTTTGCCAGGAGCTAAATCAAATTGATGAACAGTTAGTTTCAATCTCAGATTCATTAAGTGGCTACTTAGAAACAGGTAAGCGTTTTCGTCCGCTATTTGCACTTCTTGGTTTTCTCGGAACTGGCGAAAAGTTAACTCCTGAAATCTACCGAGCAGCTTCGGCATTGGAGTATTTGCAGGCAAGCGCTTTAATTCACGATGACTTAATGGATAGGTCAGATACCCGAAGAGGTAAGCCAGCAATACATAAACAATTTGGTCAGCTGCATGGTGAGCAATTTGGCCAAGCAGCAGCAATTTTGATTGGTGATTTAGCGCTAATCTGGAGCGAAGAGGCTTTGCAACAATCTGGATTGAACTCTGCGCAACTATCTGAAGTTAATATCATCTACGCCAAAATGAGATCCGAGTTAATGGCTGGACAATTCTTGGATGTTTTCGAGCAGACTCAGCATAGTTTTAGCGTTGAGCGCGCACTTAAAATCGCACGATACAAATCAGGTAAGTACAGTATTGAAAGACCTTTGCACTACGGTGCAGCGCTAAGCGCTTCCAAGAATCGAAATAGTTTCTATCAAATTTATTCTGACTACGGCTTACCTCTTGGTGAAGCATTTCAACTACGAGACGATTTATTAGGGGTATACGGCGATCCAGCTATTACCGGAAAGCCTGCCGGAGATGATTTAAGTGAAGGTAAGAGAACTGCGCTTATTGCTTATGCATATGACCGTGGCGATGAAGCAACTAGAAATTTAATTAATGATAAATTGGGTAAGAAGCTCTCTATTAAAGAAATCGAAGAGTTTAGAAGCGCGATTGAGGCCACTGGAGCAGTTACGCATATCGAGGACTTAATTGAAAAGCTAGCCGAATCTGCCCTGGATGCCATCGAGAGCGCCGAGCTAGATCTGACCGCACACGGTTTATTAGTGGAGATGGTCTCCTTAGTTACCAAACGTTCGCGCTAGAATTTAAGCACGCGGGAGCCAAAAGTTGGCTGAGAGGACTTCACAAGAAGTCGACCGCTATACCGGTTCGGTAATGCGAGCCAGGAAGGTTTAACTTCTATATGTCTACTTTTTTCACAGCTTGGAATTATCAAGTTACTTATCTTGAATTTGCAGCAGCGCTAACTAGTTTTGTCGGTGTTGCTTACGGAACTACCGCAAAACGCGTTACTTGGCCTTGGTGGATTGTTTCAAGCGCTTTATATGGCATCTTCTTCTGGCAAGTTGAATTGATTGCTTCTGCCCTACTACAAATTATTTTTATAATTGCTGGAGTTTGGGGCTGGTTTGGTTGGGGACCAAAAGGTGCAAGACCGTCAAAATTAACTTGGCGCGATCGAAGTTTATGGCTCTTTGGTCTAATGATCTCATGGTTGATATTCACACCTTGGTTACAAGATATTGGCGCAGCTGCGTATAAAACCGATGCGCTAATTTTCCTAGGTTCAGTTGTGGCACAAATTCTTATGGTCTACGAAAAGTATGAGGCGTGGCCCGTCTGGTTGGCAGTAGATACTTTAGCGACAGTTCAATATGCGCTTCTTGGTTTTTGGTTTACTGCGGTGCTCTACTTTACTTTTACATTGGTTGCAGTTGTGGGTTGGGTGAAATGGTTAAAACTCCACAAATTATCCTTATAGATGGCCCAGCCGGTTCAGGAAAAACAACTCTTTCAAAAGAATTGCAATCTGAATTTAATTGCCAAGTAGTCCATTTGGATGATCATTACAATGGCTGGGATGAAGCTTTGAATTCAAATCTCACCGATTTATTATTAGAAATCGTGGAAAATTTTTTAGCTGGCCGCGCTACTGAAGCTCCAACTTTTAATTGGCAAAAAGGTACCTTCGAAGGAGTGCGAAGAATAGAATCTGGCCAAACTCTGATTATTGAAGGTGTTGGAGCTGGTCAGGGAAAGATCCGAAGTTTTGCCACAAAATTGTATTGGGTTGAAGCTGGAGCAGATATTGCTTTCAAAAGAGTTCTAGATCGGGATGGCCCAGAGCTCGAAGCGCACATTCGTGCTTGGCAAATTCGTGAAGCCGAACACTTTGCTGTCGAACGCACCCGCGATTTCGCCGATTTCATAATAGCCACCACTTAAAATCTAGCCCGTGAGCGACTTAAGCGGCGAGTTAATTGATAACCGCTATGAGTTAATTCGAATTATTGCAAATGGTGGCATGGGCACCATTTATGAAGGCTTAGACACTCGCCTCGATCGTAAAGTGGCCGTCAAGATTATGCACCCTCATCTTGCACAAGATGAAGATTTCATCTCTCGCTTTATTAGAGAAGCAAAAGCAGCTGCCTCACTTTCCCACCCCAACATCGTTAATGTTATGGACCAAGGCTGGAATCAATCTGGCATTCCTGCAGTATTTCTGGTTATGGAATTAGTTGAAGGCGAAACTTTAAGGGAATTACTTAGCCAAAAAGGAAAATTCTCGGTAACTGAAACTATCAATTATTTAGCACCAGTAGTTAGTGCACTTGCTGCAGCTCATAATTTAGGAATTGTGCACAGAGATATTAAGCCAGAAAATATTCTGCTCTCTAATGATGGTCGAATTAAAATTGCTGACTTTGGATTAGCAAGGGGCGCAGGTCTAGGACAGACCATGACTGCAGAAGCCAGCGTAATTCTGGGTAGCGTTTCTTATTTGTCTCCTGAACAAGTACAACGCGGAATTGCAGATTCAAGAAGCGATATTTACTCCGTTGGCGTTATGGCTTTTGAAATGCTCACAGGCAAGAGACCACACATAAGTGATTCGCCACTTCAGATTGCTTATCTACATGTAAATGAAGATATTCCTCGCGTAAGTAGCAAGCTAAATAGCAAAGAGGCAAAACTGCCTAAAGAGTTAGATGAGTTGATATTTGCTGCGACAAGTCGAAATCCAGATGATCGCCCAAGAGACGGCCAAGCTTTTGCAAATTCTTTGAGAAACATTCAAATCAAAAATAATCCTGCCAAGCAGCAGATGAGCCTCGAACTAGATCTTCCTATTGCAACCGAAGTTGTAAAGCCAAGTCGCGCAAAAGTGACACCTAAAGAGAGCGTTGGCGATGAGGCTACAACTGAAATTACTCGAGAAGTTACTAAACCGCTGGAAAAATCTAATAGCCTCTCAGCGAAAAAGAGTAAAGGCAGATTTAAGTGGATTGCCGCAACTTTAGCGGTCACGCTTGGAATTGCAGGTTGGTGGACCTTAATTGGGCCAGGCGCAAAAATCACTGTGCCTTCACTTGTTGGTGGCACGGTTACTCAAGCTGAAAGTGTGCTAAATCCATTAGGCCTTAAATATGATGTTGCTAAAGAAGTATTTAGCGAAGATATCGCTAAAGGAATCATCATCGAATCTAGCCCCGCAGGTGGAGATAAAGTTGGCGATGGTGCCACAGTTAATTTAACACTTTCAAAAGGCCCGGAGCGTTATCAGATTCCAAATCTTTCCAAACTGACAATTGAAGCGGCAACAAAAATGCTCTCTGCCTATCCGCTAGATACTCCTGTAATCGAAGAAATCTTTAACGATAAATTCCCTAAAGGTTATGTAATCGAAAGTAAACCCGCAGCTGGCGAGAAAGTTAAACGTGGCGCAGTAGTTCGAATAATCCTAAGCAAAGGTATCGAACAGATTCCGATGGCAATCTTCATAAATAAAACTGGTGAAGAAGCGCTAAATACTTTGACAGAGTCAGGTTTCAAAGTTAATCCAAAATATCAATTCAGTGAGACCGTTCCACTAGGTGCAGTTATTTCTCAAAATCCAAGTGGTGGTAAGAGTTATCCAAAAGGTGCGCAAGTTGATCTAATTATCTCTAAAGGCTCTGCCTTCACCTTTATTCCAAATGTCTTCTCATTAACTGAGAAAGATGCCAAAGCAGCCTTAACTGCACTTGGTTTAGAGGTCACAGTTAAGCGAATGGGCAATAAGCAGATCAAGAAAGTAACTGCGATTTCACCAAAGATAGGTAGCAAAGTACTTCGTGGCAGTAAAGTCACTATCACTGTAGGGTAAGGCATATGCCTAAAGCTGCAGCGAAGTCATCGGAAAAATTACCCGGAAAATTGCCTAGAATTGGGGCGCATACTCCCACTTCCGGTGGAATGGCAAAGAGATCTCTTGGTTACGCAGAAACAATCAAGGCAGAAACCATTCAAGTCTTTGCATCAAATCCGCGCGGTTGGGCGATGCCTGAGCCAAACCCAAAGGCAGATGAAGAGTTTCGTAGCAAAGCGCAAGCTATGGATATCACCACCTATGTGCATGCGCCTTTTCTAATTAATCTAGGTTCGCCGACTGAAGCTACATATAAAAATTCACTTGCCTCTACTGAGTATTCGCTACGTCGTGGCAAAGATATTGGTGCGCTTGGCGTAGTTATACATACCGGATCTGCTGTAGATGAATCTCATGTAGCAAATGCATGGAAACAGATACATGATGGCATGATGCCAATTCTTGAAGCGCTCTCTGATGATTCCCCTTCCTTACTTTTAGAACCAACTGCAGGGCAAGGGCAATCATTAGTTAAGAAGTTAGATGATTTAGAAAATTATTTAAAAGCGCTGGAGTATCACCCAAAAGTCGGTATCTGTCTTGATACCTGCCATGTATTTGCTGCCGGTCATGACATTTCAAAGAAAGGCGGCATGACCGAAACTTTGGATCTCTTAGTACAAATTGCAGGCGCCGAACGTTTTCAACTTGTTCATGCAAACGATTCAATGGATGTTTGTGGTGCGCTTAAAGATCGCCACCAAAATTTAGGTGACGGCCATATTGGTATTGACCCATTTAAAGAAATGTTAAAACATCCAGCAATCGCAAATGCACCGTTAATTCTAGAGACCCCTGGCGAAGAGCCAGAACATGGCAAAGAAGTCGCGCTACTTAAGAAGTTGCGCGGATGAAGCAACGCATCGCATCTTTTCTCTTACTCCTAGTTGCAATGGCTTGGGGAGCTTCTTTCGTTTTTATGAAGGATGTACTCGAAAGGCAATCAGTAAATAGCTTTCTTTTCTACCGATTTGCTATGGCTGCAATTGTGCTTTTGATTGTCCACCCGCAAATTCTTCGCAAACTTGATGGCGATATTTTGAAACATGGTGGCATTACTGGAATTTTCTTAGGTGCAGGTTTTATTCTGCAAACTTATGGATTAACAATGACTGGCGCAGCAATTACCGGATTTATCACTGGTTTATATGTTGTAGCTACTCCACTTTTTGAACAATTCTTTGGTGGCCAGAAACTTGGAAATCGAGTTTGGGTTTCAATTTCCATTGCAACAGTTGGATTGGCTTTACTTTCCCTTAAAGGATTCTCGGTTGGCCTTGGTGAGATGCTAGTTTTGATCAGCGCGCTCTGTTATACCGGCCAAATTATTGGTTTAAGTAAATGGAGTAATGGTCGCGATCTTTGGACTATGGCTTGGATTCAAATAACCGTGGTGGCGATTATGACTGGCGTCGCCTCATTAATTGAAGGGTTTGAAACTCCACCTGACACAGAAGTTTGGGCAGTTATTCTCTTTACCGCAATCGTGAGCACAGTTACCGCTTTCATCATTCAAACTTGGTCTCAAGCGATAATCAATTCAACAAAGGCAGCGGTCATCATGACCATGGAAGTGGTCTTCGCAGCGCTCTTTGCAGTAACTATCGGAGGCGAAGTGCTATCACTTCGCACTTTATTTGGCGGCACCTTGGTTGTAATCTCTATGTATGTCATTGTCTTTCATGAAGGTACTAAATTGCCAACACCTAAAGATTCAAGGCAGCAATAAAAAATGATAGATCTTCGCTCCGATACCGTAACTAAACCCTCTAAAGCGATGCTTACTGCCATGAGCAATGCAGCAGTTGGCGATGATGTCTACGGAGATGACCCAACGGTTAACGCTTTAGAAGCTAAGGTTGCCGCTTTATTCGGAAAAGAGGCGGGACTTTTTACACCAACTGGCTCGTTATCAAATCAATTGGGAATTAGATTATTAGTTAAGCCGGGCGAAGAATTGATACTGGATCAAACAGCTCATATTGCACGAGCTGAACTCGGCGCCGCTGCCGCGTTTAGTGGCATCACTACCCGCACTTGGTTATCAGTTCACGGTAAATTGATTGCATCAGTTCCGTTAAAACTTGCACATCCAGATGCTGGTCCTTATTTGGTTTCAACCAAAGCAATTGCAGTTGAAGATACCCATAATTTCGGCGGCGGAACAGTGCAGAGCATCGATGAGATTCGTAAATTAAGTGAAGGCGCTAAAGCTCTTGGATTGACTATGCATTTAGATGGCGCGCGAATCTGGAATTCTCATATTGCAAGCGGTACACCATTTAATGAATTTGGAAAATATTTCGATACCATCTCAGTCTGCTTTTCTAAAGGTTTAGGTGCCCCTATAGGTTCGATGTTGCTATCGGACAAAGAACGCATCCAAGAGGCACGCATTTGGCGCAAACGTTATGGCGCAGGCATGCGCCAAATTGGTTTACTTGCAGCTGCGGCAGATTATGCAATCGATAATAATTTAACTCGTTTGCAACATGACCATGAAAATGCAAAATTGATTGCAGCGGCGTGCGGACAGCCAGCACCTGATACCAATATCGTGGCGCTAGATGTTTCTAAGTATCCTTTCCACGCGGCAGAGTATGTTGAAATTCTAAAAGCTCACGGCATCTTGGCTGGTGCATTAGGCGTTGACTTTGTTCGCTTTGTTACACATATGGATTTAAGTGATGCCGATATCAAACAAGCTTGTGAAGTTTTAAAGCGCACCCTCGTGGCGTAATAGCCACTCTTTTTTAGCTAAACCGTAGGCATAATTACCTAAACTGCCACCTGTCTTAACAATTCGATGGCAAGGTACAACCAAAACTATTGCATTCTTTGCGCAAGCGCTGCCGGCAGCCCGAACTGCAGCAGAAGAACCTGCACGATCAGCTAACTCTGAATATGAGATAGTGCCTTTAACTTTACGCATCGCTTTCCATGCGTTCTGCGAAAATGCGCCACCTGGTTGCAAAACTTTTATACCATTTATAGCGCTGACGTCGCCGTCGAAATAGTCTTTAAGAAGTTCAGTAATTATTGGCAACTTTTTAACTTGTTCAATTTTAAAATCCGCATAATCTGCATGAAGCGAAGCCTTAGCCGCTTTCATATTACTTAAATTTGCGGCCAATAAAAGCGAGCCATCTGAAATCAAATTTAAAGTACCTATTGGTGTAGTTAAATTGCTTGCTAAAAGCGCCATGATTTATCGATCGCGCAACATTTCAGCGACCAAGAAAGCAAGCTCCAGCGATTGGGTGTGGTTTAACCTTGGATCACAGGCAGTTTCGTAGCGAGTAGCTAAATCTTCAGCAGAGATCTTTGCCCCGCCGCCTAAACACTCCGTCACATCATCACCGGTTAACTCAATGTGGACGCCACCTGGATGAGTGCCAAGGGCCTTGTGTACTTCGAAGAAACCTTTAACCTCATCCATTACATCTTCAAATTGACGTGTTTTATAGCCGGTAGATGATTCAAAAGTATTGCCATGCATAGGATCGCAGACCCATAAAACTTTAGCTCCAGATTTGGTTACGCCTTCTACCAATGAAGGTAAAACTTCTCGAATTTTTCCAGCACCCATGCGAGTAATAAAAGTTAGCCTGCCTGGTTCACGATCTGGGTCTAACGTATCTATTAACTTAAGTGCTTCTTCGACTGTCGTTTTAGGTCCAAGTTTTACTCCGATTGGATTTCGGACTTTGGCAGCGAAATCAATATGCGCACCATCCAACTGTCTAGTACGTTCGCCAATCCAAATGAAATGACCGGAAACATCATAAGGAGAACCAGTACGTGAATCGATTCTGGTTAGTGCTTTTTCGTACTCCAAAATTAGTGCTTCATGGCTTGAATAAAATTCAACAGTCTTAAACTCTTCAGGGTCAACACCAGCTGAGCGCATAAAATCCAGCGCTCTTCCGATTTCAGTAGCTAGCGCTTCATACTTTGCTGCATAAGGCGTATCTTTAACAAAACCCTTATTCCAATCATGCACTTTTCTAAGATCAGCAAAGCCACCTTGAGTAAAAGCACGAACTAAGTTCAAAGTTGCAGCTGAAGTGTTGTAAACCCGAACCAATCTCTTTGGATCTGGGCGACGTGCTGATTCTGTAAATTCCAAATCATTTACCGCATCACCACGATATGCCGGAAGAGTTACTCCGTCACGAGTTTCAGTATCGCTTGAACGCGGCTTTGCAAACTGGCCAGCCATTCTGCCTACTTTAATAACTGGCAACGAGGAGTGATACTGCAAGATTGCGGCCATCTGCAAAATTGTTTTAATTCGATCTCTTATCGAATCCGCAGTTGCTGCTACAAAAGTTTCGGCACAATCTCCACCTTGCAACCAAAATGCTTTACCTTCTGCGGCAAGTGCGATGCTCGACTTTAGATCATCACATTCTCCGGCAAAAACTAGAGGTGGAAAACTCTTTAACTCTTTGATGGCTTCGCTTAATTCAGCTTCTGGCCACTTTGGCTGTTGCGCTGCCACTAACGAAGCGTCAAAGAGTTTTTCCAAGTTGGTCATCTCGCAATTCTACTTAAATAGCAGTGCTTCTAGTTGGGTAATAATTTCGCTGCTTTTAGCGAGATTAGCCGAAGAAGATTTCCGCCTCTTTGTAGAGCTCAGGATTAACGGTCTTCAATACGCCTGTTGCGGACTCCAGCGGAACGCGCACAATATTTGTTCCATGTAACGCAACCATCTTGCCCCAATCTCCTTCAGAAGCAGCCGTGATTGCATGAAGACCAAAACGTGTAGCCAAGACTCGATCGAAAGCAGTTGGAGTGCCGCCTCTTTGAATGTGGCCAAGTACTGAAGTACGCGCTTCTTTTCCGGTGCGCTCTTCGATCTGCTTTGCTAGCCAATCTCCGATTCCAGATAATTTCACGTGACCAAATGAATCAAGTGATTGATCTTTAGTGACGATGTCTCCATCTTGCGGGATAGCGCCTTCGGCCACCACGATAATTGGCGCATAAGATTGCTTAAATCTTGATTCAACCCATTCGCAGACCTTGTCAACTGAAAACTTAACTTCTGGAATCAGAATACATGCAGCGCCACCAGCAATTCCGGAATGCAGTGCGATCCAACCTGCATGGCGACCCATAACTTCTACAATCAATGCACGGTGATGAGATTCTGCCGTTGTGTGGAGGCGATCAATTGCCTCCATAGCGATATTTACTGAAGTATCAAAACCAAATGTGTAATCAGTGTTGTTCAAGTCATTATCAATAGTTTTTGGCACGCCAATTACTTTCACGCCAAGTGCATCAAGTTTTGTTGCAACACCAAGAGTATCTTCGCCACCTATTGCGATTAAGGCATCAATGCCCATCTTCTCTAAATTCTCTTTGATGCGTTCAACGCCATTTTCAATTTTGAATGGATTGGTTCTAGAAGATCCAAGAATTGTTCCACCGCGAGGCAAAATGCCTCGAGTTGTTTGGATATTGAGTTCCATGGTGCTGCCCTCTAAAGGTCCACGCCAACCATCACGAAAACCTACAAACTCATGTCCATACTCTTTAACGCCTTTGCGGACCACCGCTCTGATTACTGCATTCAAACCTGGGCAATCGCCGCCGCCAGTGAGCACACCAATACGCATAAAAACTCCAAATAAAATAAATTTTAAGATGATTTATGATGGTCAACGTTGACGGAGGCAGTCTAGCCTTAGCCACATCAATTCACCACTATCGAGAGGTAGTTCTCAAGATAACTAGCTGGAAGGAGCAATTTTTGAGCGTGCAGCATGGAGCTCCTTTGATTGCAGGCGTTGACTCTTCTACCCAATCAGTAAAAATTGTGGTGCGAAATCTTGAGACCGGTGAGTTAATTCAGGAAGTTAAAGGCTCGCATCCTGACGGTACTGAATGTGATCCAAATGATTGGTATCAAGCCTTAACTCAAGCAATTTCTCAAATTAATTCCCTAGATCAAATAAAGGCGATCTCCGTAGGCGGTCAACAGCACGGCGCGGTCGTTCTTGATGAAACTGGAAACTCAGTGCGTAAAGCGTTGCTTTGGAATGACACTCGTTCTGCCAAAGAGGCGATAGATTTAAATGAAGAATTTGGTGGCGCCAAAGTAACTGCTGAAGCGGTTGGTTCTTCTTTGGTGGCTTCATTTACCGCAACAAAATTGCGTTGGATCGCAGATAATGAAAGCGAGAACGCTAAAAAGATTGCTGCAGTTTGCCTTCCACATGATTATCTATCCTGGAAATTATCTGGCAGTAAAGATATCAATACATTATTTACTGATAGAAGTGATGCTAGCGGCACTGGATATTTTGACTCTAAGAGCAATGAATATCGACGTGATTTTCTCCAGATTGCTCTGCGTGGAGCAGATGCATGGCTTCCCAAAGTTTTGAAGCCAAATGAAATTGGTGGCGAATTCAACGGTATCGCGATTGCACCAGGTGCCGGAGATAATGCTGGTGCTGCTTTGGGTGTATCTGCACAGGCGGGTGATGTTGTCGTTTCGCTAGGTACATCAGGAACCGCATTTGCCGTTAGTGAAACTTCAACTCATGATGCTTCTGGTCAAGTTGCAGGATTTGCTGATGCCACCGGAAAATACTTGCCATTGGTCTGCACACTTAATGCGGCGCGAATTTTGGATGCTGCATGTAATTTATTGAATGTAGATCATCAAAAACTTGCAGAACTTGCGTTAAGTGCAGCAGCTGGTGCAAATGGACTGACATTGCTCCCCTACTTTGAAGGAGAGCGAACTCCAAACCGTCCAAATGCTCGCGGCACTTTAACTGGTTTATCACTTAAGAACTCTGATCCGGCAAACATCGCCCGCGCTTACATCGAAGGAATGATCTGCGGTTTGGCCGATGCCGTTTCTTCTTTAGAGCAACTTGGGGTCACAGTTAATCGAGTGTTGTTAATTGGTGGCGCTGCCAAGAACCCAGCAGTTTCAAAAATTGCATCGCAAATATTTGGCCGCAAAGTTCTATTACCACCGCCTGGTGAATATGTGGCTAACGGAGCTGCAAGGCAAGCAGCTTGGGCACTTACTGGGGAAATACCTAATTGGAAAATTAGTAACGTTGCAGAGGTAGAAGAAAAAGCAACGCCTGAAGTTTTCAAGCGCTACCAAGATCTAGTAGCAAAGACTGTTAACTTCTAAGCAGTAACGCGAACACCTTTTCCAACGACAACAATGCCACTTTCAGTGACTGTGAATCTTTGCCGGTCACGCTCGAGATCTACGCCAATCTGAGCGCCATTTTCAATGACCACACCTTTATCGATGATTGCTCTGCGTATGACTGCCCTATCGCCAACTCGAACGCTAGGCATCAATACTGCATGATCAACATATGCACCGCTTCCGACAACTACGTCATATCCAGTCACAGTACGACTTAAATGTCCGCCCGAAATAATTGAGCCTGCTGCCACAATTGAATCTTGTGCAATGCCACCTTCAGAGAATTTTGCGGGTGGCAATGAAGGTGGATTGGTTAAAAGCGGCCAATCGCGGTTATATAAGTTGAATATTGGATGAACAGATACTAAATCCATGTGTGCATCAAAATATGCATCGATTGAACCCACATCACGCCAATAACCCTTATCACGTTGGGTCTCTCCGGGAACAACATTATTTGCAAAGTCATAAACTTTTGCTTGGCCTTGTGCCGTTAACATCGGAATGATATTTCCACCGATATAGTGACGTGATTCTAGATATTCTGAATCAAGAATTAAGGCTTCTTCCATTACATCTCTACGGAAAATGTAATTACCCATCGAAACTAAAGTGAGATCTGGGTAGCCAGGCATTGCCGGCGGATTTGTTGGCTTTTCATGAAAAGCTTTTATAGTGATGCCGTCTTCTGCCAGTTCGATGCAGCCAAATTCGGATGCTTCCGCCCTAGGTATCCGGATTGCAGCTATCGTGATTCCTGCATTGGTATTTCTATGTTGTTCAAACATCTGCATCGGATCCATGCGATAGACGTGATCAGCGCCGAAAACTAGGACATCTTTTGGATTCTCATCTTGAATTAAATTGAAATTCTGCAAAATTGCGTCGGCGCTTCCGGTATACCAACGCGGTCCCAATCTCTGTTGTGCGGGTACTGGCGTTACATAATTTCCGAGCAAAGTAGACATACGCCAAGTCGTAGTTATATGTCTATCTAAAGAGTGCGACTTGTATTGAGTTAAAACTGCAATTTTTCTAAAGTCTGCATTTACCAAATTTGAAAGAACAAAATCAATCAATCTATATGAGCCACCAAATGGGACTGCAGGTTTTGCGCGATCAGCAGTCAAAGGCATCAATCTCTTACCTTCGCCACCTGCCAGGACGATTCCGAGTGGAATATCGCGAAATGCCATGTACGAAAGTCTATCTAGGTCGCTGCTGGCGCGATAGGGTTTTTAAAATTAAAGTTCAGTCATGGCCTCTGATAGAGCAAATGCATTGCAAATCGCTCTAATTACCAAAGAGTGGCCACCGCAGATTTATGGCGGTGCGGGTGTTCATGCACTTCAATTAACAAAAGCGCTTCGGGAGTTTCCAGGAATTGATGTAGCAGTACATTGTTTTGGTGGCGCTAGATCCGATGCCTTCGGTTACCAAACTCCATCTGGCTTTGAAAATTCAAACCCTGCTATCCAAGCTTTAGCCACTGACTTAACAATCATGGATCAACTCAAAGGTGTTGATGTTATTCATTCGCATACTTGGTACGCGAACTTCGCAGGATTTGTCTCAAAACTCGTTTACGGAAGTCCACATATTGTCACGGCTCACTCACTTGAACCGCTTCGCCCTTGGAAAGCGGAGCAGTTAGGTGTTGGTTATGAAATCTCTTCCGCAGTTGAAAAAAGTGCATACGAATCTGCAGATGCAATTATTGCTGTTTCCGATGGTATGCGAAGTGATGTCATAAAAGCCTATCCAAACGTTGATCCCAAGAAGATAGTCACAATACGGAATGGCGTTGATGTCGATAAATTTGCACCAAACCATAAAAAAGATGCGCAAGCAAAGTATGGAATTACTGGTCGTTATGCAATTTTTGTAGGGCGCATCACCAGGCAGAAAGGCCTGGCGCATCTACTGCGCGCTTGGCAACGAGTGCCAAAAGAATATGGCTTGGTTCTTGCCGCAGGTTCACCAGATGAAGCAGGGATTGGCAACGAAGTTGCAGAATTAATTTCTGAACTGCAACGTACGCGTAACAATATCTGGTGGATTAAAGAGATGGCACCACATGACGAACTTACAGCGCTTCTTACAGGAGCTGATTTATTTCTCTGTCCGTCAATTTATGAACCACTCGGAATCGTGAATTTGGAAGCAATGGGCTGCGAAACTGCCGTGCTTGCATCTAAAGTTGGTGGAATTCCGGAAGTTGTCTCCGATGGTGTAACTGGCCGTTTAATTGATTATCACCCCAATGATCCACAAGAATTTGAAAGTAATTTTGCAGAAGCGATTTCAAATCTCATGTCAGAGCCTGAATTGCTGAAAGAAATGGGTATAAAAGGAAGAGCCAGAGCTGCAAGTGAATTTGGCTGGCACAAAGTAGCAGAGCAGACAATTAACCTTTATCGCAGCGTCATCAAGTAGACTTCAACTTCTTATGACTCGTAAAGCTCTGGGCCAATTTATTTTAATTGGCTTTCTCTGGGGCGTGCCATACCTATTTATGCGTGTTGCCGTTCGTGAATTTGAACCGTCAGTAGTGGTTTTTGGTCGAGTATTAATTGGCGCATTAATTCTCTTTCCAATTGCTTTTCATAGAAAAGTTATTGGCATCACACTTAAAGGATTTAAGTGGATTTTTGCTTATGCGCTCCTCGAAATGTGTGGACCTTGGTACCTGATTACCCATGCTGAAAAAGAAATTAACTCAGGTCTTGCTGGATTACTTGTTGCAACAGTTCCTATCTGGTCAACTATCTATTCTTCGATGGCCGGAGATAAAACTGTTTGGCACGCCAAGCGACTATTAGGAATTGTTATCGGGTTTGTAGGTTTAATTCTGATTGTTGGTATTGAAGCAATTACCGGAAGTTCTGATCTATTCTCAATTCTACAAACAGTTTTAGCCGCAATTCTCTACTCCACCGCCATGGCGCTAATTCTTCATAAGATGCCAACTGGTGATGGCGTAGCAATAAACGCGATTGCAATGGCCATCACGGCAATGATTTTTGCTCCATGGGCTTTAACTAGCTTGCCAAGTAGCACACCCTCGCTTGAAGCGACTTCTTCATTAATTGGGCTTGGAGTATTAAGCACAGGATTGGCATTCATGATTTATTTCAATTTGGTTCGCACTATTGGCCAAGCACGCGGTTCGCTTGTCACCTATTTAAACACAGCATTTGCCGTCGTGCTTGGAGTCATTATTCTTAATGAGCCAATTACTATCGGCATTATCGTTGGTTTACCGCTAGTTCTAATTGGTTCCTATTTTGCCTCAAGAAAGCCAGTCGAAAAATAATTTAACAATTCTTAATCTTGATTAAGAAAACCTAATCGCTCCAATGCTTTAGCATCTTTCTGCCATTCTTTACTTACCTTTATATGTAAACTTAAAAAACATTTACTGCCAAGGAGTTTTTCAATATCTAATCTAGCTATACTTCCAATCTCTTTGAGCTGTTGACCTTTATGTCCCAGGAGAATGCCCCGCTGAGAGTCTCTTTCCACGTGAATCGTGGCATGCACATCCATTAAATCTTTACCTTCACGTTTTGCTATTTCATCAATTGTCACCGTGATCGAATGCGGTAACTCTTCACGTACTCCTTGAATTGCCGCCTCCCGGATCATTTCACAAATCATGCGTTCATTGCTCTGATCTGTACTTTGATTCTCTGGATAATAAAGCGGGCCTTCAGGTAGATAGTTTGCAAAAAGATTCTTTATTACTTGAATCTGCAAATTTTTAACTGCTGATACCGGGATAATTTCTGCCCAATTGGTCAAGCTTTGTATCTGCAGCAATTTTTCGGGCAACTTTTCTTTGCTTACAGTGTCAATTTTCGTAATCACTGCTAACTTCTTTGCTTTACTTGCTGCAACCAACTCCAAAATGTGTTTATCGCCAGCACCAAACTCTTCATTTGCTGGTAGCGTCACTAAAATCAAATCAACATCGCTCAAGTTTTCGGAGATTACTTCATTCAAGCGCTTTCCAAGCAAAGTTCTTGGTTTATGTAAACCTGGTGTATCTACTAAAACTGCTTGGAAATCTTCGCCATTTACTATTCCGCGAATTGCATGTCTGGTGGTATTTGGATGATGAGATGTTGCCGCAATTTTTTGGCCAACTAGAGCATTGATTAGGGTCGACTTACCGGTATTTGGCCTACCAACTATGGCTACAAATCCGGATTTCATTGACGCTATTCTCCCATTAATTCCACCGCATCATTTACACCACAACATATCGCGGCTGAACCTTCACCTATCAATCGATGAGCACCTTCAGATAGCGGAGATGTAATAGGACCAGGAATAGCCATAACAATTCGATTCAATTCATGTGCATCGCGGGCGGTACGTAATGAACCAGATCTAAATGCCGCTTCAACGACCATGGTGCCTTTCGAGAGCGCTGCAATTAATCGATTACGATTTAAGAATCGATGAGGTAGCGCTTTCATGCCTGGCATATATTCAGAGATTAATAACCCAGTCTCTGCAATCTCAGTAAATAATTTGGCATTACCAGCGGGATAGAGAATGTCTAGCCCAGATGCCAATACTGCGATGGTTTCGCCTTCGGCTATAAGAGCGCCTTTATGTGCCGCGGTATCAATTCCGTATGCGCCACCGCTAACTACTACCCACTCGCGATCTACGAAATTTGCCGCCATTTCAGATGCCACTCTTACTCCGTAAGGAGATGGATTGCGGGTGCCAACAATTGAAATGGAGCGACGTTCAAGTAACTTTGAATTTCCACGGCAAATCAATGCAATTGGTGGAGCAGGTAGTTCTTCAAATTTTTCGTTAGGAATTACCAATTCCAGTCCGAGCGCAGTAATTTTTTCAATAACTGCTTCACCATTTGTATTTAGAAATTGCTTGAAATCATAATTAACCACGCCTTTGTATTGGCCCTCTTGGCAAAGTTCGACAACTTTTATGGCACCCTTTTCAAAAACCTCTTTCGCCCAAAAAGTAGTTCCGGCTTCAACACTGGCAAATAGCTGTGCTCTAGCAATTAACTCCTTATCTATCATTCGATCCCCTCCCGCAGAGTGAAACTTTCTTTAACTTCCGCCAAAGTGGGCTGAGAAAGAGCTTTCAAATCTGCAATCGTCCAGCTGGTGCGAATGATTTTGTGTAAACCCCGAGCGGTAATCAATTCGCGATCAAGTTGATCATGCAGAAAATTCATCGCCGCTTTCTCAGGTCGATAAGTACTTCTAAGTGCACGTGGTGGGATTTCAGAATTAAGCGTCCAGCTTTCGAAAGCAAACCTCTTTGAGGCACGTTCGCGAGCTGCAATCACTCGAGATCTAATGTTTGCACTACTTTCATTATCAGCTGAGGCAAGTTCGAGACGGCTTACATTTTCTACAGTAACCCTAAGATCTATGCGATCAAGAAGCGGACCAGATAACTTATTTAAGTACCTTCTAATCTGTGAAGGATTACAGGTGCAGGCTCTACCCCGACCGCTAAACTTTCCGCAAGGACATGGATTAGCGGCTAAAACCAAAATAAATCTAGCGGGAAAAGTTAAATTTCCCGTCGCTCTTGAGATGGTTATCTGTCCAGATTCCAAAGGTTGGCGAAGCGCATCCAAGACTCCGTTACTGCATTCTGGTGCCTCATCAATAAATAGAACTCCACGGTGTGCCAAACTGCAAACACCAGGTTTTATTACATGAGCTCCGCCACCGACCATCGCAATTCTTGTTGTGCTGTGGTGTGGTGCGATAAATGGCGCATAAGTTGAAAGTGGAGGTCGATCGCTATTTGTTATTGAATGAATCGCAGTAACCTCTAAAGTTTCTGATCTGGAAAGTGGTGGCAAAATGGATGGCAGACGTTCAGCAATCATGGTTTTACCAACACCCGGTGGGCCAATCATTAAAAAGTTATGTCCGCCAGCTGCCGCAATTTCAGCGGCTCGCCTGGCAGCGCTTTGCCCTGCCACATCTGCAAAATCTAAATTTGATTCAGTTTTATAAATATCTTCAGAAAGTTCAATTTCACATTGCACCAGAAATTCGCCAGTTTTCAGCCAATGCATGATTTGCGATAACTTTTCAAATGAGAAAATTTCTAAATCTGGCAGTAATTGCGCTTCTGCCAAATTGGCTCTTGGTATTACAGCTTGGCGAACGCCGTTTTGGTAGGCCGCAATCAAAGATGGCAATACACCTTTGGTGTCTCTTAGATTTCCTTCAAGCGAAAGTTCTCCTATGAAAACTATCTCTGAAATATCAGGCAGAGTTTCTGATGCAGCCAAAATTCCCATGGCAATCGGTAGATCAAAACTACTTCCGGATTTTGGTAGCCAGGCAGGTAATAATGAAATGGTAACTTTACGATTAGGCCAGACATATCCACTATTTAATATTGCTGCGCGCACTCGATCACGGGACTCGTTCAGCGATGTATCAGGAAGACCTAGAAGCGAATATCCAGGTAAACCATCAGAAATATCTACTTCGACTGTAACCATTTCACCTTTGATCCCGGAGAGCGCAATTGCTTTAGTGCTTGCTAAAGTCATAAAACGCCTGCTCGATAATCAATATTTGGTTGTAGAGATCTGTTTAGCGTTACTCCAGCAACATCAATCTGATAATCAGCTCCAAAATGGTTATGCATCACCAGCCATGCCAAAGCAAGTTTCTGTAATCGATGAGCTTTCTCGCGATCTATCGCTTCAAGGGGATGGCCAAAAGCATGTGAGTTACGAGTCTTCACCTCTATAAAATGGACTTTGCCCGCAGGACTTTTTGCGATTAAATCAAGTTCCCCACCTTTGGTGCGCCAATTTCGATCAAGAATTTTAAAGCCATGTGAAATTAGATATTCAGCTATTGCGTTCTCGCCTATTGCGCCAATAACCTGCTTATTATTTTTTATCATGTGCAAACCCTAGGTTTGCCGTGAAATTTAAGATTTGGTAATCCACAAGCTAAGCGCTTAGGCTTTTTAATCTAAAAGTTTTGCAATGTTTGCATATGAGCGTCTGTGGATTTCAGTTACACCTAAGGTTTCTAACGCTTTAGTATGGCTGGCTGTTATATAGCCTTTGTGTTTTGCTAAACCGTAGCCTGGAAAGTCTTTATCAAGCTCTACCATTATGCGATCTCTGGTTACTTTGGCAATTACCGATGCCGCACTAATACTTGGCGCAACTTGATCGCCTTTCCAAATTGCCAAACTGGGAGCCGAAATTCCCGCAATTGCATAACCATCTGTAAGTACATAATTTGGATTTACTGAAAGGCTCTCAACCGCTCTACGCATTCCATCTAAATTGGCGGCATGCACACCGCGATTATCGATTTCATTAGGCGGCACGATTATTACCGAAACCGCTTCGGCTTCTTCGTGAATTATTGGAAAGAGCACTTCGCGTTGATTTTCACTTAGCTCTTTAGAGTCACGTAAATTAGTAAGTGACTTTGCTTCAATATCTTTTAATATCACGCTAGCGATTACCAACGGACCGGCACATGCACCACGACCAGCTTCGTCAACTCCGGCTATCGGCGATAGCCCAGCCTTAATTAATGAAAGTTCAACGAAGGACATTAACGCGATCCAATAACTTCGCGTTTTTAAATGGCCAAATTACAGAAACAACTCGGCCGACTACATTTGATTCTGGCACAAATCCCTTATTTATATCATCCTGGTGATAACGCGAATCAGCGGATGCGCCTCGGTGATCTCCCATAACCCAGATTTTTCCTTCTGGAACAGTTACATTAAATTTCATTTCACTTGGCACGTTGCCAGCAAAAATGTAAGGCTCATTGATTTCTTGGCCATTAACGATTAGCTTGCCGCTTTTTGCGCAACATTGAACATTATCGCCACTTACGCCAATAACTCTTTTTACTAAATATTGTTTAGCAGGGTTTGGCAAAATTCCTACCGCAACTAGCGCTTCTTTAGCTTTTGCAATAATAAATGGTTCAGCTGCTTGGCCGTAATTTGGTAACCAATTTGCAGGATCTCTAAAAACCACGACATCTCCACGTTTGATTTCGCGACTTAAAAAGGGAACCTTGTTTACAGCAACTCGATCATTTACTTGAAGTGTGTTCTCCATGGATCCCGAAGGAATATAGAAAAACTGAACAAGAAAAGTTTTTATTACTAAAGAAACTATTACCGCAACAGCAAGTAGTGCTGGGATTTCGCGAAGGAAGGACCCTTTGCGAAACAATTACTTAGCTTCTTCTGCGCTCGTTGCTTCTGAGGTTGCTTCTGGAGTTACTTCTGGAGTTACTTCCGGAGTTGCCTCTTCTACGGCTGGTGCTTCAACTTCTGCAACCTGCTCAACAATTGGTGCTTCAACTTCTGCTGCCGGAGCTTCAGTGACTTCTGGCTCAAGGATTGGAGTTGAGGTAATGCCATCGCCATATCCTTCAATACCATCGCGCTTTTCTTTGATCTTTGAAGCCTTACCGCGAAGATCGCGTAGGTAGTAAAGCTTGGCGCGACGTACATCGCCCTTCTTGACTAATTCAATCTTTTCAATAACTGGAGTGTGCACCGGGAAGGTACGCTCGACACCAACGCCGTAAGAAATCTTGCGGATGGTGAAAGTTTCGCGGACGCCATCTCCTTGACGACGGATTACGATTCCCTGGAATACCTGAAGACGGCTCTTGTTACCTTCGATAACGCGCACGTGAATCTTTAATTCATCGCCAGCGCGAAACTGTGGGATATCTTTGCGAAGGCTTGCAGCATCTAGCGCATCTAGCACGTTCATGGTTACTCCTAAATTCATTTACCTGGCTGCTCGAAAACCTGCGAAGAGCCGAGGGGTAATCCTGCCATATCAGCCTATTACGCTCAAATCAGAGCAGTACTTCCGCCAATTTCCCATGTAATTCAGGCCCAGCGGCAATCACCAAATCGCCATGAGTTGTGACCTTCGCCCCAGCCTCCTTAGCAATCAATTCTGCTGCCGCCAGATCCCATTCATGCAATCCAATTTCATAATATCCATCAACTATTCCTGCTGCGACATGACAGATATCAACTGCAGCAGAACCGTTGCGACGATAATCCCTAATCTGCAAAATCAACTTATTGAATTGAGTAACTTGTACTTCCCGCTGCTCATTTCGATAAGCAAAGCCAGTCGCAATCAGCGCACGATTAAGGGCAATTGGGTCATTGCACTTTAGTGATTCGCCATTTAGAAAAGCACCGCCACCTCTGATGCCAGTAAAGAGCGCGTTGATTGTTGGCGCATAAACCACTCCGACACATCCACCGTTCTGATCTTTAACCGCAATACTTACAGACCAACCTGCCATGTTGTACAAATAATTCACTGTGCCGTCGATTGGATCTATTACCCAGGTATAGCCAGATTTAGAAGGCCTGTCGCTGCCCTCTTCGCCGATGATTCCGTCATCTGGTCGAGCTTTCAAAATAGCGTTAACAATTAATTTCTCTGATTCTCGATCCATCTGGGTGACAATGTCAATCGCCGAAGTTTTGGTGTCTATATCCAAGTTGCTAGGTCTTGCTAATAAGAATTCACCTGCGGCTTTAGCAATATCTACCGCAAGCTCTAGCAATTCCTTCATTACGTAAGGATACTTCATAATTGCACTGTTCAACTTGCTAAATAATCTACTCCAATTAACAATGGCTTCCATTAGGCTCTTGCCATGTTCGGTAATTATCGAAGCATCTTCGCAATCAAAGGCGCAGTTAGCTTCTCTGTTGCTGGATTTATTGCGCGCATGCATCTATCAATGGATAGGTTGGCGCTACTTCTTATTGTGGTTCACGAAACTGGTTCTTATGCGTTAGCGGGCTTGATGGTGGCTACTGCCTCAGTTGTAATCACTGTTTCTCAGCCATATTGGTCTCGCGCTGCAGATAAATTTGGACAAGGGCGTGTGCTTTATATAAATACTGTTTTAAGATTTTTTGGTTTTTTTATATTTATTCTGCTGGTTCATTTTCAATTTCCAGTATGGACTTGGTTCGTATCAATCATTTTTGCTGAGTTAAACACGATCAGCGCAGGTGGCTTGGTACGACGCAGATGGATCTTTGTATTACCAGATCACAATCTGAAGACCACCGCATATTCTTTTGAAGCGCTTGTAGATGAAATTATCTTTGTCTTTGGTCCATTAATTGCCACATTCTTATCAACTGCAGTTGCGCCAGAGGCTGGCTTAATTGCTTCAATGATATTTGTAGTCATAGGTCAGCCAGCACTCGCTCGTCAAAAGGCTACCGAACCACCTACAAATAGCAACTTTCAACGAAACCAAATTTCAATTATCCGAAGAAAGAGCGCTCAGGCAATCATTTTGCCAATTTTCTTTGTCGGCGGATATTTTGGCGCAATCGGTATTTGTGTTGTTGCATTTATGAACTCAATTAATAAACCGGGACTTACAGGACCAATACTTGCTGTTTGGGCAATTGGTAGTGCAGTTGCAGCGCTATTTAACGGCGTAATTAAATGGCGCTTAAATAATGCCCAAAGATTTATCTACTTCCTATTATTTATGTCATTCACCTCACTTGGATTTGTTTTTGCCAATACTGCACTGGAACTTGCATTTGTGCTCTTCTTAAATGGTTTGGGTATCTCTCCGCTCTTAGTTACTGCATACTCGGTAATGGAAGAAGAAGTTTCTAGTGACGAATTAACCGAAGCTATGACCTGGGTAATAACTGGCACACCAACAGGCGGCGCAATCGGAAGTGCGATTGCCGGGCAAGTTATAGACAATTTCGGAACTAAACCAGGATTTTTGATCCCTGTTATCTCACTATTTATCGCTAATTTGGCGCTGCTTCCTTACCTTAAGGTTTGGATTCGGCTACGCTCCCGCTCATGACGGAGCTACGCGTAACTGGAAGAAGCGAAGACGGCACCCATCTGATTCTGACCGATCCTGAAGATCGTGAATTCACATTAAGAATTTCAGATAATTTAAAGGCCACAATCAATCAACCACGTTTGGCATCAGTACCTACTGATAATCAAGAACCTACTTTGAGCGTCAAAGAAATTCAAGCAAGACTTCGCGCTGGCAGCGCAATCGAAGATATAGCACGTGAAGCTAATTGGCCTAATGACAAAGTCGAACGATTCGCCGGTCCAATTCTCCAAGAACGTTCTTACATTTTAAGCGTGGCAAATAACGTTGTTGTAAAAGGCGCCAGCAATCGCGATTCCAGCACTTTCATCGAATTAGTAACTAAGAAACTTGCTGCAAATGGCGTGCTTGCAGATTCTCTAAATTGGAATACCCATCGCAGAGATGATGGTCAATGGGTCATCAGATTGCAATACCCGACAAGTAGTCCAAGTTTTGATGGCCAAGGTGAAGCTGTTTGGTTCTTTGACATGACTACGCGCACAATTGTCGCCGAAGATGAAGGCGCATCATGGGTGATGGGCGAAAACTCACCTGTGGCTAGAAACGTTGAACCAGAAATCAATCATGGTTTGGTTTACTCAAATACAAACCCAAGTCCAACAGTCACTATTAATTCTGCGCCAACTCCAAGGCTTTCTGTTATTCGCGAAAATGAAGATCAAGAAGATGGCGTTAAAAAACGCGCTTCAGTTCCTTCTTGGGATGAAATTATGTTTGGCACTAAATCAAGCAACTTGCCAAATAATGAATCAGATCCCGAATAATCAAAACGTAATTTGAAGAAGCGGCACCGAGCTTTCAGTATCGGTTAAGCCACCATGATGGCCCACCATTGCACTTTCTAACTTTTCTCTGGATGGATCAATCAATATTTCATCACTCATAGAAATCGCGATGACATCACCGATGCGTTCAGCAAAATCTCTAGACACAGGTTGTCCGAATAGATTGCTGTTTATTGCTTCTTGCCTTGTATAGATAGTTGCTTTGCCTGAAAGTTCGCTACGCCATAACTCTGCAATTTCATTTGAAATTTCCGGTCTGGCTAAATAAATATGGCGCGCTCTAGGTTCTCCTGCAATCTCTGAAACTTCAGTTAGTAAAAGATTATCTCGGCCAATAACTATCTTTTCTCCAGCATTTAACATTCCGTGATCTCCGGTAATCCAAAGTCGGGTGCCTTTAGGCAAACGCTCTCTTATCTGCCCTACCAGGTTATCGATCATTTTTAAGGTCTCTAGCCATTTCTCCGAACCATATCCAGCCACATGTCCAGCCACATCTAAATCATTCACGTAGAGATAAACAAAAGCAGGAGTCTGATTTAGCGCTGTTATGCACTCTGAAACTAAATCGGGATACAAATTAGCGCCACGATATTTCGCACCACGAAATACTGCTCGGGTAAATCCAGTATCTTCGTAACGCTTAGCTGCAACATGCGAAACATTAATGCCGTGCTTTGCTCCAATTTCAAAAAAAGTTTCTTTTGGTTGCCAAAAAATAGGATCTACTCGTTCATCCCATTTAAGTGCATTTAAAATCCGGCCATTTGAATTAGGAACTCTGACGGTATATCCGAACATGCCATGTTCATTAGGCATTGATCCAGTCATTAACGTTGCTAGCGAAACTGAAGTCGTGCTTGGAAATGCCGTAACGACATCGCCAAAACTTTTGCTCGCTAAAATATTCGGCATCAATTCAGGAAAATCATCCATGGCGTGTGCGCCAAAACCATCAATCAAGAAGAGAACTTCTCGGCCAGTTGGTGATTGACCTAGTCGGGCTTCATATTGCGAAAGCCCTAATCCACCGAAAATCGCTGGAGTTATCTCGCTTAATCTCACGGATTTATTCTTTCACTAAATCTCGCGTAAAATCTTTATGTGATCTTCTCCCCAGAGGTTGAAAAAGCGCTCAAATCAGGTGCGCCAGTCGTTGCACTGGAATCAACCATCATTAGCCATGGCTTGCCTCGCCCTACAAATTTAGATGTGGCAAGAGAAGTCGAAGAGATAGTTCGTAATAATGGCGCCACCCCCGCAACCATTGCTTTAATCGATGGCGTTGCTCATATTGGTCTTACTAATGAGCAGCTGGTAGCAATTGCAAATCGTGATGATGTAATCAAAGCATCTACTCGTGACTTGGCAATCGCAAAAGCAAAGAGATTGTCGGCTGCCACAACTGTTGCGGCAACTGCACACTTAGCAGCAAAAGCTGGCATCAAAGTATTTGCTACTGGTGGTCTTGGTGGAGTTCACCGCGGTGCAAATGAATCTTTCGATGAATCTACTGATTTAACTGCGCTATCTCAGCTTGATATGACTGTAGTTTGTGCCGGCGTGAAATCGATTTTAGATGTAGCGGCAACTTTGGAACGATTAGAAACTTACGCAATCGGTGTCGTCGGTTACCGAACCAAGAAATTCCCCGGCTTTTATTTAACTGATTCAGGCTTCGAATTGGAATATCAAGTAGATACCCCGGCAGAGGTAGCGGCAATAATCGTAGCTAGAAGTGAAATGGCTACGAATAAGAACTCTTTAATTGTCGCAAATCCAGTTGCGCATCAGATGGATAAAGCTTTGCATGATCGCTTACTTGAAGGCGGACTCAAAGCAGCAGCTGAACAGAACATCCATGGCAAAGTTACTACTCCATTCTTACTTGAATATTTCCACACTGAATCAAAGGGTGAATCACTTCGAGTAAATATCGAAATTATCAAAGGCAATAGCGCTCTTGCTGCACAGATAGCTGCGGCGCTATGAAAAAAATTCTTTGCTTGGGCGATGTAGCGCTCGATGTAATTGCTCAATTAAAAGAACCAATTAATTACGGAAATGACACCGCCAGCAGGATATCTACCCATCCTGGCGGACAAGCAGCAAATGTGGCTACTTGGATAACTCGGACTAATAATCGCTCAGTTTTAGTGGCGCGAGTTGGAAATGATCCGGTCGGCTTCGCATTAGTTAGCGATCTTGATAAATATGGTGTGGAACATAAAGGGCTAATGAACTCTGGTCGCCCATCAGGCGTAGTTGTGATTCTGGTTGATTCAAATGGTGAACGAACAATGTTTCCAGATAATGGTGCAAATGCTGATTTAGAAGTTTCAGACTTGCCACCACTTGATGATATTGATGGCGTATTTTTATCTGGTTATGCGCTTTTAGATTTCCGCTCACGCGATACTGCACTTGGAATGATCAAAAAATTTCAAGAGAGAAAGATCCCGGTTTTCTTTGATCCCACCACAACTGGTGCCATGAAAGTTCTACCTAAGTCAGAGATTCTTGATTGGGTCGGTATGGTTGATGGCATTTTGTTAAATAACGAAGAGGCCAGATATCTTGGCGAATCTAATGATTTAGAGGAAGCAGAAGAGAATCTCTTAAAGCGCACACCACTTGTGGTAATTAAACAAGGTTCACGTGGCGCTACAGGTGTCTATAAAGATCAATTCGCCAAAGTCCCAGCAATAACTACCAATGTGGTCGACACCACTGGTGCTGGAGATTCCTTTGCTGCTGGCTTTATTCCAAAGTGGTTAGAGACAAATAATTTAGAAGAGGCTTTAACTGCTGGCACTACATTGGCTGCAAAATGTGTTGCCATTGTTGGGGCGCGCCCTCCCCTGAATTAACACTCTTTATTGGCAGAATTCCTGCCTATGGCAGCTCCATCTAAAAGTTCCGGTAAGAGTTCTGGTAAAGGCAAACAAACAGGACCAAAACCTGGTGAACATCCTGGAAAGATTGTTGATATTGATGTCTCTTCTGAGATGTCAGAATCATTTCTGGAGTATGCGTACTCAGTAATTTACTCACGCGCACTTCCTGATGCACGTGACGGTTTAAAACCAGTTCATCGCAGAATTCTGCATCAGATGTCAGATATGGGACTTCGTCCTGATCGCGGCCACGTAAAGAGTGCCCGTGTCGTCGGTGAAGTTATGGGTAAGTTGCACCCACACGGTGATGGCGCAATTTACGACGCGCTAGTTCGTATGGCGCAGAACTTCTCAATGCGCCTACCACTAATTGATGGTCACGGAAATTTCGGTTCACTAGATGCAGGTCCTGCCGCGATGCGTTACACCGAAGCGCGTCTTGCCACATCTGCAATGGCGATGGTGGCTGAAGCCGATGAAAACACTGTTGATTACGGACCAAATTACGATGGCCAATTAGCAGAACCACTTGTTTTACCCGCCGCATTTCCAAACCTTTTAGTTAATGGTGCTACTGGCATCGCCGTCGGTATGGCAACAAATATGGCGCCGCATAATTTGGGTGAAGTTGTTGCCGCGACTAAGTACTTAATCGAAAATCCCAAAGCTACTACTAAGCAGCTAATGAAGTTTGTCCCAGGACCAGATTTTCCAACAGGTGGCGAGCTTGTAGAAATCTCAGGTATCACTGAAGCTTATGAATCTGGCAAAGGCGCATTCAAAATCCGCGCAACTGTCGAAATCGGCAAAGTCTCTTCACGTAAGCAAGGCATCATCGTAAAAGAGCTTCCATTCAATATCGGCCCAGAGAAAATTGTCGAAAAAATCGCTGAAGTCGTTAAGAATAAAAAAGTTCAAGGAATCAGCGATATCGTCGATCTTTCAGATGGAAAAACCGGTACTAACGTAGTCATTGAACTTAAGAATGGCTACGAACCAGATGAAATTCTGGAGAAGCTTTACAAGCTAACTCCAATGGAGCAGCAATTCTCAATTAACGCTGTGGCTTTGGTTAAAGGAAAGCCACAACAACTTGGTCTTAAAGAATTGCTACAGGTATTTATTGATCACCGCATCGAAGTTGTAAAACGTCGCTCCGAATTCCGTAAAGGAAAGGCAGAGGCTCGTTTACTGCTTGTCGATGGCTTGCTTAAGGCAATTATTGATATCGATAAGGTCATCAAAATCATCCGTGGCTCAGACGATGCTAGCGCCGCTAAAGATGCGCTCATTAAGAACTTTAAGTTAAAAGAAGAGCAAGCAACTTATATCTTGGATATGCCACTTCGTCGTTTAACCAAGATGAGCAAATTAGAGCTTGAAACCGAGCAGAAGGATCTCAAGAAGACCATCTCCGAGTTGACTGCCCTACTTAAAAGCGACGATGCCATCAAAGCGAAAGTCTCTGATGAAGTCTCTGAGGTTGGAAAGAATTTTGGAACTCCAAGACGAACAAAGATAGCTTCTTAACTTTATAGTCTTCCACCAGATGCGCTATCTGAAGATAATCTTTGCGATAGATAAATAGGAACTATCGACAGAACAACTAAAGTCGCCGCAACCACATTAACTATTGGAGCTTGATTTGGCCTAAATAGATTGTTAAATATCCAAACTGGAAGAGTTTGAATTCCCGGCCCAGCAGTAAAAGTGGTTACTACAATCTCATCAAATGAAAGTCCAAAAGCCAATAAACCACCTGCAAATAAGGCAGAAGAAATATTGGGCAAGGTAACTAATCTGAATGTAGTAAATCCATTTGCACCTAGATCCATGGAGGCCTCTTGCAAGCTTCCACCCATGCGTTTTAACCTGGCAATGGCATTGTTATAAACAATAACAATACAGAAAGTCGCGTGGCCAATAACAATGGTCAATAGGCTGGTTCCGATACCTAAAGTCTGATTAAAAGCATTATTTAAAGCTAAACCAGTAACTATTCCAGGTAAGGAAATTGGTAGTACTACAAGCAGTGAGATTGTCTCTTTACCAAAGAAAGAGTATTTAGCAACAGCAAAGGCAAGGCACGTACCCAAAATTAGGGCAATGACTGTGGCACAAAATCCGGCTATCAAGGACCATCCAAGAGCCTCTCTGACGCCAGTATTTTCTATCGCCTTATTCCACCAGTTAAAAGTAAATTCTTTTGGTGGCCAGCTAAAAGTTTTAGAAGCATTGAAAGAATTGATTACCACAATCAAAAGTGGCACATAAATAAAAGACAAACCTATTCCCATAATTGATGCTAAAAAATACTTTACTTTTTTAGAAATAATCATAGGCTTGATAGCGCTCCAGTTCGGCGTACTAACCAGAGATACCCCACCATGATGAATATTGGCACCGCGCTAATCGTGGCAGCAAAAGGTAGATTAAGACTGAAATTCTGATAGACCACATTCCCCAACATTTGGAATTTGCCGCCAATAATCTGTGCCGTGATGTAATCACCCAGGCTCAACGAAAAAGTAAACATAGAGCCTGCAATGATGCTTGGCATGAGCAAAGGTAAAACTACTTTTTGAAAAGTTGTCCAGTTTTTTGCACCTAAATCCCCCGATGCTTCAAGTAGAGAATTTGGCAATCGATCTAACCCCGCATATATTGGCAAGATCATGTACGGTAACCATAAATATGAAAGTCCTATGACGATTGCAAAAAGTCCGAAACCAGGTGAATGAATACCAAAAGCGCCAAACATCCACTCAAAAACTCCATTGCCTGGCTCTAACATGGTGCGCCATGCATATATTTTGACCAAATAGGATGCCCATAGTGGCGTGAGAATTAATGCAATCAATATTTTTCTACTCTTTGGCTGTGCAATCTTTGCAATAAAAAAAGCCATTGGTATTGCAATGATTGCACATATCAAAGTAACTGAAATTGCTATCCCAAGCGTTCTAAAGGCCACATTTCTATAAGCCGGATCTGTTAGTAATTCTTGGAAATTACCTAAATTGAATTTTTGAATTACATCTCCGGTGAAGGTATCAATTGTAAAAAAGGCAGTTACAAGAAGTGCGGCAATTGCTCCTAGATAGGCAACTACTAACCATGAAAGTGGCGCTGCTAATAGAGCCGCCAGGCGCACTTTGCTGTGGCGATACATCCAATTGGATAGCTTCATGAATTCCTTGATTTCAAAGATTAGGCAGGGCGGTTTTTTATTCCGCCCTGCCAATCGCGTTAACTATTACGAAGACTTGACCAAGCTTTTACCCATTCGGAGTATGGAACGCATTTAACATCTTTGCGACCATCCAGGCAGGTCTCGGTTGCCGTATTCCAGTAGTAAACATCTTGCCAGTATGCATCATCATTTGCGTGGAAAGTTGCACAATGATTCTTGTCTGAAGTTAAATCACAAGATTTCACGTTTGATGGTGCTTCGCCAAACCATTCAGCAACTCCGGCATTAGCCACTGGTGAGATGATGTGATTCATCCATAGATACGCACAGTTTGGATGTTGTGCCTTAGAAGAAACCATCCAGGTATCTGACCAACCAGTTGAACCTTCACTTGGTTTGATTCCCTCAACTTTAGTTCCTTCACCCTTAGCTAGATTGATATTTACCTGCCAAGTTGTTCCGAGAACAGTTGCACCTGATTTCAATGAGGCAACATGTTTTAGATAATCGCCCCAATATTCACCGATCAGCGGCTTCTGTGCCTTCAACAACTCAACTGCTGCATCAAACTGCTTTTGATCTAATGCATATGGATAAGTGATGCCAAGATCTGGTTGAGTTTTCATCAAATAAAGAGCGGCATCTGCAATATAGATTGGTGAGTCGTATGCAGTGATTTTGCCCTTGTAAGGTGAGTTTGCATCGAATACTGCACCCCAAGAAGTTGGAGCTGGTTTAACAATATCGGTACGGTATGCAAGCAAATTAGCACCACGACCATGTGGAACGCCATAGGCCACACCATCTACAGAATTCCAAGGTTGCAATTTCAAATTATCGAAAACATCCGAGTAATTTGGGATTAAGTCAGTATTTACTGGCGCAACATCTCCGCCGTAAATTAAACGTAGTGAAGCATCACCTGAAGCAGAAACTACGTCATACTCTCCAGATTGCATCAAAGACACCATTTCATCTGAAGTGCTTCCGACTTTAAAATTAACTTTGCAACCTGTCTCTTTTTCGAAACCTGTCACCCAGTCAACGTTTGGATCAGTTGAACCATTTTCAACATAACCTGCCCAACCTACGATGTTAACTGCGCCCTCGCCGGCGCCAAGTGTTTTCATCATTTCAATCTTTGGAACACCAGTAGTTTCCGAAGAACTGCTACCGCAACCAGCAAGTGTTAGTGCGATAGCTGAAGTGATTGCGAGACTTTTAAACAGACGCTTATGCACCTGTATCTCCCCCTTTTACAACGTGAGCATCCATTGATCACGTTTAACATCAATCGCCCTATGCGACGTGATGCTCTTTGAGTGAAGACCAGCTCATGTAGACCTGGTCTCCGATCTCTAATCCTCCCAATTCAACGGATTGGGTGGAAATCAATTCACCGATCTCGGTGGTAATCAAATATTTAGTTAATGCGCCACTAAAAATTACATCTTTAAGCTTTCCTCGAATGTTTCGATCATTACCTTGAATCGGTTGAAGCGAAATCTGAATATGCTCTGGGCGAATATTGAATGCTCCGCCTCCGAATCCAGCATTTTCAGATTGATTTTTATCAACCTTATTTGATTGACCTACGAAATCCGCAACAAATTTAGCTTTTGGGTTCTCGTAGATTTCTCT
The DNA here is from genome assembly GCA_051006515.1 of Candidatus Nanopelagicaceae bacterium. Taxonomy (GTDB): domain Bacteria; phylum Actinomycetota; class Actinomycetes; order Nanopelagicales; family Nanopelagicaceae; genus ZLKRG08. The sequence continues at coordinate 29,768 of JBPCTD010000082.1, read as the reverse complement.
TGGTGAACCAAGTTGAACTATATTTCCTTGATTAAACACCGCTATGTTGTCGGACATAGTCAGCGCCTCTTCTTGATCGTGAGTCACGAATATAAAAGTAATTCCAATGCTGCGCTGAATATCTTTCAATTCATATTGCATCTGTTCGCGCAATTTCAAATCCAGGGCACCTAAGGGTTCGTCTAAAAGTAAAACTTTAGGTTTATTCACCAGCGCGCGTGCGAGTGCGACTCTCTGTCTTTGACCACCTGATAATTGAGCTGGTTTCCGCTCACCGAACTCAGGTAGTCGAACTTGTTCTAAAGCTAAATCTGAAAGTTTTTTTCTCTCCGTTTTTGGGATTTTCTTAACTCGTAACCCATATTCAATATTTTCGCGTACTGTTAAATGCGGAAAGAGTGCGTAGTCTTGAAAGACAGTGTTAACTGGTCTTTCATAGGGTGGAATGTCGATAACGCTCTGCCCATTAATTTTGATATCTCCGGCATCTGCATTTTCAAATCCAGCAATCATTCGAAGCACTGTCGTTTTGCCAGAACCTGAAGGCCCAAGTAAGGTTAAAAATTCACCATCACTGATTTCCAATGAAACGTCATCTACTGCCCGAACGGAGCCAAAACTTTTAGAAAGTCCCAAGAGACTGACCATTGTGCTGCGTTGCATGCGCTGAGTATTCCAAGAATGGTCAGAAAAGTCAGCAGTTTTACAGGAAAATGCAGGTTAGATTGTTTTAATTGTTTAAGCGTCGATGCGGTCGCGGTCAATATCCGCGGTGGCAATGAAGTCTTTACGTGGACCAACTTCGTTACCCATCAATAGTTCAAACATCGCTTCAGCCGCTTGGGCATCTTTGATTGTTACTCGGCGTAGTGTTCGATGATCTGGATCCATGGTGGTTTCACGGAGCTGATCTGCATCCATTTCACCAAGGCCTTTGTATCGTTGAATTGGTTCTTTCCAACGCTTACCCTGCTTTAATAAATCGGCAGTGACTTTCTTCATCTCATCATCGCTATAGGTGTAGATGTATTCGCCTTTTTTGCCGCCGCTACCGACCACTTCAATGCGATGTAGTGGAGGGATAGCAGCAAATACTCTGCCGGCATCAATTAGCGGTTTCATGTAACGATATAGAAGTGTTAGCAATAGACAACGGATATGTGAACCGTCGACATCCGCATCTGACATCATGATGATTCGACCATAACGGGCTTCATCTAATTCAAAAGATTTTCCTGAGCCAGCGCCGATTACCTGAATAATTGAGGCACACTCTTTATCTTCTAGCATCTGCGCAAGGGATGCCTTCTGTACGTTCAAGATTTTTCCACGTAGCGGAAGAATTGCTTGGTATTCAGAGTTACGGGCTGCCTTCGTGGTACCAAGTGCGGAATCACCTTCAACAAGGAAAAGCTCGGTGCGATTTACATCTTCCGAACGACAATCCGCTAACTTAGTTGGAAGTGAAGAAGATTCCAGTGCATTCTTACGGCGCTGCAACTCTTTGTGGGTTCGAGTAGCAATTCGTGTACGAGCTGCACCAACAATTTTTTCTAGGACTAGCTTTCCATTGGCTTTATCAATGCGCTTGGTAGTTGAGAAGAATGCTTTGAGGGTATCTGCGACGACGCTTCCTACTATTTTGATAGCAGCATTTGTACCTAAAACTTCTTTTGTCTGACCTTCAAACTGTGGTTCGGTCATTCGAACTGTGATTACTGCAGTTAAGCCTTCAAGTACATCATCTTTGATTACATCAGCTTCATTCTTCTTTAGAATTCCAGCCGCTCGTGCCGCATCATTTATCACTTTGGTAATTGAACGTTCGAATCCTTGAACATGGGTTCCGCCTTTTGGGGTGGCGATAATGTTTACAAACGAACGCATTGTGGTGTCGTAGCCATTGCCCCACTTCAATGCAATGTCAACACCCATTTCGCGCTGAACATCGGTGGAAACCATATGCCCTTGATCATCCAAAACTGGAACAGTCTCTTCGTACTGGCCACTGCCAGTTAATCTGATTACATCTCCAACTGGATCATCAGGTTGCAAGAAATTGCAGTATTCGGAAATGCCACCTTTATGGAAGAAAGTCTCCGTCTTGCCACTCTTTGTTCTGCGATCGTTAACAATTAATGTCAAACCTGGAACTAAATATGAAGTCTGGCGAGCGCGCGCATATATGTCTTCAATTTCAAGTTCGGCATCTTTCATGAAAATTTGGCGATCTGGCCAGTACTTGACTCGAGTGCCAGTTACTTTGGAAGAAATCTTTCCGATTACTCGTAAACCAGATTGTGCAGAGAATGAAGATTTTGGCCCATCGCCATCGAAGATTCCTGCGACGCCTCTTTGGAAACTCATCCAATGTATTTTGCCGCCGCGATCTACTTCAACATCAAGCCTTGATGAAAGCGCATTCACAACTGATGCACCCACGCCATGCAAACCACCAGATGCGGCGTATGAACCGCTTCCAAATTTTCCACCAGCATGAAGTTTGGTCATTACAACTTCTACACCTGTTAAACCAGTCTTTGGTTCTTTATCTACTGGAATTCCGCGACCATCGTCATGTACTTCGATTGAACCATCAGATTCAAGATTGATTTCGATTTTCTTGCAGTAGCCGGCGAGTGATTCGTCGACTGCGTTATCAATAATTTCCCAAAGGCAGTGCATGAGTCCGCGCGAATCGGTAGAGCCGATATACATACCTGGACGTTTACGTACGGCCTCTAGGCCTTCGAGTACTGCGAGATCCTTGGCGGTATAGCTAGCTTCTACTGAGCGATCTTCTTCTGCCACGACCGCGAAAACTAGCGAACTATTTGCAGATAGAGGCTTAAGCGCGCCGCCTTTAAAGGTGAAACCTTCCAGATATTGGGATATGCCTGCCAATTTGGTGATTTAACCCATAAATTTTTCGATATTTTCATGCGCGGAAATAAAACTTATGCTTTCATTGTTCCCAAGGTAAGTTCCACGGAGAGGAAAGATGATGACAGATCAGGTACTGCTCGAACAGACACCATTACGCGCTGTCGATCGTTGCGATCGTTGCGGCGCACAGGCATACGTACGTGCCACTCTCCTAAATGGTGGCGAACTACTTTTCTGTGGGCACCACGCCAAAGAGTATGCCGAGAAGTTAAAGACCGTATCTGCAAAGATTCAGGACGAAACTTCTAAAATTAATTAACTAGAAACTCAACTTCACCCAATCCAGTTATCGATACTTTGTATTGACCTGTCTTCATTGGAATGCCAGTTGTAGCAGATCCGCTAAAAATAATGGATCCTGCGGGAAGTTTTGCGCCAACTTCCGCTAACTTCTTTGAAAGATTCACTACCGCTTGCCATGGGTTACCTGCAATATTTGTAGCTGGCACTTTCTGGTTTAACTCTTGTTTTTCAAAAATACTTATTTGAGCGCTTAATAGATCTACTCCTCGCGCATCTACCCACGGTCCAACTGCAAATCCTGCGCCACAAGCATTATCTGCGATGGCATCATCAATAAAGGGATCGATGGCTCCGTAACGGCAATCAAAAATCTCTATGCCTGCAGCTAAGTGGCTTACATAATTTTCTACTTCATTCAAAGTGATTTCTGAAGTTAAATCTTTGTCTAATTTAAAGACTACTTCAGCCTCAACAATAGGGTAAATATATTCGGCTAAATTAAGCTTGTTAGATACCTGCATAGCATCAGTTAAAAACCCGAAAATACCTTCGTAAGTTTTCTCTTCAGAATCGCTCTTTAAAAGTGCGCCACCAAACTTTGCTCCAACTAAATGCTCCCCACTTGCGATGCGATTATCGAAAAGTTTTTGGCGGATTTCATTTGCCCTGGTGCGCCAGACTCCCATTGGCTTAATGGCTTTTGCTTGCGCTTTGGCGCTTTCGAGCGCTTGAGTAACGATCGCTACATAATTGGCATGTGACTTATCGCAGAAAGGTTTATCTTGCGATAGGCCGCAACCACAGAGCTTTGGATCGCTTACGCTCTTTATGACCTTGCCTTCATGGTCAACTACATCAAAGTTACCTGTGATTTTAATTGAACCACTCTTTGGATTTTGGAAGATTTGGCTTGATCCGTTTTCGCTCACCCGCGTAGATTACCGAAATAACCATTCTGGCTAGTTCCGCGAAAAAGAAGTCTTCAAGTATCTTTTGAAGGTGTTCACCAGCTTCCACCCCACCAAACGACTTCTTGTGGAGACAGTCGTCAAAATGCTGGACAGCAAAGCGCCATCCGAAGTCCTTGCTGAAGAAGTTTTAGATGTTTCTGGAGTCTCAAAAGGCTCTATGTATCACCACTTTGAGGATCTTCAGGAGTTGGTAGAAACAGCCCAGGTCTACAGATACTCCAAATGGATAGATGCATCAATTGAATACTTAACAACAAATGTAGCCACGGCACGTAGTAAAGATGAACTCCGTGAAGCTCTACGCAAGTTAACCGAATTTACCCAGACAGACGAACGTAAAAGTGCACGTGCTGAGCGCGCGAGAGCTTTGGCTGCATGCTTTGAAAATCCTCGCATGGCAAAGCAAATGGGAACTGAAACTGAAAGATTGACTGACTCAATTGCAGATGTAACCGAAGAGGTAAAGAACAAAGGGCTCTTTAAACCAGATGTCGATGGAAAAGCATTGGCTACTTTCATACAGGCATACACCTTAGGAAAATTAGTTAATGACTATAACCCTTCAGGGGTTAATGAAAAGCAATGGGTTGACTTCATTATGAATATCGTCGAAGAAACCTTTATGGCGAAATAAAAAAAACCGCCTTTCGGCGGTTTTTTCACTTTTGATCTAGGTAAATTAATCTAAGTAATCGCGCAGTACTTGGCTTCGTGATGGGTGGCGAAGCTTTGACATCGTCTTAGATTCAATCTGACGGATACGTTCGCGAGTTACGCCGTAAACCTTGCCAATTTCATCAAGAGTCTTTGGCTGACCATCGGTTAAACCAAAGCGCATCGCTACTACTCCAGCTTCACGCTCTGACAAGGTATCCATAACTTTATGGAGCTCTTCTTGCAGCAAAGTAAAGCCAACTGCATCTGCAGGAACGATTGCTTCAGAATCTTCGATCAAATCACCGAATTCAGAATCGCCCTCTTCACCAAGCGGAGTGTGCAACGAAATTGGTTCGCGGCCATATTTCTGAACTTCCACAACCTTCTCTGGGGTCATATCAAGTTCTTTAGCCAACTCTTCTGGGGTCGGTTCGCGGCCAAGATCTTGCAACATTTGTCGCTGTACACGTGCAAGTTTGTTAATGACTTCAACCATGTGTACTGGAATACGGATGGTGCGCGCTTGATCTGCCATCGCGCGAGTAATTGCCTGACGAATCCACCAAGTTGCATAGGTAGAGAACTTGTAACCCTTGGTGTAATCGAACTTTTCAACTGCACGGATCAAACCAAGGTTTCCTTCTTGAATAAGATCCAAGAACAACATTCCGCGACCGGTGTAACGCTTTGCAAGTGAAACCACCAAACGAAGGTTTGCTTCAAGTAGGTGGTTCTTAGCGCGGCGTCCATCTTCGGCAATCCACTCAAGTTCGCGCTTTAATTTCTTATCTAGCTTCTTTTCGGTTGCTAATTTCTCTTCTGCAAAAAGACCAGCTTCGACGCGAGTGGCAAGCTCAACTTCAAGCTCTGCGTTAAGCAGGGCAACACGGCCGATCTGCTTAAGGTAGTCCTTCACTGGGTCAGCTGTTGCACCCGCAGTAAGAACTGTCTGCTCTGGTGGTAACTGTGACATTTCAATCTTGATACTGCGCATCGTCTCTTCGACAATCTTGTGCGCATCCTTAAATTCTTTTAGTGGGGTGGCATTAATTGAGTCAATCAACGCCTTAGCGCCGCGTTCAGTTAAATCAACGCTGGTAATCATCAGCTCAAGCTGCTTTGCAGTTAGCGGACGAGAATCAGCTTTGTGCGCAGTTTTTGAAGGATCATTCTCTTTGGCGCGAATCGCTTCATTTAATAAATTAACTGCAGCTAAGCGACCGCGAAGTTTGGCACGCTCTGAACGTCCCTGCTCTTCTTCTTTTTCTTCATCAGAATCGCGAAGCACGAAAGTTCCTTCGCCGTCATCAACGCCTTCTTCATCGGCTAAATTGATAACGCGAGTTTCAGTCTTGTCTTCCTCTTTGGCTTCTTCGATATTATCTATATTTAGATCAAGCTCTTCTTCTTCAACTAATTCAACTTCTTCACCATCGATAATGACGGTCTTTGGTTGCTTAGTTTCAGTTGAAGTTGCAGAAGCTACTGGTTCTGGCTTTGGTGCAACGAGCGCTTTCTCTGAATTCTTAAGCATACGATAAGGCGAACCAAGACCGGCTTTCTTTAACTTCTCAGTTACCTTTGGCACGCTAACTTCTAGCGCCTTCGCCTCTTCGACTAAATCTTTATCTGCCTTCTTTGGGATTCGGTGGATCGATTTAACACCGCGCTTTTCAAGTTCCGCTAAAACAACCTTCTGTCGTTCAACTAAATCACGGGCATCAAGAATCTGCTTTACATCGCTGGCAGTTAACTCTTTCTTAAGTAGAACTTTTGGTTCGACCTTCTTGGCAACTTTCTTGGCAACTTTCTTGGCAACTTTTTTGGCAACCTTTTTGGCGACCTTTTTGACAGGCGCTTTCTTTGCCACAGTCTTTACTGGAGTTTTTTTGGCAGCCTTCTTAGCTACTTTAACTACCTTGCCTTTATTTTTAGGCGCGCGAGCTACAGCCACAATTGTCCTCTGGTTGATTTTTGACTAACTAGTTGCAGATCATTCGCTGTGATTAGGGGTGTCGCCAGCGAGCGATTGCGATTGCGTAATTGTATCGGGAGCTCTCAGGTTTTCCCAAAAACACGCTCCGTAAAGATGAACTCGCAAAAGGCCTTGCAGAGCTTTTGCGCTGTTCACTTTGTATCGCTTGCTTAACTAATGCCTATGAACCCCTTCGGCATGTTCAAGGGCGTGGCGAAGCAATTCCCCCATCGCATCGGATTCAACTAAGAACCCATCGTGGCCAAATGGCGAACTCAGGATTTCCATTTTGGAGCCAGGGGTAAGTTCAGCGAGCTCGTGCTGTAAACGTGGCGGAAAGAGGCGGTCAGTATCGATCGAAACCACCATTACTGGCACTTTAATAGTCGACAGAGCGGTTGCTACGCCACCGCGATCGCGGCCAATGTCATGGCTATTCATGGCCTCGCCCAAAATTATGTAGGTATTGGCATCAAATCTTGCTGCCAACTTATCTGCTTGATGGTCAAGGTATGACTCAACTGCATATCTACCTGTCTCATCGCCTTGGAGTTCGCGGCCGAATCTCATATCCATCTCAATTTCAGTTCGGAAAGTTAAATGTGCAATTCGACGCGCAATTCCCATTCCGGTATTTGGGCCAGAATCTTGATAATAGTAATCACCATTATTGAAATTAGGATCAGCTTTAATCGCGTGAACTTGAGTGTAAACCGTTCCAATCTGATCCCCCGTTGCTACCGCAGAGCTGCCAATTGTGCAGATGCCACCGATACGTTCTGGAAATTGCACCGCCCACTCCAGCGAACGCATTCCACCAAGTGATGGGCCACATGCAAGAACATATTTATTAATTCCTAAAGCATTGGTAAATGCCACTTCGGCCGTCACCATGTCGCGAATAGTTAACGAAGGAAATCTTGAGCCATAGAACTTGCCATCGTTTGAGATAGATGCAGGGCCAGTAGAACCTTGGCAACCGCCCAGAACGTTTGGACAGACAATGAAATATTTATTGGTATCTAATGGCTTTCCAGGGCCGACCATATTTGGCCACCAAGCTTCTACATCAGACCAACCGGTCCAAGCATGATTAACTAAAATTGCATTATCTTTGCGCTCATTTAAATTGCCGTAACTTTGATAGGCAATAGTGACATCAGGAATTACCTCACCAGATTCAATGGTGATATCGCCAACTTTAATGAATTTGCGCGCACCTGGATCTTCGCCTGCTAACCAGGCGCCAGTTACATTGGCAATAGGCAATTAAAACTCCTCGCGCTAATTTTTTAGCTTATCGCCAACTACAAATGTAATTAACGATCTGGTCGTCACCCGGAGCACCCCACCCGAGTCTGGAGGGTTGCCGTCCAATTAGCCGGGGCTAAACATTGGAGCTCGTGACCGTGAGCTGAAGTTTATTACAGAATTAATTAAATGAGAATCTGCAGAAAAGAAGCGATTTAAAGGCGCCCGGCTTGCTGCACTCTATGTAAGAAATCTTTAGTTTCGGTTTTCACTGGGTTCGATAGCAGGTCTGACGTTCCGCGTTCGTAGATTTTTCCTTGATGTAAGAAACAGACTTGATCAGCGATTTGCTTGGCAAAACCCATCTCATGAGTGGCCATAACGATCGCCACGCCTTCGCTCTTTAATTCGCGAACAGTTTCTAGAACTTCATTAACTAAAACTGGATCTAGCGCTGAAGTAATTTCATCTAGTAATAAAAGCTTTGGCTTAACTGACATTGCGCGAATAATCGCCACACGTTGCTGCTGTCCCCCTGATAAGCGATCGGGATATTGTTCTTCTTTATCGCTAAGCCCGAAGCGCTTTAGCAAAGCTTGTGCTTCAGTAATTGCTTGATCTTTAGATAACCCATGGACCAACACAGGAGCTAACGTAATATTCTCAAGAACCGTTTTGTGCGGAAAAAGATTGAATGATTGAAAGACCATACCTAATTTCTTTCGCACTAAATCAGGATTGGTATTCACGGCTGAGATATCTTCGCCATCAAAGAAAATTTGACCATCATCGATTACTTCTAGCAAATTAATAGCTCGTAACAGAGTTGATTTTCCACTGCCAGACGATCCGATAAATGTGGTGACTGAATGATCAGGTACTTCAAAACTAACTTCATCCAGGACTACTAATTGATCAAAACTTTTACGGAGATTCTCTACTTTCAAGAGGCTCATTACGCCGCCCCTTCCGCATTCTGCGCGCTCATGCTCTTACGCAAAGTGCGATCGGTAAATCTTGTAAGCGGAATAGTGATACATAAGAAGAGAACTGCCGCCGTAATGTAAGGGGTATAGTTAAAAGTTCTAGAGGTTTCAATCTGCGCAGCTCGCACCGCATCAGTCACGCCTAATATTGAAACTAGACCTGTGTCTTTGATTAGCGCTACCAAATCGTTAAGTAAGGGTGGCGTTACTCGACGTAGCGCTTGCGGCAAAACCACGTGACGCATGGTCTGCCAATTGTTTAGCCCCAAAGTTCGGGCTGCAGCTTTCTGTGATGGATGCACGCTCAAAATGCCGCTTCTGATTACTTCTGCGACGTATGCAGAGTAAGTAATTACTACTGCAATCGTTCCAAGAATCAAAACATTGGAAGTTATGCCTTTTAACTGCAACGCTGGCAAACCAAAGCCCACCAATAAAATCACCAAAATCAAAGGGATTGATCTAAATACATCTACATATGCTGTGGCTAAAAACCGTATGGGTGCTAGTGCTGGAGAACGTGAAGTTCTAATTAGCGCTATTGAAAGTGCGATAAAACCAACCAAAGTTGATGCGATGATTGTTAGAAAGATATTGGTAGTAAATCCCAAAATCACTTTAGGTAGTACCTCTACCCCATACGCCCAATCGAAGAAAGTATTTCGAAGAGTTTTAAAGCCCGGGGCCAGAACAACTACCGCTGCAATTATTAAAAATACAAAAAGACTCGAAAGCGCAGCAATCCATTTATTCTTTGAATCACGGCTCGCTCGTTGTAACTGGCGATTTAATTCAATTTGACTTGGTTGCCAATTTGATGAAAAAGCAGAAGAGGCGCCCATTACTGGACGCCTCTTCCTACTAAACATATGGCTATCTTAGGTGAACGTTATGAGAGAACAGGTGCTCCCGCAGTTGCGCCTAACCATTGGTCGGTAATTGCCTTTAGCGTTCCGCTATCGGTAATTGCCTTCACTGCTGTATTTACACAGCCAGTAATCGGGCTATCTTTCTTTAGCAGTAATCCAAAGCCAGCATCTGCTTCATCGCTTCCTGCGATTTGGCCGACGATTAGACCATTTGGAACTTCAACTGCTGATAGGTAGAAGCCAGTTGGAAGGTCAACTACAAGACCATCAATCTGCTTATTCTTTAGCGCAGTAACACCTGCAGCATTGTCATTGAAGACTTGTGCCTTCAAATTCAAGTTCTTCTCAATGACATCTAGCGAAGTAGTTGCTACCGCTGCGCCTAACTTGGCACCAGCTAAATCAGCAATGCTCTTTGCGGATGCGATCTTGCTTCCCTTAAATGAGACGATAACTTGTGTTGACTTGTAATAAGGATCAGAGAAGTCGACTGCCTTCTTGCGATCTTCAGTGATTGAGAATTGTTGTAAATTGAAATCGAAGTTCTTATCACCAGGTGTGATTGCAGAATCAAATGTGGTGCGAACCCATTTGACCTTATCGCCTTCGTATCCAAGTTCCTTAGCAACTGCTAGCGCAACTGCTGCTTCGAAACCTTGTCCTGACTCTGGCTTATCGTCGATAACCCATGGATAGTAAGCAGGTTCACCGGTTGCAATTGTTAATACGCCATCAGTGACAGTTGCTAACTTTCCTGGTTCGCAAGAACTTGCTGCAGAATCAGATGAAGAACCGCATGCAGTTAGCAATGTTGCAATTAGAAATAATGGTAAAAATTTGTAGAGCGCTTTAAATCTCATTGTTTGAGGCCTTTCGGGAGGTCAAGTACCCGCGAAGGTTAGCAATTGAAAAACGATTAAGCCATATGCAAAAGGCTCGCAGCTGCCAGCAATTTAACACTTAGCCAAATATCGTTTGAGTTACACGGGGATGAAGTTCGCTGCGCAATTGTGCAAATCCTGATGGTGGCCAGCCACTACTAAAGACCCGGCGGAGCAATCTAGATAATGAATACTCTGGATCATCTTCAATGGCGCGATCAAGTGCTCTGTGAGCAAGTGCGCCATCGCCATTCTCATAGGAAATAGCGGCAAACAATGATGCAACTGGCGCAACAAACTTTGGTGGAGCGATACGAAGCAAATCTCGCCACATAGTCCAATAAGCGGTAAGGCTTTCTTGAGTATGGCAGCCAAGTGCATAATCTCTAACTTGGATATCCGATAACCGCCCTAAAACTCGGGCAATCAAATCAAAATCTTTGCAGTTGCCATTTTGAATATAGAAATCTGCAAGTAACAGCAGTGACTCAGCGCCATCGCGCTGTTTTGCATTTAATTCGGAGTCTTCTGGATCTATGCGAAATGCGATTACCTGTGCATTCCAATTTAAATCTTTAGCTAATTGCGCAGCAGATATTGAATGGCTCAAGCCTTCAGAGTCGGCATAAGGTAATAACTTGCCGGTTGCTACTTGTTCTGCGGCGATTCGGCTATTTTGAAAATCGCCAATTTGTGTGCCATCTGTTGGGCAGCATGTTGGATCATTGCAGAGCAGAGAGCGCCAGCGATTATTTCTAACCAACATCAATTCGCGAATCGGAATCTCAATTGCCGCGATTGCATCTGCCATATTTTTAAGAACTTCTTCGCCGAGCTTAGAGTCAGAAGGTTCATAAGCCACCACCAACGCTGCCTCTGCGTGATCACGTTTCAAATGTGAAGCCAAAAGTTGATAAGTACCTTCAAGCGGGTTGATTGGGAAATCAATTCGCATCGCCATCTCTAAAGTATCGTTTTTAACAGAAATTAGCACCAAAGAATCGGTTGGATGGTAGCCAATTAGAAATGGCACCGCAGCGAGTAAATCATGTGGAGTCTTAACAGTTGTCATGCGCCAATCGTTAACAATGGCCAGCAACTCTGTTTTTACTTACCCACAAACTTAGTACCTGCACCTACAACTTTTACCTCAACATAACTGTTCTGTTCGATTTTGCCGGGTATCTCAGTGGTAACACCAGCAACGGTAAATGTGCCGCTCCAGAACGTAGACACAGAAACTAGGTAAGTACCCGGAACCGAATAGGAATGTGTGATATCACGTGAAGGATAAGGTGCACCTGACTTTGAAGTCACTAATACAAAACCATCACCGAAATTCCAGAGAGAACGAGGTTTTACATCAATTTTTACGCTCTCCCCCAGAATTTTGAAACCTTTCTGAAAATCTTTGGGCAAATCAGTAAAGAAGATAACTGGCACTTTTGGTAGCACCGTTCCCTCTGGTTGATATGCAACTTGCAGCGTTGGTAGCGATTGCAGAATCTTGTCGGCGAGCGACGGAGAAGTTCTTCTTGCAGCTGGTTTGCTGGTTCTCGGTCTGTAAGTTGGCTTATATGTTGGCTTATAGGTTCGCTTATAAGTCGATCTAGGTGCTACTGGCTTACGGACTACAGGAGCTTTAGTAGGTGCGATTCGCGGTTTTGGTGTACTAGTTGCACCATTTCTTTTTGCATCAATAACGATTTTGCCATCTTCAATATATACAGAGATACAGGTTTTGGTAGTGCATTCGGCGTTTGCTGGTTGTGCGCCAATAAATTCAAATGAAATTAAATTGATTAGAGCTATCAGAATTGAGCGTTTTAACATGGCCTAAGTAAAGAAGGAATCCAATTAATACATATTTGCAATCCACAGATATCGTTACCTTATGGCTGAGCGCGATGGTGATGGCTGGGTGGAATGTCGCTGCGGTGGCAAACACTGGGGCTTAAATGGCGCTGCTGGCCTGCTATTGATTAGGCAGAATAAATTGATGATGCAACATCGCGCACCGTGGGTACACAACGGAGATACTTGGGGTTTACCAGGCGGTGCAAGAGATTCTCATGAAAGTATTCAACAAGCTGCAATCCGCGAAGCGGTAGAAGAAACAGGGATAGATCCAAAACACCTCGACGTTGTAGAACTTTTTACTGATGATCATATTGATTGGCGCTATGACACAGTTATCGCAATCGCCCAAGATGCACTTGATACCGCGCTTTGGAATAAAGAGACTCATGACATTGGCTGGTTTGAAATAACAGATTTAGAGCGTCTTGACCTGCATCCCAGTTTTGCCAAAAGCTGGCCCAAATTAAAACCGATAGTTCAAAAACTTCTAATGTAACTAAATTTCGAAAGTAGTTGCTAAGCGCTTCAACGATTCCTTTACAGTTAAGGGATCGCTGGTGCGCCATAGCGGTGGTATTGAGTTAAGCAAAATATTTCCGTAGCGTTTATTTACTATTCTGGAATCCAAAATAGCCACCACACCACGATCGTCGGTACTTCGAATCAGCCTGCCTGTTCCTTGAGCTAATAAAAGTGCTGCTCTTGGTAGAGAAACTGACATGAAGCCACTACCGCCGGCGGCATCAACTTCTGCACTTCTTGCAGACATCACGGGATCATCAGGGCGTGGAAACGGAATTCGATCTATTGCTACCAAAGTGCAAGCTGAACCTGGAACATCTACGCCTTGCCATAACGTCATGGTGCCAAGTAAGACGCTAGTTTCATCACTTGCAAACTTCTCAACTAGTGGCGCAACCGCATCCCCACGTTTTTGAGTAATGATTCGAATTGGAAGCTCTGCCAAAACTTTACGTAAATGTGCATCAGCCGCTTCTACGCCGCGCCAAGAGCTAAAGAGCGCTAACGTTCTACCGCCAGCGGCATCGATTAACTCACCTAAATGTTCTAAAACTTCTGGCGCTACTCCATCTCTTCCTGGCTCAGGTAGATGTTTAGGCAGATAAAGCACGCCTTGCTGTGCAAAATCAAAAGGTGAACCGACATCCAACATTTGAACATTTGCTGGATCTATTTCATTATCCGCTTTATCTTCATCCAATTCTGATGAACTTTCATTGCCAGATAAGAAACCAATCTGCTTAGCCATCGCATCAAAGCCACCGCCAATAGTTAAAGTTGCGCTAGTTGCAATAACTGGAGTCTGGCGCAACATATTCTTACGTAAGACATTTGATACTGATAGCGGTGCTAGATATAAAGTCTTAAATGTTGGTTCATACCAAAGTACCTGACCTTTACCTAACTTTAATAGTTTCTGTGCCGTAACACTTACTTCATTTACTGCGCCTTTTACCCTTGCTCGCTCTGCCAGTTCAGTGGTGTCGATAATGTCATCATCCGCCTGCAAAAATTGCATGATTGCTTGCGCAGTTTCTCTGACTCGTCTTACTGCTGTTTCAAGTTCAACTGGCAAAACATCCAATTTACGATTGAATTCAGAATCGCCTCGGAAAATTTCAGAATATGCATCCATTGCATCTGAAAAATCATCAGCTGCATGGGTAAATGAATCCACTAATTTATTGCTAATCGCCTTGTATTTTCGAGCCATCGCCGCAGCGCGCGCAACTCTAGGTGCCGTTAATTCTTCTGTAACGGCTTGGGTAGTTCGATCCATGAATTCGTGAGCTTCATCTAACACAACTAAATCTCGTTCAGGCAAAATCGGATGTGATTCGACTACTTCTAAAGCTAACAATGTGTGATTTGAAACCACGATATCCGCTGATAACGCTTTCGCTTTGGCATTTGCGGCAAAACATTTTGCACCAAAATTGCAGATATCAGCACCTACACATTCGCGGCCGCTTACTGAACTTGCTGCCCAAACACGGCGATCTACATCGGGCGCTTCATCTCGATCCCCTGAAACTCCAGGAGTTTCCGCCCATGCGCGCAAACGTTGCGCCTCTTTTCCTAAACTAGAAAGTTCTAAAAGTAATTCACCGTCTGGATCTGGTTCCTCGGAATTTAATTTCTGTAAGCAGACATAATTGCCAACGCCTTTATATATCCCGTACTTGATTTCACGGCCCAAAGCTTTTTCAAGCACCGGCACAATTCTTGGCAAATCTCTTTCTACCAACTGCCTTTGAAGCGCTAATGTGGCGGTTGCAATCAAAGTTCTCTTTCCGCTTACAATCGCTGGCACTAAGTAAGCAAGAGATTTTCCAGTGCCTGTTCCGGCCTGCACCAATAGATGGTGTTCATCAATAATTGAGTTAGCGACCGCTTCGGCCATCTCTATTTGGCCTTGTCGAGGGGTGCCATCAATCGCGCTAATTGCGATATCTAGATACTTCTTGACCTCTTTAAGACCCACATGCGGATACTATTATTAATTAAGATCCACCCAAGTGGTTTTAAGCGCGCTATAAGCGTCAAGAGCGTGTAACGATTTATCTCTTCCGCTACCGGAGTTCTTAAATCCTCCAAATGGCGTGATTACATCGCTCATATCAAATGTATTTATCCAGACTGTTCCGGCACGTAATTTGCGAGCAAAATTATGTGCTTTTGAAATATTGCCGCTCCAAACAGAAGCCGCCAAACCATAATTGGTGCCGTTGGCAAGTTCCAGTGCATGCGCTTCATCTTTAGCAATTTCAGCAACAATTACTGGACCAAAGATCTCTTCTTGCGCCAATTTCGAATCGTGCGCTACTCCATCAATCAAAGTAGGCTCAAAGTTGCAATCATTACCAGAAGGTTTCTTGCCGCCAAATATAAAGCGCTCTCCAGCCGTTCCAACTTGATCAAGATAAGAATTAACTCGATCGCGTTGTTTCAATGAAACCACTGGTCCCATCTGTGTCTGTGGATCCAATGGATGGCCACACCTAAATGTCTTTACAAAATCATTTAACTTAGCAAATAAGGCATCTTTGATTTCGGCTTGGACGATTACACGTGATCCCGCATTGCAAGTCTGCCCTGAGTTATAGAAAATCCCCCAGGCAATAGTTGATGCTGCTGCATCAAGATCCACTACATCGTTAAGTACTACCTGTGCGCTCTTACCGCCAAGCTCTAGAGATACTTGTTTCATATTTGAATCAGCAGCGTATTGCAGCATCATCCGTCCGACTGCAGTACTTCCTGTAAATGCAATTTTTGCCACATCTGGATGTTGCGCCAAAGCTTTACCAGCTTCGTGGCCAAGTCCAGTTACTACGTTGAAAACACCATGCGGAAGTCCAGCTTCAACTGCTAATTCTGCAATTCTTAATGTGGCAAGCGTTGATTCTTCTGAAGGCTTAAGAACGATTGAATTTCCCATTGCAATTGCTGGTGCAAATTTCCAAGAGGCAATCACATTTGGATAGTTCCACGGAACAATTGCGCCGATTACTCCAAGTGGTTCTCTGGTGATCATCGCCAATGCGCTCTTGGGCGCAGGTGCGATTTCATCATAAGTTTTATCAATTGTTTCGGCATACCATTGAATATTTCTAGCAACTGCTAGCGCGTCATAACTTGAGGTATCCCCGATTGGCTTACCAACTTCTAATGTTTCAAGTAAGGCTAACTCCTTATAGTTCGCTCGCACTAAATCAGCCCAGCGCAACATAATTTCTTTCTTGTCACGTGGATTCATGTCACGCCAGATACCAGAATCAAATGCCTTTTTGGCTGATTTCACCGCTAAGTCAACATCTTCACTTTGGGCTGCTGAGATTGAAGTCAAAATACTCTGATCGATCGGAGAAATTGCATCGAAAGTCTTGCCGCTTAAGGCGTTTACATAGTCGCCATTTATGAACATCTGCTTTCTAAAGCTGATGCTCTTAGCAAGTTCGGTCCATTCGTTTGTAATCTGCATCTATTTGGCTCCTGGTTCAATTACTTAAGTATCTATTAACTAGCTAAGAATTTGCGACCAGAGTTGCGCGATACGAACTAATTTCAGCGCCTATATTAAGGTTATTCCAAGTAGTTGAATTTTCAACTATGTTGTAGAGTCTGCATATGAACAAGATGCCTGCCCTTTATATTGGTCATGGCGCTCCGATGCTGCTTGATGATCCCCTTTGGACTTCCGAACTTAAAGAGGTGGCAAAGAAGCTACCAAAGCCAAAAGCTATTTTGATTGTTTCGGCTCATTGGGAATCAGAACCAGTGACGCTCTCTTCAGCAGTTGCAGGCACTCCTCTGGTTTATGACTTTAGTGGTTTTGATCAAAAGTATTATCAAATGAAATATGAAACTCCAGATGCCACTTTCTTGGCAAAGGAAGTTGCTTCTTTGATGCCTGATACCGAACCTGTATATCAAGCAAATCGTGGTTTAGATCATGGGGCTTGGGTTCCGCTAAAAGTTATGTATCCAGATGCTGACATTCCAGTCTTGCAAATGTCTATGCCTACTTCTAATCCAGAAAAGTTAATGCAACTCGGAAAACGTTTACGCACATTACGCGAGCAAGGTGTTTTAATTATTGGATCGGGATTTCTAACTCACGGCTTACCATTCTTAAGAGATTGGCGAATCGATGCCACCGCTCCTGGCTGGTCAAGTGAATTTGATACATGGGTAGCAGAAGCATTGGCAAATGGTGATGTTGAATCATTAAATAAATTTAAGGAGCTAGCACCGGGAATGCCTTACGCGCATCCCACAGTAGAACATTTCACTCCACTATTTGTAACTTTAGGCGCTGCCGATAATCCTGAAAACTCACCGGAAACTTTAATTGAAGGCTACTTTATGGGTCTTTCAAAGCGCTCAATATTGGTCGCTTAGCTAATCTGAAGAAATTAAATTATTACAAGTCCGCTGTTTCTTAGCGATTGCTTCACGCTTTTGCTGCCCGCTCAAAAGTATCGGAGAGCCAGTATTTGGATTAATAAGCGCGGGATGGAATTTGTAGTCAACCACTTCGCCAGTAGGAGTAACTGTTAAATAACCGATGCCTGATTCCAAGCCACCACCGCTAGTTGCGTAAAAGACAAAGTTTCCAAGCGAAAAATCAACGAGTTTTGCGCCATATCTGATTGCTGGCTGTTGGCGATGCGGATGGCTTCCGATGACGGCAGTAGCGCCCCATTCCAACCATTGTTTCGCATCTGCCACATCTTTTGATTGCGGACAGTACTTCTCTTCGACTCCCCAATGGGTGTAAACAATTACTATCTTTGCTTGGCGGGCCGCTGCTTTAATCGCAAGTTCCACCACTTGTGGATCCCACCCATTAGTTGTTCCCGCCAATTCGCCGCTCGCTAAAGTTTCTACGCCGCTATTTATCTTGGCTATTCCAAGAAAAGCCACATCTGTGCCGCGTACATTTATGACTTTTGAAGTCCAAGCATCACGTCCACTATTGCCTGCGCCGATTACCTTCATTCCCCGATCTTCAACATTTTTAATAGTCTCGGTTAAACCAGCACGCAGATAATCTCCGGCGTGATTATTTCCAAGGTTTACTACATCAACTCCAGAAGTTTTAATCCAATCAAGTAGGTATGGATTGCTATTGAAGATGTACTTCTTCTCTTGTTTGATCTCCTGGGTTGTAACTGCAGTTTCTAAATTGAGCACTGAAATGTCAGCTTTAGATAAAAGATCAGAGACGCCAGCAAATGGATTTCCGCCGCTATTTAGAAAGCGTGAAATCTGAGAAACGCCATGTGTATCCCCGCCAAATGCGATGGTGATGTTTTGTGATGTTGGCTTTGGGCTTGGCTTTTTTTCTGGCGCTGATTGATTTGCGCAACCAACTATAAGTGCCAGAGCTAGCGCTGCGGCTACTTTCTTCATGTTGGTAATTCTAGACAAAAAAACCCTGTCGATTTCAGTTCAGAATCGAACCAAAAAGGACAGGGTTTTTTATTAGAAGCTAGCTAATCAAGAGCAACCAGAGGTTGAACCGCATCCTTCGCAGACATAGCAAGCGCCAGATGCACGCATCTTGACTCCGCATGTCATACAAAGTGGCGCATCAGATTTGATACCTGAAATTTTCTCAAGTAGCTCAGTTGATGATCCAACAGCTGTTGGAGCTGCGCTTTCAATCTTGATTTCAACTGGCTTTGGCGCTGGAGTAGCTACAGGTGCTGCAGATACTTCTACGCCTTGCGCTAGAGATTCAGTTGATTGCTTGATGGTTTCCACATCAGGTGTGTATTCGCCGGTCTCTAGGGCGCGAGCGCGTTCGGAGGCGGTGTATAGACCAATTGCGGCACGCTCTTCGAATGGTAAGTAATCAAGAGCTAGACGACGGAAGATGTAATCAAGCATCGACTGTGCCATACGTACATCTGCATCATCGGTCATACCTGCTGGCTCAAAGCGCAAGTTCATGAACTTCTCTACGAATGTCTGTAGTGGAACTCCGTATTGAAGACCAATTGATACTGCGATTGAGAATGCATCCATTACACCGGCAAGAGTTGAACCTTGCTTACCAAGCTTTAGGAATACTTCACCAAGAGTGCCATCGTTATAAGCACCTGCAGTCATGTAACCCTCTGCTCCGCCAACATTAAATGAAGTGGTGCGAGATGGGCGTGACTTTGGTAGTCGCTTACGAACTGGTGTTGCTGGAGCATCTGCAACTGCAGCTGCTTCCTTCTTTTCAGCCTTTGCATCAGATAGCGGCTGGCCAACTTTGCAATTATCGCGATAAATCGCAATCGCCTTTAGGCCAAGCTTCCAACCTTGGAAGTAGACATCTTCTACCTCTTCGACGGTTGCATCTTCTGGCAAGTTAACAGTCTTTGAGATCGCGCCAGATAGGAATGGCTGGCAAGCTGCCATCATTCGAACGTGGCCCATTGGAGCGATTGATCGCTTACCAAGTGCGCAATCGAAAATGTCATAGTGCTCAGTCTTTAAACCAGGAGCATCAATAACATGTCCATTGCTTGCGATGTATTCGACGATCGCTTCGATTGTTTCCTCGTTATAGCCAAGTTTACGTAGCGCTTGTGGGACTGTCTGGTTAACGATCTGTAGCGAACCACCACCTACTAGCTTCTTGAACTTAACCAATGAGAAATCAGGTTCGATACCGGTGGTATCGCAATCCATCATCAAACCGATGGTTCCGGTAGGAGCAAGCACAGAGATCTGTGCGTTACGCCAACCATTCTTATCGCCAATTGCAAGGCAATCATCCCAAGCCTTATTAGCTACAGCCCAAACATCGGCATCCATGGTGCTAAATGATTTAGCCGCAGATGAAGCTGATGCATGCTTACGCATTACGCGTGCATGTGGCTGTGCATTACGTGCGAAGCCATCGTATGCGCCAACAATGCCCGCAAGTTCTGCTGAGCGCTTGTAAGTAATACCTGACATCAAAGAAGTAATCGCACCAGCTAGTGCACGACCGCCATCTGAATCATATGCAAGGCCAGATGCCATAAGAAGTGCGCCAAGGTTTGCATATCCAATTCCGAGCTGGCGATAACGCTTAGTGGTATCTCCGATTGCTTCAGTTGGGAAATCAGCAAAGCAGATTGAGATATCCATTGCAGTAATGATTAGCTCTGCCGCGCGTGAGAATGTACGGCTATCAAAAGAACCATCTTGCTTTAGGAACTTCATCAAGTTAAGTGAAGCCAAGTTGCAAGAAGAGTTATCGAGTGACATGTATTCAGAGCATGGGTTTGATGCATTGATGCGACCGGTCTCTGGATTGGTGTGCCAATCGTTAATTGTGGTGTCATATTGAATTCCAGGATCAGCACATGACCATGCCGCTTCTGCCATCTTGCGGAATAGTTTGCGTGCGTCAACCATCTCAACAACTTCACCAGTTGCACGAGCAGTTAATGGGAACTGCTCGCCTTTTTCAACTGCAGCCATGAAATCATCAGATACACGAACTGAGTTATTTGCATTCTGGTATTGAACAGAGATGATGTCTTTGCCACCTAAATCCATGTCGAAGCCAGCATCGCGAAGTGCGCGAATCTTGTCCTCTTCGCGAACTTTGGTCTCGATAAACTCTTCGATATCTGGATGATCTACATCTAAAACAACCATCTTTGCGGCACGACGAGTTGCGCCACCAGATTTGATGGTTCCGGCTGAAGCATCAGCACCACGCATAAATGAGACTGGGCCAGATGCGGTTCCGCCTGATTTTAAAAGCTCTTTTGATGAGCGGATTCTTGAAAGGTTTAGACCAGCACCAGATCCACCTTTGAAAATCATGCCCTCTTCGCGATACCAGTTAAGGATTGAATCCATAGTGTCATCTACAGACAAGATAAAGCATGCACTTACCTGCTGTGGTTGGTTGGTACCAACGTTGAACCAAACTGGTGAATTAAAGCTAAATACCTGATGTAACAACATGTAGGTAAGTTCGTGTTCGAATACTTCAGCATCCTTTGGAGTTGCAAAGTAACCAAACTCTTTACCTGCTTTGGTGTAAGTAAGCACCACGCGATCGATTACTTGACGAAGTGACCACTCGCGATCTTCACGACCTACTGCCCCGCGGAAGTATTTGGTGGTGACGATAGTCGATGCATTGATCGACCAGAAATCTGGAAATTCAACACCGCGTTGTTCGAAGACGGTCTCGCCGGTTTTCCAATTCTGTTGTACAACATCACGACGTTCCCATGAAACTTCGTCGTAGGGATGTACTCCTTCATTGGTGTAAAGGCGTTCAATTGTGAGTCCTTTACCCTTTTTAGTGTTGTGGCTAAATACAGATTTCGCATCTGCTTTAGATGGTCGATTGATGACCGTGTCAGACATTGGTGCTCTTTCTCTAGTATTGAATATTTATTTTTATTTTTTTATTTAGAAACAGCTTTTTGCGGGGTTGTTTTTTCTACTGTAGGGAATTCTCGAAGTAGGGAAATTTCACCTTCGAAGTCAGCAAGGGAAGAAAAGTTACGGTATACCGAAGCAAATCTGAGGTAAGCCACGGCATCTAGTTCTTTTAGTGGCGCAAGTATCGCCATACCCACCTCTTGGGCTTCGATATCTGCCTGGCCTGAGCGGCGTAGGGTCTCTTCGACAGTCATAGCAAGGCGCGCTAGATCATCTTCGGAAACTGGTCTTCCCTGACAAGCTTTACGAACACCATTAATTACCTTCTCGCGGCTAAATGGTTCGGTAACGCCAGAGCGTTTGATGATATTAAGAATTGCTGTCTCTTGAGTTGATAATCGTTGGCCGCACTATTGGCATTCACGGCGACGGCGAATTTGAATGCCATCATCAACAACGCGAGAGTCGATCACTCTGGAGTCATCGTGTCTACAAAATGGGCAGTTCATCGAATGACTCCTTTCATACTTGAAACTTTCTTTAAAGCTATAACAGCGGGAGGCGGTAACCTACCCCAATTCTGCCTCTGAAACCACAACTAATGGAGAGTTTTGGCTCTTATACCACTAGATATTGGGGTCAGGAGCAGAACCATAAAGCATCACTTTAGGGTTTTCAAGTAGGGTCGGCGCGACACGCCAAAATCGAAAATTTATTGAACGCTATAGACGCTAGAGACGCTAGAGACGTTTAGCGCCAACGAATGGCTTACGACCCAAGCTAAAGGCGGTCGCAATCTCAACTCGCTTACCTGGGCGCGGGGCATGAACCATCTTTCCCTTGCCCATATAAATACCGACGTGGCTAATTGGTCGACCAAAGAAAACTAAATCACCAGGAGCGAGCGCGCTTCTGGGAATGTTCTTTCCATATCTAAATTGCGCTGCGGCAAAGTGCGGCATTGATACTCCCGCTCTTTGAAAGGCGCGCATCGTAAGTCCACTGCAATCCCATTTAGTTGGACCAGCGCCGGCCCAAACATATATATCGCCCAATTGATCAAGGGCATAACGAAGTGCAATTGCACCTTTTGTGGAACCACCAGCATAAAGTGCTGCTAATCGCTTTGATTCGGCGAGAATTTTCTTCTGCTCTGCATCATCAGCTGCTAATAATTTTGCGCGCTCTTCTGCCTTTAAATTAGCCAGTAATTTCTCGGCTTTTTTAAGTGCGGCATTAGCTGAAGCCACTTGTTTTTCAAGTCTTTTTTGGGCTGCCTGTAATTGTGCAGTGCGATCTGAAACTACCAATTGGCTTGATTGCAAACCTTGCTGATATGTCTTTAACTGTCTGAGTTTTGTGGAATATCGCTGCGCTAAAACATCTAACATTGAAGCATCAGATAAATATTTGGAAGGGTCTCTTGAAAGTAAGAGCTCCAGACCATTTCCTAATCCACCATTTTTATAATTTTCAATTGCTAACTTTGAGATCTCGCTCTTTAACTTCTCAGCTTTGGCATTGGCAGCTGCTTCGCCCTGCTTTAGGCCATTTAGCTCTCGCTGCAATTTGGAGATCTGATACTTGACTCCATTTGCCGCTTCATACTTTCCCGCCGCCTCTTCGCGTAGCTCATTGACCTGGCGTTGAATCTCAGCCACGGTCGGGGCAGCCTTTGCCGCCGGCAGGATGGTGGTGGCCATCGCCAGAGCTGCAAATAGAGAGAGGAGCTTTCTCATAAGGAGAAAAGGCTACACGGGGTGGAAAAAATCAGGAAAAGAGTGTTTTGCTAGTTAAGCGGCACGCGAATTTGGCTACCTGCAGGAAGTTGCGCAGAAGCTAGGCCATTAACTGTCATGATCTGATCAACCAGCTGGCGTGGATCTACCCCTTCCTGGGATTGGCTGGCTTGGGACTGACTGATGGACTTTGCAATCGACCATAAGCTCTCACCAGGTGCGATTGTGATGGTCACAAAACTCTTACTTTGGATTTGGCTCTGTTCCAGTGAGGCCTTAGAGCCTGCTCCAGCCTGCATTGCAAAACCAGCCCCGAATACTGTGGTTAGCGAGAGGACCACAAGGAAGCGGGCAAGGCGGATATTTGCTTGACGGCTACGACGGTTATTCTTGTGGTTTCTCATCTATGTAACTCCTACTTTTCTCACTTATTTCATTGCTCTGAGTTAGGAATCCGGGGAAGGTTTCCTGTATTCGAACACCTGTTCGAATAAGAGAACGATAGAGCACCCCTACGACAAAGGTCAAGAAAATTTCGAACAAATGTTTGAATTTTTTTCCAAGATATGTCACCCTTAGGGCATGAGCAAAGATCAATCGGGGCTCTCCGCCCGCCAGGTCAAGATTCTCTCGGCTATCCAGGAGGGCATCCGAAATAACGGTTATCCCCCATCGATTCGTGAGATCGGAGAGGCCGCTGGGCTATCAAGCTCGGCTTCCGTTCAGTACCAGTTAAAGGCGCTCGAAGAGGCGGGCTTTATCCGCCGCGATGCCGCCCTGGGTCGCGCCATCGAGGTCGTCGTATCAGACTCCAATGTGATCGCTGATCGCTCTCGCCAGATTCCACTAGTTGGCCGCATCGCTGCAGGTGGACCGATACTTGCTGAACAGCACATCGAAGAGACCTTCCCGCTTCCCGAGTCAATTGTCGGAAGCGGCGAATTGTTTATGCTCAAAGTCGTTGGCGATTCAATGATTGAAGCTGCGATCTGCGATGGCGATTTCGTGGTTATCCGTTCACAGAAGACATGTGAAAAAGGTGAAATTGTTGCTGCAATGATTGATGGCGAAGCAACTGTTAAAACATTTTCTCGTAAAGATGGACATATCTGGTTATTACCTGCAAATCCTGCCTATCAACCAATCAATGGTGATGATTGCGAGATCCTAGGTAAGGTAACTGCGGTTCTTCGCAGTGTTCGCTAATGAATTTCGAAAGTATGTTTACTTAATAACAAATAGTGAAACGAAATCATCAGCTTTCATTGTAAGCAAGTGGTCAATGTCCAGCGAAACTTTCTCTATATTTTTCGCAACTTCCTCGTTAAAAACTCTTCTTAGATTCTTCTGATACTTTGCAATTAAAAGCGGAAGCCCTTCTTCGCGACGACGTCTATGTCCAACCGGATACTCCACCACAAACTCGTCGCTCATAGTGCCATCATTAAATTCAATAGTTAGAGCATTAGCAATGCTGCGCTTTTCTGGATCAAAGTAATCTGCCGTAAAAGACTGATCTTCAACGCAGACCATCTTTTCACGTAGCGCATCGATTCTTGGATCTGCGGCAATTTCATCTTCGTAATCTTTTGCAGTTAATCGACCAAATATCAGCGGCACGGCGACCATGTACTGAACACAATGATCTCGGTCTGCTGGGTTATTTAATGGGCCTTTCTTATCAATAATTCGGATGCAAGCTTCATGAGTACGGATAGTGACTTTCTTGATGTCATCACTGCTCTTGCCGTTATCTTTCATCCATTGATAAAGCTGGAATGCTGCTTCGCAAGCGGTCTGTGAATGAAACTCCGCTGGAAACGAAATTTTAAATAACACGTTTTCCATGACGTAACTGCCATAAGGGCGCTGAAATTTAAAATGATTTCCTTTAAATGAAACATCGTAAAAGCCCCAGACTTTTGCAGTTAATGCTGAGGGATAACCCATCTCTCCTACTTTGGCCATTAAAGCTAAGCGAACGGCGCGAGATGTGGCATCGCCTGCTGCCCATGATTTACGTGAACCTGCATTTGGATAATGGCGATAAGTTCTAAGAGATTGCCCATCGATCCATGCAAGTGAGACTGCATTTAAAGTTTCTTCTCTAGTTAAGCCCATCATCTGACAAACAACTGCAGTTGATGCAACTTTAACCAAAATTACGTGATCAAGGCCGACTTTATTAAATGAATTTTCAAGTGCAATGCAACCTTGAATCTCATGAGCTTTAATCATGGCAGTAAGTACATCTTTGACTGTAATGACTTTTTGTCCGGTGCGATTTAACCAATCCGCAACTGCCAATATGCCACCTAAGTTATCGCTTGGATGTCCCCACTCTGCTGCTAACCAAGTGTCATTGAAATCTAACCAACGAATTGCGGTACCGATATTGAATGCACCTTGAACCACATCTAGCTCATAATTTGTTCCAGGTACTCGAACACCTTTATCAACTTTGGTACCAGGTACCAGTGGTCCAAGTAACTTCGTGCAAGCTGGATATTCCAAAGATTCCAGACCGCAACCGATCGTATCTAGCAAGCAGGACCATGCAGTCTTATAAGCCAGATCAGATTTCACTTCATAATTAAGAGCGTAATCAACAATATCTTGGATCTCTTGATCAAATGGTTGATTGTTCTTAGTTACCTGTGCAGACAATTAACGCTCCTCTATTGTTATGAACTTTTCATCTTCTGGACCAATGTAATTAGCTGATGGTCTGATTATCTTTCCATCTTCTCGTTGTTCAATTACATGGGCAGACCAACCCGTGATTCGTGAAATCACAAATATCGGTGTGAAGAACGCAGTGGGTATTTTCATCTCATGATAAGCAACTGCGCTAAACCAATCTAAATTTGGAAACATCTTCTTCAGTTCCCACATCACGCTCTCTAGCCGTTCAGCAATCTCAAATAGCACTCGGTTATCGGAACTTAAATTCTTGGCAACCTCTTTGATAATTGGGTTTCTAGGATCTGAGATGGTGTAAACCGGATGGCCAAAACCAATAATTACCTCTTTGTTTTCGACTCGTTTTCTGATGTCAGTTTCAGCTTCATTGGCATCGGCATAACGTTCCTGGATTTCTAACGCCACTTCATTAGCGCCACCATGTTTTGGACCACGAAGCGCTCCGATAGCGCCAGTAATTGCAGAATAAATATCGCTACCAGTGCCTGCAATAACGCGAGCAGTGAAAGTTGACGCATTAAATTCGTGCTCGGCATAGAGAATCAATGAAACTCGCATTGCTTCTTCCCACTCATTGCTTGGTTTTTCACCATGCAAAAGCTGTAAAAAGTGTGCACCGATAGTCTCTGCATCAGTGCTACATTCAATTCGTTTGCCGTTATTTGCAAAGTGGTACCAATAGCAGAGCATCGATGGCGTAGCACTTATTAGCCGATCGGCAATTGCTTGCGCCCCTTTCGAACTATGGCTTTCATGTTCCGGTTCAATCGTGCCAAGCGCCGAAACCCCCGTACGCAAGACATCCATTGGATGAGTAGTTGCTGGTAACTGCTCTAAAACTTCTCTAACTTGTGGCGGCAAATCTCGTAATGTTTTTAATCTTGCTATGTATTCTGCTAAATCGTCTTGATTAGGTAGAAACCCGTAAATTAATAAATGTGCGACCTCTTCAAATTGGCAATGTTTAGCCAAATCTGCAATATCGAAGCCGCGATAGTGAAGATCATTGCCATTTCGACCAACTGTGCAGATAGCAGTATTTCCGGCAACTACTCCCGATAAGGCAACAGATTTCTTTGGTTTAAATTCGCTCATTTGCCTTGTTGATACTTATCCAATTCAGCTTCGTATCGATAATAATCTATAGCTTGATACAGCTCTTCCCTAGTTTGCATATGCGGCAAAATATTCTTCTGGGTACCTTCGCTTCGGATTGTTTTGTAAACCAATTCCGCTGCTTTGTTCATCGCTCTAAATGCAGATAACGGATATAAAACCACATCAACATCAACGCTACGTAATTCCGCCAAAGTAAAGAGCGGCGTCTTTCCGAATTCGGTGATGTTAGCCAAAATTGGAACTCCGGCTGCTTCTCGGAACTTCTTGTAAGTTTCCAAATCACCAACTGCTTCGGGGAAAATCATGTCGGCGCCTGCTGCCACATATTGACGCACGCGATCTAAAGCGGCATCTAAGCCCTCATTTGCCAGCGCGTCAGTACGAGCCATGATTGTGAATTCGCTATTTGATTTAGCATCAACTGCCGCTTTAATCCGATCTACCATCTCATTGCAGCTGACAATCTCCTTATTTGGTCGGTGGCCGCAACGTTTTGCTGCTACTTGATCCTCCAAATGAACTGCAGAAGCGCCTGCTTTTTCAACCTCTTTAATGGTGCGACCAATATTGAATGCCGTAGTACCAAAACCAGTATCAATATCCACAAGTAAAGGTAATTGGCATACATTGGTGATTCTTCGAACATCAGTTAAGACATCATCCAATGTAGTAATTCCTAAGTCTGGAATACCTAACGAACCTGCGGCTACACCGCCGCCACTTAAGTAGATTGCTTTGTAACCAGCTTGCTCAGCAAGTAATGCATGATTGGCATTTATCGCACCAATGACTTGAAGTGGTTTTTCAATCGCGATTGCGTTTTTAAAAGTTAATTTACTCATTGTGATGTCCAACCGCCGTCGACTGGAATTGCAGCTCCTGTGATGTTATGTGCCGCTTTAGAGCATAAAAATACGGCCAGCGCTCCGATATCTTCTGGCGTAGCAAGCCTTCTTGATGGTTGTTTCTCTGATAACAAATCAGCAATTCCTTTTACGCGATCGCCGCCAAATTTGTCAGCGCGAGCTTGAATCTGCGGTTCAATTAGCGCAGTTTCCACCCAGCCTGGACAAATCGCATTTACGGTAACGCCACCACTTTCACGACTTCCTTTATCGGCATATTCGAGCGCTGTTACACGAGTTAAACCGATGACGCCATGTTTAGCTGATACATATGGCGCTTTCGCGACAGATGCCACTAGTCCATGTACCGAAGCGGTATTAATCACGCGACCGTAACCGCGTTCTGCCATCTGCGGTAGCAGCAGGCGCATCGTGTCGAAGAAAGATTCTAAATTGATTGCAATAATGTCGTTCCACTTCTCTCGTGGCATTTCAGCAGTTGGCGCTGTGTGTTGAATCCCTGCGTTATTACAGAGAATATCCACTGGGCCGCCAGCCAAAATTTTCTCAATCAACTTCTCGGTGGCAGCAGCATCGCGTAAATCTGATACCTTGGATTCGACTTTAACGCCATGTGCTCTTATCTGCTTCTCAGCCGCAGAAATTACTTCATCACTAGCTAATCCGTGCAGCACAATATCTGCACCTGCTTTAGCTAATTCGTTAGCAATACCAAGTCCAATACCTTGAAAAGAACCGGTAATAAATGCTCTGCGACCTTTAAGTGTCATTGACTATCTCCGTGATTTTCGCCGTAGATTAACTGCGCCACTTGTCTAGCTCCATCTTCCATTAAGAACATTTCATAGTGGTTAACATCCACTAAATTAAGGAGTTTAAGCATTGGATAATCTTTTAAATTAGCTTCCAAAATTGGCAGCGGATACAGCCCACCTTCTTCATTCTGCAAACCACGAGGGGCTCTGATAAATAAAGTTTCTTCTTTTAGGCTACGAAGTGATCTGGAAACTAAATCATCTCCAAATAAATCTCTGGAATCTTCTTCGACAGCTTGCGCACTTGTTGATGGCTTACCATCTCTAAGATCGTAATCAACATACTCTTCCATCACCGAACCCCAACCGCGTTGTAGCGCTGGATGTACTTTCCAATAATCTCTATATGCCTCTTTACTATCAAAAGTCATTGAAAGTCTTTCAAGCGCTGGGCCAAGAACAAATGGCATCACTTGTTCAACAGTCATTCCTGGTGGCAACGGAAGTGGAATTCCGCCATCTGCAAATACCACTCTGCCAACTCGTTCAGGATATAGACCAACTAAGGCAGCAAGTACAAAACCGCCCATTGAATGGCCAATTACCTCTGGTTTATTCCACTTGAAGTAATCAATTACTGAAACCATATCTTTTGCATGTTGCGCCATTCCAAAAGGTCCAGGCAGAGAATTTGAATCACCGCGACCTCTTAAATCAACCGCATATGGTGATTTTCCGCGAGCAATTAATTCTTCTGCAAATAATTGAAATGCACGATTGGAAGAGGTAACTCCATGAATAAGAAGTATCGGATCGAAATCTCCTTCGCCATATTTGAAGACTGCTAATTGGCCGCCGGCGACTGGAACTTCATACTTCTTAGTCGGTAATGACATACCTATAGTCTGCCCTTATCGCCCTAATTCAGCCACCCTGCATGGTGTTGGGTAACTCTCAAGTAACCTGAAAATGAGTTCATTTCGCGCCTTTTAAGCGTCAAAAGTTATGAAACGGATATCAAATCTTCGTAG
>JBPCTD010000081.1:0-28282 GCA_051006515.1 Candidatus Nanopelagicaceae bacterium | reverse complement strand
GTCATTTGAAACCCAATCATTGATTGCTTGGATCGCTTTTGCGGTATTTAGATCCTCCGCTATCGCGCGATAGATAAGGTCTATCAATGCTGCGGTCGGGGGTATTTCCTCTCCAGCAAGTTTCTCTTCAAGATTTTTGAGCTCTAAGTTAGCTTCTTCTATTTCGGTTCGCATCCACATGTAGTCACTTCGATAATGACGTTTCAAGAGCGCCCATCTGATTGACATTGATGAATTACCCTCTGAAATCAATTTTGATACAAAGAGCAGATTGCCTTTTGATTTGCTCATTTTTTCGCCATCTAGGCCAATCAAGCCTGTGTGTACGAAGGCCCTTGCTAAATGCTTGCCAGTGAGTAATTTTGTCTGTGATGCTGACATTTCGTGATGCGGAAAGATTAGGTCACTTCCGCCACCCTGGATGTCGAGGACAAATTCATCGTCTAGATTATCGGCAAATTTCAAAGCAATAGCGGCACATTCAATATGCCAACCTGGTCGACCACTTCCGAATGGCGAACTCCAGTGAGGCTCATTTGGTCTTTGTGCCAACCACAAAAGTGCATCAAGTGGATCTTTCTTACCGGGGCGAGAGGGATCTCCGCCTCGCTCTGCAAATATTTGAAGCATCTCTTCCCTGCTCAAATGAGATTCATAACCAAAATCATCATCTTTTGCGATTTCAAAATATAGATCATCTTCTACTCTATAGACTGCATCTTTTAGGTCTAAAGCGTTTATGGATTGAATTACATCAGGTATTGCTGCTACCGCTCCTTCGTAGTGAGTAGGCGGCAGGATTCGTAAGGCTGTCATGTCGGAACGGAATAATTCGATTTGAGAATGAGCTAAATCTTTCCAGTCAACATTATCTCTATTGGCACGTTCCAGAAGAGGATCATCGATATCAGTGATGTTTTGTATATAGTTAACATCAGAACCAAGTACTTTTAAATAACGAATTAATATGTCAAAAGTTAAATATGTAGCCGCATGCCCTAGGTGCGTTGCATCATAAGGTGTTATTCCACAAACGTAGATTTGGTAATTATTCTTCAAAGGCAGAGTTATAAAAGTTTGCTTGTCGGTCGAATAAATAGAGAGTGGAATTTCAGCGTTTTTTATGTGAGGTATTGGAGGTTTCGGCCAACTATGCATTATCTGATTCTAACTTGATTTTTAAACGGGTGGCCATGGAATAGCAGGCCAATCAGTTGGTGGTAATGGAAACTTACCTTCTTGCAAAAGATTTGCAATTCTTGTGTGTAGCGCTTCAATCTCCGCACCCGTTAAGAAATCAGTTAAGTCACACGAAAAGTTCTTCAGAATTTGCTTTTCTTGATCATCTATTTCTTGATCAGCAAATTGCCAAAGAACAGTCCGGAGTTTGTATTCCTGATGAAAGGTAACTCCGTGGTCGCAACCAAACACTTCCCCATCCTTATACAGTAGGTGTCCAATTTTTCTATCCGTGTTATTCACGACTGCATCAAGAAGCGCGATCTTTCTAAGTTCTGGTGATTGTTCTAAATATCGATCGCCAACTGCTTCTATGTCATCAATCCATAATTGAAGTGAACCGATTCCGAAAGGACCTTCTCTAAGAATAGTTGGTGGCACACAATTAAGACCTAGCGCGTTACTGACCAGATATGTAGCCACTTCTCTGTATGCAAGTTGTCCTTCTTGAAAATCCCATAACGGTCGTTCGCCGGCAATTGGTTTATAGATGGCGTTGACTGAACCAACTCGGCAAAATATCGAGGCATTAGATGCTGCAACTATTCTCCCGACAGTTTGGATCTTTGCGGTTTCCAGTTCGGTTTTTTTAGCGGCGATATCCATTTGCCCTCGGGCAGAGATGCCCATCCATATTGATTGGTAAACCACAGAAAGGACACGGTGCTCTGCCAGCAGAGACTACTTTCCTGGACAGAGAGATAAAGTTGTTTGCAATATCTGCAGAAAGGTACAGTTGAAAGAGTTGCACTGAATTATCTTCAAATTCTGAGCTATCTGGCAAAATTTCATTTAATTCAATTTCGCTGATTTCCTGCAATTCCAAGAGAACTTGCTCGCTCTCCGGTAACCACAGAATACCGATTACACCTACTTGAAACTCTGGAATTAAAGGAACTTGTAGTGGAACTGCAATCACATTCTCAAAGCGATAATCGGCGGCTTTTAATTCTCCAATAAGAAGCGCCATTCGATCAGCAAGCGCTGAAACTTGTGACTTGTCGATCGCAAAACTATGAATACCCCCATGAAATTTCGCCTGTAAATAGAATTCGCGTTCACCCGGTTGGCCAATAGTTCCTACAATAAAACTTTCAACTGGATCTAATCTACGTGCTCTGCTCATACCAAGAATTTCTCAATTTTAGTATGTTTATCATTCACAGTAAGAACTCGGTAATCATTTCCGCTTTTTTCGATGACTGAAACGCTTGCATTATCCACAGTAATTTTATCGATATTATTTAGATGCGAACCGAGTGCATGTAGCAATAAAACTTTAACCACGTCAGCATGCGTTGAAATAAGAACATTCTTTGACTTGCCAGAAATGTACTTATCTAAACCCAATAGTGCCCTTGTTTGAACTTCTGGCAGGGTTTCGCCGTTTGGAAAACGAACCGAGGCTGGATGCTTATGTATCTCTCGCCAAGCTTTATTGCGAGCCAATGAGCTCATCTTTTTGCCGGTCCAATCTCCATAATCAACTTCTTGGAATTCAGCTATAACTTCAGGTGAATTATGGAATCCCGTGATAGTTTCAATACAGCGTTGAATTGGACTTGAAATAACCTGCTGAAAATTACTTCCTGAAAGGCGATCTAACAGTTCTTGTTGTTGTTTTTTACCATCAGGTGAAAGAGTAATTCCCTCCATCCGTCCAGCCAGGATTCCCTTGGCATTTGCAGTCGAATGTGCGTGACGCAACAAGAATATTCGGGACATGAGAGTTGAAGGTTAATGGAAATTGAAGAATTTCGCTTAAGGTCATGCCATGGAGAAAAAGCCTTGGAATTAAGACGAGCTGGTTCCACCGGGTTAAATATCTCACGCCTTGGTCTTGGCACCATGACTTGGGGTCGTGACACTGACGAACATGAAGCAGCCGATCAAGCCCGCGCATTTATTGAAGCAGGCGGAAATTTCATAGACACTGCTGCGGTATATGGAGCCGGCGATTCTGAAAAAGTTATTGGTGGATTAATTGGTTCTCTTTTTAAGCGCGAAGAGATAGTTATCGCAACGAAGGCCGGTATCACCTTTGTAGATGGCCTACGTGCCGTTAATACCTCTCGCAGCGCACTTCTGAATGAACTAGATAGTTCGTTGAAGAGACTTGGCACTGAATATATTGATTTATGGCAAGTGCATACTTGGGACGATGAAACTCCGTTAGATGACACTCTTTCAGCTTTAGATACCGCTTACCAAAGTGGCAAAGTTCGTTATGTTGGTATAAGCAATTACTCAGGCTGGCAAACTTCACGCGCCATTACTCGCCAAGAAACTGGTTCACCAAAAGCTCCTATTGCCACAACACAAAATGAATATTCACTTTTGAATCGCAAAATTGAAGAAGAAGTTTTACCGTGTACCACCGAGTTGAATATTGGATTACTTGCTTGGTCGCCACTTGGTCGTGGAGTTTTAACAGGCAAATATCGAAACGGCACTCCATCGGATTCGCGCGGGGCTAGCCCGCATTTTGCTGGTTTCGTTGAAACTTACATGGATGAGCGCAGTAAGAAAATTGTTGAAGCGGTTCAAGTAGCTGCTGATGGATTGGGTTATTCTCCGTTGGAAGTTGCGCTTGCCTGGGTCCGTGATGCAATTGGAGTAACCAGTGCAATAGTTGGTGCTAGAACTGGAGCACAGCTACGAGGCATTTTACGAAGCGAAGAGATTTCTTTACCAAGCGTGGTTCGTGATGCGCTTAATGACGTTAGCGCCTAACTATCTCTTAAATAATTAACTATTATTTATTAATTATTTAGCTATTTAGAAGGAAATCTTCCAACGCTTTGACGCCAAACTCTAAAGACTCCAGCGGAATTCGTTCGTCTACACCATGAAATAGCGCCATAAAATCTAAATCAGCGGGTAGGCGAAGCGGAGAGAAACCATAACCAACTATGCCGAGATCGCTAAGTGCTTTGTTATCAGTTCCGCCGCTCATTAGATATGGCACCGGTATTCCTTCTGGATCAAGTTTCTGTATTGAGCTCTTCATTGCTTCTACCAATTTACCTTCGAATGGCACCTCTAATGCAATATCTCTGGTGACTGTTTCTACCTGAATATTTGGTCCAACTAACTCTTTTATAGTTTTCATAAGTTCTTCTTCGTGGCCAGGTAAGAATCTGCCATCAACGTATGCCGCGGCTTCTTTAGGAATTACATTTACCTTATATCCGGCCTCAAGCATTGTTGGATTAGCAGTGTTCTGCAAAGTTGCCGCAATCATTCTCGATACGCTTGGAATTTCAACCAAAAATTCACGGTAATCATCGATGAGTGGGCGACCAAGAGCTTTGGCTAACTCTGTGAATAATTGATTGACTGCAGTGGTGTAAGTTTGTGGCCATTCGTAATTTCCGATTTTCGCTACAGCTTCTGATAGCGCTGTTACAGAATTTTCATTATTAATAAAAGATCCGTGTCCCGCTAAACCTTTTGCAGTTAACTTCATCCAATTAATACCCTTTTGGGCGGCTTCGATCATGTAGATGCGTTTACCATTAGAAAGAGTTACGGAGAATCCGCCTACTTCCGAGACAGCTTCAGTGCAGCCAGCGAAAACTTCCGGGTGTTCTTTCGCCATATATCGTGAGCCGTAAATTGAACCAGCTTCTTCATCTGCAAAGAAAACTAGAACTATGTCGCGAGGTGGTTTTATCCCATTTCTTGCCCAGTGACGGACAACTGCCAAAATCATTGCATCCATGTTCTTCATGTCTACTGCACCACGACCCCAGATTGCGCCATCTTTGATAACGCCACTAAATGGATCAACTTGCCACTCTTCTGCTGCGGCTGGAACAACGTCAATATGTCCGTGCACCACTAAACCAGGACGCGATTTATCGCTTCCTTCAATTTTAGCTACTACATTGCATCGATTAGGCGCAGATTCATAAATATCTGATTTGATTCCCACTTCAGCAAGAGATTTAACTACGTATTCTGCGACTGCTTTTTCATCGCCCTTACCATCGCCATAGTTCACACTCGGAATTTGAATCAATTCTTGGCAAATACGGATTGCATCTTCGAGAACATTTAACGTCATATGGAGATTATGCCTCTATTCACGATAACTCACTACATGAAAGCGATTTTTGCCGACGGATTAACTGTAAAGTAAAGTAGGCCAACCACGTCCGGGTGGCGAAATTGGTAGACGCGCAAGCTTGAGGTGCTTGTGGCCGCAAGGCCTTAGGGGTTCAAGTCCCCTTTCGGACACTCTAAAGATGAAAAAATCTCTTGAACCAAAGATACAGATCTTTGCCTTAAGGTAACGACCATGGAACTCTCCACTTTAAGATCATTAATTCGCGATATCCCTGATTACCCATCACCAGGAATCCTTTTTAGAGATATCACCCCATTACTTCGTGATGGTGATGCACTTAGTGCCGTTGCTGAATTGATGAGTGCCAAGAATCCAGATGCTAATTTAATTGCTGGAATCGAAGCACGCGGATTTTTCTTTGCCGCAGCAATTGGTGTTCAAAGCAAGAGAGGCGTTATTCCGATTCGGAAAAAAGGCAAACTGCCTCACGATGTACATCGTCAGGAATACGGGCTGGAATACGGATCTGATGTAATTGAAATTCATAAAGATGCTGCTAAGCCTGGTGAAACGGTTTATTTGGTTGATGATGTTCTTGCTACTGGCGGCACTTTGGCTGCTGCAATTAAGTTGATTGAAAGTACTGGAGCTAAAGTCTCCAGTATCGCCGTTTTGTTGGAAATCGAAGGACTTGGCGGTCGTGAAAAATTGGTTAAAGAATTTCCAAATCTCAAGATAGATGCGATATTCGTCGTTTAATTTCAGCAATAATTTAGTTAATGGTTAAATCAAGCCAGATTCAAGGATTAAGAGCGTTAGCTGTTCTTCTGGTTTTAGTTTTTCATGCAGATTGGCTACCAGGTGGCTATATCGGTGTCGATGTTTTCTATGTAATTTCAGGATATTTAATCACCAATTTGATAATTAATGATTCAAATTTTTCACTCAAAAACTTCTATATTCGTAGAGCAAAAAGATTGCTGCCGGTTTCATATTTAGTTCTAATAGTTACTGCCACGATTTTCTGGTTTTTTGCACCCACGCTCTCGTTAGTGCAATTCTCTAGAGATCTATTTTCAAGCACTTGGTACTTTGCAAATATCAATTTTGCCTTTTGGCAAAACGATTACCAAAATCTAGGAGCATCACCTTCACCTCTAATCCATTATTGGTCATTAGCAGTTGAAGAGCAGTTTTATCTTTTTTGGCCTCTACTACTTATGCTCTTTACCAAGCGGCGTAAAAGATTGGTAGTTGTACTTTCTCTGGCTAGTTTGTTTATATCAATTCTCTTGATCTCAGTTGCGCCGATTTGGTCGTTTTATCTACTGCCAACTCGTGCTTTTGAATTAGTTATTGTAGCTTTTCTAGCAATCTATAAAATGCAAGTTAATTTGCCAAATCTTGGATTAACCCTTATTGCTGTTTCTGCAATAATTTTTAATGCTAGTAGCAATTTTCCAGGTATCCCAGCACTTTTGCCCACAGTAGGAGCTGCTCTAGTAGTAACCGCTTCTTCGAATAATTGGCTTTTGAATAATCCTCTTTCGCAACGAATTGGTGACTGGAGCTATTCCATTTACCTATGGCACTGGCCCATCTTGATTCTGCCAACTATCGCTCTAGAACGTGAATTAACAAATTTAGAGAGAGTAATTGCGCTTTTATTAACAGTCTTGGTATCTGCAGGTACTTTTCATTACTTTGAGAATCCATTTCGGAAAAAGAAGATTGATTCACCGAAAAATTTATTTCGATTTGGGGCGTCACTTTTTGTTATGGCATTAACGCTCTCAGTGCTCTCTTTACTTATGTATAAAACGGGGCAAAGCCATGCAGAGAAATTTGATTTAAAAACTGTTCGTATGCAACCGATTATTTACGAAGAAGGTTGCCAATTAGATAAACGCGCTACCCGACCCAATCTAAAATGTGTTTACGGTAAAGTGAACGCCGAGAAGACGATAGTTCTGCTAGGTGATTCCCATGCCGCACAATGGTTTCCAGCCATCAATAGATGGGCGCTAGATCGTGGCTATCGTTTTCTGGTGATGACAAAATCAAGTTGTCCTGCAAGCAACATTCCTTTACGAGATGATGGGGCTTTTAAGGCATCAGTTTGTAAAGAATTCAGGAATAACGCCACAGTAGAGATTAATCGCGTCGCTCCCGATCTAGTCATAATGGGAAGCGCGGAAAATCACAGAGAGATTAGTAGTAAAAGTTATCTCAACTTACCTGCGGTCAATTCCAAAATTCTGATTCTTAAAGATACGCCTTGGCCAAGCAGAGATATTCCTACATGCGTTGCCGATGGTTCTAAGAACTGCGATATTCCACGACCCAATTCTGTTGAATACCCGGGCCAAGAAATTTTTGATCCAATACCATTTTTATGCCAAGGTGCATCTTGCTCAGCCTCGATAGATGGAGTTATCGCGTATCGAGACCATTCTCATATAAGCGTTCAAATGGCACTCAAGCTCTACCCTGCTTTAGCTCAAAAACTAGATTCAGTCGTGGCAAGATAGTGCGCATGGCTGAGCTCATTTATTACTGCGGCACCATGGATTCCGGCAAGTCCACGTTGGCGCTGCAAACAGCTCATAATCATGAAACTCGTGGTCGAAATGGTTTAATTTTTACCAATCGAGATCGAGCCGGAGAAGGTTTAATTTCTTCAAGGCTTGGATTACAGAAGAACGCTATCGAAGTTGACGAACAGCTAAATATTCATAGATTAACAATTGAACGAATGTCGCTAGGTGAACGAATAGATTTCATCATCTGCGATGAAGCCCAGTTCTATTCAGAAAAACAGATTGAAGAACTTGCGATGATTGTGGATGGACTAGGAATAGATGTTTATGCATTTGGAATATTGGCAGATTTTAGAACCAAATTATTTCCAGGTTCCGCACGGCTTGTTGAATTGGCTGACCGTGTAGAAACATTGCAAGTTAAAGCGCTCTGTTGGTGCGGTGAACCTGCTACCCATAACGCACGCGTCATCAATGGAAAAATGGTCACCGAAGGTGAGCAAGTTGTAGTTGGTGACACTAATGGTAAAGATGAAGTTTCATATGAAGTTCTATGTCGCAGGCACCATATGCGCAAAATAAACGCTAGAGCTTCTCAGGCATCACATCAATCGACACCTACTTTGCCATTTCAAGATTAATTTTCGCTTGCTGAAAGGATTAAAAATGAAAGTTAAAGGGCTAGCTGCGCTTAGCGCCGGTGGACCGCTTACATCTTATGAATTTGAACGGAAATCTGTTGGTGCACGGGATGTTGCTTTCAAAATTACTTATGCAGGAATCTGCCATTCTGATATTCATCAAGTAAAAGAAGAATGGGGTCCCGCCCTATTTCCAATGGTGCCTGGCCATGAAATTGTTGGAATAGTTACCGAAGTAGGCGGAAGCGTTACTAAATTTTCCGTAGGAGATCGGATTGGTGTCGGTGTATTCATAGATTCTTGTCGTGATTGTGAACCATGTCGAAATGGGTTACAGCAATATTGCGATAATGGAATGACCGGTACTTACAATGGATATGAACGTGATGGAAAAACCATTGCCTTTGGTGGTTACTCAAATGGTTTTGTGATCAACGAAGATTACGCTCTTCGCATCCCAGAGAATCTTGAAATGTCTGGGGTTGCGCCGTTATTGTGTGCGGGAATTACGCTCTACTCACCTATCAAATATTTCAAAGTAGGTCCGGGTATGAAAGTTGCCGTGATGGGCCTTGGCGGCTTAGGTCATATGGGCGTTAAATTTGCAGCTGCCATGGGTGCAGATGTGGAAGTACTCTCTCATTCAGAAAACAAGCGAAATGATGCTCTTTCAATGGGCGCTAAAGAATTTCACGTAATCAAAGATCCAAAAGCATTAAGAACTTTACGGCGTAGATATGATCTAATTTTGAATACTGTTTCTGCCCAAATAGATGTAAATGCATATTTAGATACTCTTAAAATCAATGGCACGATGGTGATTATTGGGTTACCAGATTCGCCATATAGTGTACGAGCTGGAGCACTTTTGGATGGTCGGAAATCTATGACCGGCTCCATGATAGGTGGAATCCCAGAGATCCAAGAGATGCTCGATTTTGCTGGCCAGAAATCAATCGTAAGTGATGTAGAAGTGATAAACGCTGACTATGTGAATAAAGCTTATGAACGCACTATTGCCAGTAATGTGTAGTTTCGTTTTGTAATCGATACTTCAACCTTCTGATTCAATTGTTACAAGAAGATATTAAACAGCAATGCAGTAAATGGTGCGAGAAAAAGCGCGGGTAATAGATTTCCGATAGGTATGAATTTCAATTTGAGCAATCGAAGCGCGATACCAAAGAGAAGCAGACCACCAGTTATAGTCATTGCATCTACTTGATAACCAATCATGACATTACCAAGAAGCGCACCCACCACCGTCCAAATACCTTGATAGATGCCAACCGGTATCGCGGATGCTGCTACTCCCCACCCCAAAATCGAAGCAAATGCCATCGCAGCGAAACCATCAAGAATTGATTTGAGGATCAATTGATCTATACCTGTACCCATTCCATCACTAATTGAACCTAGAATTGCTAGTGGCCCAATGGCAAATAGTAAAGAAGCATCTAAGAATCCTTCAACAAATGTACCTTCATCGGATTTGAACTTCTTACGCAGGTAAATACCCAAATGTTCAAAACGATCTTCTAGTTTTAATGCGCTGCCAATAACGCCACCAATTAAGAGTGCAAGTAGAACCGGCATTGTGCTCCACCCACTTGGTATTGAATCAAGATAGCGCTCTTTAAAAAGTGGAATGATCGCAGCAGCCGCACCCAACATGGTAACCAGGCCCAGAATGTCAGTGATCAGGTTACGGGTTGCTTCGCGTAATTTCTCTCCGATAAAAATGCCAGCCACTGAACCGATAAGAATTGTGGAAATATTCAGAACCGTGCCAAAACCTGGGAACATGAAAGGAGCCTAACTGATAAGGTTTCTAAATGTCTTGGTTTCTAAATTTCTTCAAACCGCACCGAACAATTCCTAAAATGCCATGGACTGCA
The DNA here is from genome assembly GCA_051006515.1 of Candidatus Nanopelagicaceae bacterium. Classification (GTDB taxonomy): domain Bacteria; phylum Actinomycetota; class Actinomycetes; order Nanopelagicales; family Nanopelagicaceae; genus ZLKRG08. Next base: position 17,892 of record JBPCTD010000081.1, on the reverse strand, counting down.
GCTCATCGATGGGACCTAAATTTTTCAAGAGTGGCTATATTGATATTTGGGCTTACGATATTTGGTTTTGGAGATTCGCTTCTTATCCAATCACATATAGGAAATGCGCCATGGTCTGTATTGGCCCAAGGAATCTCATTTAAAGTCGGCATGAATATTGGTATTGCAACCTTTCTAATTTCAGCGATAGTGCTCTTCTTCTGGTGGCCACTTGGTGAAAGACCAGGATTTGGAACGTTAGCTAATATTGTGGTTATCGCAGCCGCAATAGAATTTGGCGTTACCTATTTTCCAGTTGCAGCCAACACTTTGATAGGAGTCATTTACTGTTTTATCGGTGTTGCGCTAGTTGGAGCTGGCTCTGCTCTGTACATCACCTGCGGCCTTGGTCCAGGTCCCCGAGATGGGTTGATGACTTCCCTGCATAATTTAAGCGGCATAAGAGTAGGCCGAATTCGCCTTTTTATTGAAGCCAGCGTCTTCCTTCTAGGCTGGCTACTAGGTGGTCGAATTGGCCTTGGCACCCTAATTTTCACCCTATTCATCGGCCAATCAGTAGCCATTGCCCTAGGTGTCGTTTCCCGATTTACTTCTAAGTAACACATAGGCTTGCAAGTACTTCCCTCCGGGTCGAAAACACCCCGGTCACCAAAACAGTAAAGGAAGATAATGCTGGACAATTTATTCAAAATATCAGAGCGCGGATCAACAGTCGGACGGGAAGTTCGTGGTGGCTTGGTCACCTTCTTCACTATGGCTTACATCGTTGCGCTATATCCCCTCATCCTGGGATTCGTTAAGGATGCAGATGGAAAATTCTTAGGTGGTGGCGATGCGCCAAATCTACCTTTGATTGCTGCAGCTACTGCATTAGTAGCGGGTGTATTAACAATTCTCATGGGTTTTGTTGGTAACTTTCCATTGGCAATTGCAACTGGACTAGGTCTAAATAGCTTTGTCGCTTATGGCATTGCTACGAAGATGACTTGGGCGGATGCTATGGGTCTGGTTGTTCTAGAAGGTTTGATTATTACCGTTCTAGTTCTTACCGGATTCCGACAAGCGGTATTTAAAGCTGTACCGCAACAACTTAAATATGCAATCTCAGTTGGTATCGGTCTCTTTATTGCACTGATTGGCCTAGTCGATGCGGGATTTGTTCGACGCACCGCAACCGGCCCAGTACCTGTGCAATTAGGTGATGGTGGCAATCTAGTTGGTTGGCCTATCGTGGTATTTATTGTTGGCTTGATGTTGATGATCGGGTTAATGGTAAAGAAGACCAAAGGCGCGTTGTTAATAGGAATCATCTCAGCAACGGTATTAGCAATCATCGTTGAAAGCGCATTTAAGATTGGTCCAAATTTCGTTGCGCCAGATAAGGTAAATCCAAAAGGTTGGGGTCTAAACGTTCCAGCTCTTCCTGAGAAAATTGTGGCTTCGCCAGATTTCTCACTACTCGGTCAATTTAACCTTTTAGGTTCATTTAGCCGAATCTCTGCGGTAGCGGCAATTCTTCTAGTCTTTACGCTATTGCTCTCAGATTTCTTCGATACGGTTGGAACTGTCACTGCAATTGGTCATGAATCAAACTTGATTGATAAAGATGGCAATGTTCCAAACAATGATCGAATTCTTCTCGTTGACTCATTAGCAGCGGTTGCTGGTGGTGCAAGTGGTATCTCTTCAAATACTTCTTACATTGAATCTGCATCTGGTGTTGGTGAAGGCGCGCGTACCGGATTGGCTTCAGTCGTTACCGGTATCTGCTTCTTGCTAACTACTTTCCTATCACCATTAGTTGCAGTGATTCCTTACGAAGCAGCTACACCAGCCTTGATTGTGGTTGGATTCTTGATGATGACTCAGATCAAAGATATTGATTGGGCTGATATGGGAATCGCAATGCCTGCGTTCTTAACAATCATCTTGATGCCATTTACCTACAGCATCTCAGTTGGTATTGGTGCCGGATTCGTTTCACACGTTGTGATCCGATTCGTACAAGGACGCCGCAAAGATGTACATCCATTACTTCTAGTAGTGGCCGCACTCTTCATGGTCTACTTCTTGTCATCACCAATTAACACCTGGGTTGGCTAATAGGTTGGCTAATAGGTTGGCTAATTAATTAGTTAATTTGCATACAAAAGCCGGGTGCGTTCATTTAGAGCGTACCCGGTTTTTCTATTGTTTTGCCGCGAAATATCGACCGTTGGAACTATTTACCTGAACCGGTAACCCAAATACGGTACTTATATGTTCGCTTGTAATCACTTGATCTATGGGGCCGCTAACCGCAATTTTCCCATCATTGATTAAGAGAGCATGAGTTGTTCCGACTGGGATCTCTTCAATGTGATGAGTAACCATAAGAGTTACTGGTGATCTGGAATCCATTGCAAAGTTTGCGAAGCGGTTAAGAAGATCTTCTCGACCACCCAAATCTAATCCCGCGGTTGGTTCATCAAGCAAAAGTATTTCTGGATCAATCATCAAAGCTCGAGCAATTTGAACTCGCTTCTTTTCACCATCACTTAATGTTCCGTACAAGCGATCACCTAATTGTCTAACTCCAAAAGTGGTCAATAAGGCCGAAGCTCTAGATTCATCCCAAAGATCGTATGCTTCATTCCAGCGACCAAGAACCGCATATGCAGCAGTAATCACGACATCTTTGACTATTTCGTCTTCTGGAATCTGTTCGTGTTTCATAGAACCACATACGCCTATCTGGGTACGTAATTCAAAGATATCTACTTTCCCAAGTTCTTGATCCAGCAATTTAACAACACCTGAAGTTGGAAAAATCTCTGTAGCCAGCAATTTCAACAGTGTTGATTTGCCGGCTCCATTAGGTCCAAGTACCACCCATCTCTCGCCCTCGGATATCGCGAACGATAAGGGTCCCAGAATGTCTTTACCGGAACGGTGAACCAGTACATTTGTAAGTGAAGCAACTTGAGCCATAGGTTGTCTAGGTTACCTCAAGCCCCTAGTAAAATCAGGTTATGTCTAATTACACCGGCTTAATTCTGGTCACTGGAGCATCTAAACCTGGAATAGAAGGAAAAATTTTAGAAACTTTAGCGCCTTTTACAATCGAAATAATTGATAAACAGTCTATGGATATTAGAGATCGCTTCTTTCTTGCTATCTATTTATCATTAGATAAAGCCCACGAAAAGGCCATTATGAAAGATCTTGAACTTGTAGTTGAGGACTTGAATTTGGATTTAGCTTCCGATTTCCGTCAAGAGAGCTAATGCAAAAAATTCTTCTTCTTGATGCTGACTCTACTCTGTTCAATGAAGAGGTAATCGATCTCATTGCCGAAAGAGCAGGGATAGGTCAAGAGGTCGCCGAAATTACAGAACAAGCAATGCAAGGTTTGATTGATTTCCCAACTGCCCTTAAAAAGAGAGTCTCTCTATTAGAAGGTTTACCTGCAAGTGATTTAGCGGAAGTATCCCAGAAAGTAACAATTACAAACGGTGGCAGAGAGTTAATTGTTGCCGCTCGAGAGAAGGGCTACTTAATCAGCGTAGTCTCAGGTGGATTCATAGAAGTTATTGCTCCAATCATGGAACATCTAGATATAGATGATTATCATGCAAACTCTTTGGAAATTGCCAACGGATACTTAACTGGCGCGGTAGTAGGTGAAATTGTTGATCGCGATGCCAAAGTAAAATGGCTCTTAGATCTAAGTAAAAAATTTAGAATAAACATTGAAGACACAATTGCTATCGGAGATGGCGCAAATGACATCGGCATGGTGCAGGCGGCTCATCTTGGTATTGCTTTCTGCGCCAAACCCGCACTCAAAAAAGTAGCTAATGTGATTATTGATGAGCGGGATTTGAAGTTAGTCGAGCCTTATCTATAAACGACAGGCGTGGATATCGGTCACCAAAATTCCTCTAGCGCCTATTGACCATAATTGATCCATAACTCTATTAGTATCTTTACGTAGCACCATGGCTCTTACGGCTAACCAATCATCTTTAGCTAAAGGAGAGATAGTTGGCGATTCAAGTCCAGGTGTCAATTGACAAGCTTCTTCTAATTTTGTCTTAGGTATGTCATAGTCCATCAAAACATATTGTCTGGCGATTACGACACCTTGCAAACGTCTTGAAAGCGTATCGAGCTCGGTGCTCATATTAGTGCCAACTCGCTTAATCAAAATTGCTTCAGAGTCGAGTATAGAATCACCAAACATTTCTAGTCCTGCTTGGCGCAAGGTATTGCCGGTACTAACTACATCAGCTATCAAATCTGCTACGCCAAGTTTTACTGATGTTTCAACAGCACCATCAAGTCTGATTATTTCCGCACTCAAACTCTTAGACTGAAGATAATTAGCTACCAAACCTGGATAAGCCGTGGCAATGCGCTTATCTCTAACCTTATCGATGCTCCAGTCTTTCCCATTTGGCGCAGCAAATCTAAATGTTGATCTGCCAAAACCTAAAGCGAGAATCTCTTCAGCAGGTGCTTTTGAATCAATTAAAAGATCTCTACCCGTAATGCCGGCATCTAATTCTCCGCTACCTACATACAAGGCAATATCTCTTGGCCTTAAATAATAGAACTCAGTTCCATTTTCAGGATCGATCAATAGTAAATCACGTAGATCATTTCGCTGTTTATATCCTGCTTCTTTTAGAATCTGAATACTGCTCTCAGATAGAGATCCCTTATTAGGTAATGCTATTTTCATTAAAACTCCCGGTATATCTCTTCAATTTTTAAGCCACGTGTTTGGGCCAGAAGAATCAGGTAATAGATAGTTTGAGAAATTTCAATAGCAAGTTCGTTATTGGATTGATACTCCGCAGCGATCCAAGACTCCCCGGCCTCTTCAAGTACTTTCTTTCCGATTTCATGTACTCCAGCAGCGCTTAAACGGTAACTACCAGAGTTGGGATCTTGATTGGCAATCTTTTCGGCGATTTCAAGCCAAAGCACTTCAAAATTCTTCACTATTAAAGTTTAACCAATGAATCTAGACGCCGCTTGCTAATTTTCGAAGCGTAGAAACCATCTGGCCGGGATCATCCGCCTTGAATACAGCGCTACCAGCTACAAAGGTGTCAGCACCAGCGGCTCTGGCTATTTCGATTGTTTCAGTGGAAATTCCCCCATCAACTTGTAACCAGATATCGGCATCGCCAATAAATTCTCGAGATTGTTTAACTTTACCCATCATGTCGTTCATGAATTTCTGACCACCAAATCCTGGTTCAACTGTCATTATTAAGATCATATCGAGCTCATTACGTAGATCCTTAAGAACCGAAAAATCAGTTTTTGGCTTAAGTGCAACAGCTGCTCGTGCACCTGCTGCACGTATTGATTTGAGAGTTTGCTTCAGTTTGGTCGACGCTTCATAGTGGACAGTAACGCTAGCGCAACCTATTTCGGCATAACGTACCGCTTGAACGTCAGGATCAGAAATCATTAGATGAGCATCAACTGGAATCGGAGAATCAACAACTATTTTTGCAGCGCTTTCAAAGTTCCAAGTTAAGTTAGGAACGAAGATATTGTCCATGATATCCAAATGAAGCAGATCGGAAACTGAAGAAATCCGCTTGATCTCGTCGTTCAAATTAGCTAAATCTGCGTTCAAAATACTTGGAGTGATTCGGATATCTTTCATAGCTCAATTATCTCTTACGAAAGAGGGCTAAGAACATCGCATCGGTCTGGTGTCGATGTGGCCACAATTGCATATATCCGTTTTTAAGTGCATCATCTAAACCTGAGGGAAGATAGGGAGAAATATCAATCTGTTCTAATGGTAATCGTTTGAGAAATGTAGCGCACTGCAATTGAGTTTCAGCTAAGTGAGGTGAGCAGGTGGCATAAGCCAGAATTCCTCCCGTTGGCAGTACGGCAACCGCGCTCTCCACCAATTCATATTGGAGTTTGGTCAAAGATGGCAGATCAGAAGGTTTTCGCCGCCAACGCACTTCAGGTCTTCTACGAAGAGCTCCTAAACCAGTGCAAGGAATATCGGCGATAATTGCATTAATTGTTCCTAGTTGTTCGGATAAGGATTCTGCAATTTTTCTTCCATCACCTACAAAAACTTTTGAAGATTTTGAAACTACTTGGTCAACTAGTTTCGCGCGATGTTCGGAGATCTCATTGGCATAGAATTGTTGTGTTGCTAAATGCGATAAGAGCGCAGCTTTACCGCCAGGACCAGCACATAAATCTAGCCATGGTTCATGTGCCTTAGCGGCAGATGCAAAAATTTGTGCTACTAATTGTGAGCCTTCATCTTGAACTCCTATTCTCCTTTCGCGGATCGCAGCGATATCAGATAGAGCTCCAAAGCTTTTCTCTAAAGTTCCACCAAATTTGGAGTAATTAGTCGGCTGACAACCAAGATTCAACAGCTCCTCTTGAGTAGATTTACCAGGCCATGCCACTAGTGTTGGAGTGGTTGCTTCATTATTGCATTGCAATAACTGTTCAACTTCTTGGATGCTAGAAAGTTGATCTCTATATGAGTTAATGATCCATTCGGGATGGCTATATAGAACTGATAAACCGGCAACGGAATTTGCATCTACATCGGATAAATGTTCTTGTAGAGATTTCTCAGAGATGCGTCTCATTAAGGCATTTACATAACTAGCCTTCGACTCCCCGATAACAGTTCGCGCTAAATCCACTGTTGTCGATACCGCGGCATGGGTAGGAATTCGCATATCAAATAATTGATATGCGCCCATACGAATAATATCCACAATACCTGTATCAAGTTCCTGCCATGGTTTATTGCTGTATTTTGATGCAATGAAGTCATTTCTACCAATTTGGCGCAAACTCCCATAAAGCAACTCAGTTATAAAAGCTCGATCTCTTGGATCTAAACTACTTTTTGCCAAACGTTGATTAAGAAGTAGATTTGAATAGCCTTCGTTTCGTATAACTTCCCGAAAGATATCAAAAGCTATTAATCTTGGACGGTCAACTGCTGGTTTCTTAAAGCGTTGAACGCTCTTAGAATTCAAACTTTTCACCAACCTTAAGATTTAGCCCATTTATCCATGCTTTTGCCGACATTTCCTTTTTACCAGCTGGTAATACCGACAGAAGTTTTATCGAACCGGAACCACAGCCAACCTCTCCAGATTCGTTTAACTGACCAATTTCCAATGATTCATTGCTGAGGGCTGCATCCAAAATTTTAACTATTTGACCACGAAATAAGCCCCTACAAATAGGGCTCACTGAAAATGCCTTAATTTTACGAACGATGGTTTCAGCGTTTAATGACCAATCGATCACCGCTTCTGTCTTATCTATCTTTGCTGCAACGCTGGACTTTCCTATCTGAGGTAAAGGTGATTTTCCCACTTCGATCATGTCAATGGCTGCTAACAAAGCATCAGATCCAATTAGGGATAACTGCTCGAATACCTCCGAAGCCAGGCTTTCATCTTTGATGCGACAATTTTTCTGAACCCATATTGGCCCTGTATCCATTCCAGCATCCATTTGAAAGACTGTGACACCCGTTTCGGGATCTCCAAATTCAATTGCTCTCTGTACTGGAGCAGCGCCACGCCATTTTGGGAGTAAAGAAAAGTGAAGGTTAATACCGCCGTATTTGGGAATACTTAAAGTTTTCGTACTCAAAATTCGCCCAAAACCAATGGTGATCAATAAATCTATACCAACTAACAAATCTTGTAACTGCTCTTCGTTATCAATTCGGATAGTTTCAGGGAATTCTGCTGATACTGGCGAAGGCAGCATCTTCAGGCCTCTGCCAGTTGGTTTATCAGGTTGTGTTGCAAGAACAACTTTGTGCTTACTCTGCTTAAGTGCAATTATGGATGGTATTGCTACATTCGAAGTAGCAGCGATTAGAATGCGCATTGATTAGAAATTCATACCACGAGTGGCATGGGGAGAAATCTTTATTTGCGGCGATCCACTTGCATTGAACCACTCTGATTCCCGTATCTCCTTCATTGCCAATTTTCTATCTGTATCTGGCAAGCGATCTATGAAAACAATGCCATCTAAATGATCTGTTTCATGCTGCAATGCTCGAGCTAAGAATTCAGTACCTTCAACAACTATGGGATCACCGTGCATATTGAAACCTTTAGCTACAGCTCGCATAGCTCTGGGGGTGTTATACCTCAATTCAGGAAATGAAAGACAACCTTCTTCCCCGTCCTGCAATTCCTCTGAGAGATCTAAAATTGGATTTACCAAGTGTCCTAATTGTTCGTCTACGTCCCAAACGAAAACTCTAAGGGGCACACCAATCTGTGGCGCGGCTAAACCGGCGCCAGGGGCGTCCTGCATCGTTTCCGTTAGATCTTTGATCAGCTTACGCAACTCTTTATCAAAAGTTACTACCGGTTCTGCAGGCGTTGTTAAGACTGGATCACCGAATAATCTGATTGGTTGAATCGACATAAGCCGATTCTATCCGAGAAGATAAGGGTCTACTCGGATAGCCAATGGCGATTTCCCAGACATTGATCTTTTACGTTGAAATTCTCTCACAAAAAGTAAAACTTCCTTTGCATCCCTTAATGGGAAAAAAGCCGAAATGTAAGAATCATTTATGTTATACAACTTTAAAGAGGGAGTAACTCTGCCCTGTCTTATGGCGCTGTGAAAGCCAGTAAATATTCTAGGGATCTCAGTGGCATCGCCTTTGAAAACGATATGTCTAGAACTCGGTGGCAAATTCAATTCTTTCAAATCTGAGAGGATCCTATTAAGAATATTAAAAGGGTTCCAACGCATTAACGCACTAACTATTGGAGATTCCGATCTTTCAACTATAAGAATTTCGCCTGAGCTCAATGATGAATACCTGAAGAAGTTGGACAAAGCTCGCTCTTCGTTTCGTAAATCGGCAGACATATTTAGTCCATCTAGAAAGAGAACGCAGCTATAGAGTTGCACCGGAGCTGCACCGATAGTGCTTAAAACTATTGAACGCTTTGCAATCGTTCCTTCTATTTCTTTCTCTGCTGTAGCAATATGTATATCAGTATTGGGAAATGATTTACCAAACTCTTCTGCAATTCGCTCTATACCTTTTCCGACGATTCTAATTTGCTGGCCATTGCAATCCGAGCATCTCCATTCCGGATAGTTCTTCCTACAAATTACACATATAGGATCTTCTGACTTTGATACCTTAGATAACCTGCCACCACATAAACATTTAGCAATATTTCGGCATCTATCACAAGAAACTGCAATTCCATAACCTTTGCTGGGGGCTAAAACCAGAATGGGTCCTCGAATTAGCGCCTCTCTAACTCTAGGCACCAAGCCACTTGGAATTAACTCACCTTGCAATGAAGGTTTAGCATAGACCTTCAATTTTCCCGTTGTAGCTTTTAACTCTATGTAGCCTTTTGATATCAAATTTGCCATTTCAAGAGATGGTGAAAAACCAATAAAGAAAAGGTTTTCATTTAAGATTTCATTTCTAAGTAGCGCTACATCTCGAGTATTGAAGCCAGGACTTTTGATTTCGTAGTGCAGATCGGATTCCTCACGCAAAATCAAGATATTCTCAAACTTCTCAGGCCTTAATATTCCACCGCGCATAGCTACTTGATACCTGGTAGATTCAAGTTGATTTTTAGTTCTGGCCTCAGGCACAATCAGCAAAGTTTTTCCAGTCTTTGCCAGTTTTTCGGCATATTCTTTAACTTGAAGAATTTCATTCTTCGAAGGTTGCAACTGTAAATATCTTCTTATGCCCAAACTTTTAGTTTGCTTGGGAGAAATTAACTGTGGAGTAATCGTCGATACCTTATGTCTTGAAACAAATCTCAATACATCAAAGATAGGCACCGCCCATCGTTCTGCAATTTTGCGATATAACTCAATAAATTGTGGGGAAATCGGCTCTGATTTAGCTGGCCTGTTGATGAACTCCAATTTCGCAATCGCCGAAGACGAGTGTCGACTTAATACAAGACCTATTGAATTCCTCCCGCGAAAAGGAACGGAAACCCAATCTCCTGGATTGACTTCAAATTTGCTTGGAAGAAGATAATCGAATGGTTGATCAAGATGATAAACACCGGTATCAACCAATACCGAAAGAACAGGATTCTCTGGTGCTACCTCGGGTTTGCCTACCTTCTGACTTTTGAGACGCAGTGGCGAAACCATGAGATGAAACTACTTGATTGCGTTTGCCAGCGCATCCGCTCGATTGGTCTTCTCCCAAGTAAATTCAGGCAATTCGCGACCAAAATGTCCATAGGCGCTGGTCTTTGAATAGATAGGCTTCAGCAGATCAAGATCTCGAATGATTGCTGCAGGTCTTAAATCAAAAACTTCCAAAAGTGCATCTTGGATTTTAGAAACCGGTACGGATTCAGTACCAAAGGTCTCTACAAATAGCCCAACAGGTTGAGCCTTTCCAATTGCATATGCAACTTGGACTTCACATCTCCTTGCTAATTTCGCAGCGACAACGTTCTTGGCAAGCCAACGCATTGCATACGCAGCCGACCTATCAACTTTTGATGGATCTTTGCCGCTAAATGCACCACCACCATGTCTGGCCATTCCACCATATGTGTCAACAATAATCTTACGACCAGTTAGACCAGCATCTCCCATAGGCCCACCAACTACGAATCGACCTGTGGGATTAATAAGTGTTCTCAAATTATCTTTAGGAAGATCGATTTTAGATAAAACTGGTTTGATTACCTGTTCAATTATTTCTGGAGTCATTTTTTTAACAACATCAATATCGGCGTGATGTTGGCTAGAAATTACTACGGTATCTAAAGCTACAGCTTTATCACCATCGTATTGAATGGTCACCTGCGTCTTACCGTCAGGTCTTAAATAACCAAGTGCGCCAGATTTACGCACCTTTGATAGCTGTAAAGCCAATTCATGAGCTAACCAAATTGGTAACGGCATTAATTCCTTGGTGTCATCGCAAGCGTAACCAAACATCAAGCCCTGATCACCTGCACCTTGTAGATCTAAAGGGTCGTTTGAAGATTGAACTCGCTCTTCGTAAGCATCATCAACGCCCTGAGCAATATCCGGAGATTGTTGACCGATAGATATAGAAACACCACAAGAATTTCCATCGAAACCCTTATCTGAAGAATCGTAACCAATTCCAAGTACGGTATCGCGAACGATGGTATTCACGTCCGCATAGCCATTTGTTGTTACTTCTCCTGCAACATGCACTTGTCCGGTTGTTATTAAAGTTTCAACCGCAACACGGCTCTTAGGGTCCTGTGAAAGAAGAGAGTCTAAAATTGCATCAGATATCTGATCTGCAATTTTATCTGGATGACCTTCGGTTACGGATTCGCTGGTAAATAGGCGTTTAGACATTGGCAGATTCTAACCTTTCCACTACTTTTTTCATGAGCAAACTTGCTAGGTTCTCCTTGGAAGTTTCCGAGATTTCGATGGCTTCATCTCGGGTAATGAGATATCCAGAGGTTAGATCTGAACCGAAAATTTCACCATTGCTAATATCATTTGAGTACATCAAATCTAGTTTCTTTGCTTCCAATTTTCTTGTTCCTTCAGATAGCAGATTCTGACGTTCTTCTGCGGCAAACCCCACCATCAATTGGTTCTTTCTAAGGTTGGAAAGGTTCGCTAAAAGATCCGGGTTCTCAATCAATTTGATACTGGTTAAATCTGATTTCTTGATCTTTCCTGATGCGCTTTCTGGTCTAGCGTCGCTAACGGCTGCTGCCATTATCAACACATCGCACTCTGGAAAATGCACATTGAGCGCTTGTTGAAGATCTTGGGTATTCGAAACCGGAATAACTTCGCAGCCAATAATGTTTTTAGTATCAACATTTGCAGCTATAACTGTAACTGAAGCTCCCATTGCTGCAGCAACTCTGGCAATCGCTAACCCTTGCTTACCACTAGAACGATTACCTATAAAACGGACATCATCTAACGCTTCTCGAGTTCCTCCGGTAGTGATAAGTATTTTCTTGCCCAATAAATGTTTACTAACAATAACTTCATTGGTAAATTTCGAAATAATTTCTTCTGGCTCAGGCATTCGACCTATTCCGGAATCTTTGCCAGTTAACCGTCCGACCGCTGGATCCATGATGATGAATCCAAGTCTTTTTAGAGCTTCGACATTCTTCTGCGTAGCTGGGTTTAACCACATCTTGGGATGCATTGCAGGTACCAACATTTTGATTGCACTACTTGCAAGAACCGAATTTGTTAAAAGATCATCTGCCCTGCCATGTGCCAATCTAGCTAGAAGATCTGCCGTTGCAGGAGCAATCAAAATATATTCGGCCTTTTCACCTAAGGCGACGTGATTTACCTTTTCGATTTTTTCCCAGACTTCCGTATGCACCGGCTTTCCAGAGAGAGCTTCCCATGTTGCGCGGCCGACGAAATTTAGTGACGCTGGCGTTGGTACAACAGTAACGTTATGACCGTCATCTTGAAGGCGTCGGAGGATTTCGCAAGATTTATAGGCTGCGATACCGCCGCCTACTCCGAGGAGAATCTCGGACATCTTCTAATTTTCTACTTTCTTAAAAATTAATTATTTGCTTCAAGGCTTTCGATGGTTAAAAGTCCATCGTTAATTTCACGAAGCGCTATAGAAAGTGGTTTTTCGTGGACATGAGTTTCAACTAGCGGTCCTACGTACTCTAGAAGACCTTCTGAAAGCTGAGAGTAATAAGCGTTAATTTGGCGGGCACGCTTAGCAGCATAGAGAACAAAGCTATATTTTGAACCTCTCTTATCCAGTAGTTCATCTATAGGTGGATTGGTAATACCGTCCATTAAGCGCCTCTTTTCTTTCAGCGGCTGTTATCAGCGGCCAAAGATACCAGTTCCGCCATGACTCTATCCAATCGGTCATTTACCAGCACATAATCAAACTCAGATTGAGCAGCCATCTCTTCTTGAGCTAGCGCTAATCGCTCTGCTCTACGTTCGTCAGAATCTGTACCGCGTCCTTCAAGTCGATTCTTGAGCTCTTCCCATGATGGGGGCGCTATGAAAATCAACTTCGCATCAGGGGCAGCTTTTCTAACTTGCCTAGCGCCCGCTATCTCAATCTCTAAAATGACATTTAAACCATCTCTCAATTTTTCACTTACTGCTTCAGCAGGCGTTCCATATTTAGCCCCAGCAAATTCAGCCCATTCGAGAAATTCATTTGCAGCGATTCGTCTTTCAAATTCAGCGGTAGAGATATAGAAGTAATCAACTCCATCCAACTCTCCAATCCGCGGAGATCTGGTTGTTGCCGAAATTGAAACCCAGAACTCTGGATGATCAGAAATTGCCTTTGTAATTGTGCTCTTTCCAACTCCTCCAGGACCAGATAGGACCAGAAGTTTGCCTGGACGAATGGCGGTACTCAAACTTTTGAACTCTCTCTTTAAACGTTGAAGTTGAAGAACTCCTAGGCCTTGAATTCTACGGGATGGAGAAATGTCTAGCCTATCTAGGATTGCATTAACTCTTACTTTACCCATACCTGGAACCGCTTCGAGCAATTCAGAAATCTTCATTCTTCCGATAGCGGTGTTGGTAGATGCCAACTCGATAACTTGAAGCACTTTTAATTGACCGGTACGGATTTGTTCCTTAACTGCTGCTCTGGAACGTCTAGCTTGTTTGGCAGCATCCAACGCTGCAGCTCGTTCCGCTGCGCTTAATTTGGGTGGTTGACCCACTTAATTCATAACCTCAGTAAATATCTCTTTTGCCGCACGTAACATATGTTCAGCCTGGGTGATGGGGCGACCTATAACCAAATAATTTGCGCCTGCAACGATTGCACTCTTTGGATCCATCGTTCTCTTTTGATCGTCGCTGCTAGTTGATGAGAGCGGCCTGACACCAGGAGTAATAATTTGAACATCTGTGGGAATAACTTGTCTCACCGAAGCTATCTCCTGTGGCGAACAAACAATGGCTCTAGCCCCTGCGGCAGATGCAAATTTAGCCATCTCTGCTGCGCGTTGCTGACTGGTGCCTATAAATCCAATTTCATTTAGATCAAAGCTATCAAGTGAGGTAAGAATTGTCACTGCGGTTATTTTAGTATTGGGCAGAGCTTTACTTGCTGCTCCAATCATCTCCTTACCGCCTGAAGCGTGAACTGTTAGAAAAAGTGGGTCTATCTCTCGTAACTGGGCTGCTGATTTTGCAACGGTATTAGGGATATCGTGCAATTTCAAATCAAGAAAAAGATCTTTATCTGTTTCTGACTTTATGGCTTGAACTCCAGATATACCGAACTTCAAAAAGAATTCTAAACCTAACTTAAATACTCCAATATATTCAGAAGTTGTTGCAACCCATCGCTTTGCGATATCCAAATCGTCGGTATCGACGGCCAAAATCAGAGGCGAGCTACTCATGGTTTTCCTTCATCCCCTTCCCATCGGTTCCTATATTTCTATGGGCATAACCGACCGCTTCTTTTACAGATTGGAATCCCTTCTTATCTAAAATTTCATGTAATTCTTTCTGTATTCGATATGGCGCGCTTGGATCACCAAAAGAAGCAGTACCTATTGAAACTCCAGATGCGCCAGCAAGAATCAATTCGAATGCATCTTTACCACTACTTACTCCACCCATACCTAAGATGGAAACGTTTGGTAGGGCTTCACGAACTTGGTAGATCGCTCGAACTGCGATGGGTCTGATAGCAGGCCCAGATAATCCACCTGTTTTACCCCCAAGATGTGGTCGCAATGTTTCAGTGTTAATCACCATTCCTAAAACTGTATTGATCATAGCTATTCCATCTGCACCTGCATCAACTACTGCTGTTGCAATATTTGCAATATTTGTTACATCAGGCGTCAATTTTGCAAGTATAGGTAACTCTCCGCCAATAATGCTTCTAACATTCTTGATTACATTGGAAGCGCTCGTGCTATCGCATGCAAAAACCTGGCCACGATTTTCAACGTTAGGACAAGAAATATTTACTTCTAGCGCTGAAATACCAGATATGCCTCGCAATTTACGGGCAAGCACTCCATATTCTTCCGCGGTTTCACCAGCAATCGATACGATTATTCTGGCGCCTTGCGATGCTAACCAAGGAATATCTTCAATTAAAAATACATCAATACCAGGCCCTTGTAGTCCGATACTATTTAACATACCGCTTGGAGTTTCCGCCATTCTTGGGGTTGGTCGACCAGCACGTGGTTTTAACATTATTGACTTGGTAACAACCGCTCCGATTTCACGTAACGGAAAGAATTGTGCCAATTCCTTGCCAGAACTAGCGCATCCGCTAGCAGTAAAGATTGGTGTGGGAAACCAAGCGCCACCTAGAGTGGTACCAAAATCTAGACTCAAAGTTGTTCACCAACTAGATGCCATTGAACAGCTTCTCCGTCCATTACTGGTCCGTCTATACAACTTCGCAGATTCTTTATTTCGCCACTGTCACTCTTAAATGGAATAACACAAGTCATACAAATTCCAACACCGCAAGCCATTGACTCTTCAACTGCACATTGATGTGCAATGTCGGCCTTTTGGGCGATCTCTGATACTGCTTGGAGCATAGGCATCGGTCCGCACGAATAAATAACCATTACGCCATGTTCACTAATTAAATCTGAGAGATTATCTGTAACACGACCTGAATCTCCGGCACTTCCATCTTCGGTATATATCTTTAACAATGTAGCAGAACGACGACCTTCAATGGGTGCATAGATTTTGGCAGCAGTACTTGCGCCTAAAGCCATAATGACGCGATGGCCATTTTCTTTCAATGAATCTGCTAAACCAAATAAAGGTGCTGATCCATAACCGCCACCTACTAAAAGCGCCGTAACGGGTTCAGTTGGCATACCGAAAGCGGTACCTAGCGGTGTCACTATATTTAATTGAGCACCTTCAGCTAGGCTGCAGAGCCATTTAGATCCGCTACCCATAGGTGAAATGATCAGTTCGATTGTTCCGCGATCATTGACTCGTGAAATCGCAAAGGCTCGGCGCAGAATCATCTTTGAACTTTCGCCACCAACGCTAATTGCGATGAAATTGCCTGGTTTGATGTGACGTACCAAATCGCCAACTTCCAGAACTATTTGATGGTAAATACCAATACGTCTATTGCTAACAATTGGCGCTAAAAGCTGAACCGCGTTGCGATTAATTGGCAATTTCTACCAACCATTCTTGCAACGGTTTTACTGAAAGTTCAGATTCCTTTAAAGCACGAATCCCAGATACCGCAGCGTTAAACCCTGCGATTGTTGTGATACACGGAATAGACCTTTGTACTGCAGTTGTTCGAATTACCCAACCATCTTGTCTTGACCCTCTACCCACTGGAGTATTGATTACCAAATCAACTTGGCCGGCTACCATCTGTTCGACAATAGTTCTTTCACCTAAAGCTCCAGGTCCTTCAGAATGTTTTCTAACTACGGCAGAGTGAATTCCGTGTTCGGACAATGTTTTAGCCGTACCCGCAGTGGTCAATAATTTGAAACCTAAATCAATCAATTTTTTAGCAGGCTCAATTCCATTGGCTTTATCCTTATCACTTAACGAAATAAAGACTGTTCCCGTTTTAGGTAATGGTCCAAATGCGGCAATTTGGCTTTTGGCATAACTTTCGCCAAATGTTGGTGCGATACCCATAACTTCTCCAGTAGAGCGCATCTCTGGACCAAGGGTTGAATCCACTCCGCGACCATCACTTCTTCTGAAGCGATTCCAAGGTAATACCACCTCTTTCACGGAGATCGCAGTAGGAGTCGGTGTTTGTTGTGGCAACAAACCTTCTGATTTCAATTGCTCAATTGTGTCACCAACAGAAATTCTCGCTGCGGCTTTAGCTAAAGCTATACCTGAAGCTTTTGACACAAAAGGAACTGTTCTGGAAGCGCGAGGATTGGCTTCTAATACGAAGAGTTGACTATTGGCAATTGCAAATTGAATATTGATCAATCCTCTAACATCGACTCCACGTGCAATCTTTTCGGTGGCTAATACAATTTCATCTTTTTGAACATCTGAAATAGTGATTGCAGGCAGAACACATGCGCTATCGCCGCTGTGAATTCCGGCTTCCTCTATGTGTTCCATTATGCCGCCTAAGAAAAGTTCCTTGCCGTCAAAAAGTGCATCTACATCTATTTCGACTGCATTGTCTAAGAATCTATCGACCAGGACTGGATGGCCAGGCGTGATCTCAGTAGCACGTGAAATAAAACCTGCAAGCGCTGTTTCATCGTAAACAATTTCCATGCCACGTCCACCTAATACATAAGAAGGACGTACTAGAACGGGATAACCAATACGGGAGGCAATATCTTCAGCCTCTAATAATGAAGAAGCCATACCGTATTCTGGCGCTTTCAATCCTTGCTCTTGCAAAATTCGACCGAAAGCTCCGCGCTCTTCTGCCAAATTAATGGAATCAGGAGAAGTACCGAGAATATTTACTCCAGCTTCTTTCAAACCTTGCGCAAGACTGAGTGGAGTTTGTCCACCAAGTTGCGTAATAACTCCCAGAACAGGACCGATTTTTTCTTCGGCCGCGATCACTTCGAGCACATCTTCCAGAGTTAATGGTTCGAAATAGAGTCGATCACTTGTGTCGTAATCTGTAGAGACTGTTTCTGGATTGCAATTAACCATGATTGTTTCATAACCAGCTTCACGTAATGTAAAAGCAGCATGAACACAGCTATAGTCAAACTCAATTCCTTGCCCAATGCGATTTGGTCCTGAACCTAGAATTATCACCGCCGGTTTAGTGCGTGGTTCAACTTCACTCTCTTGCTCGTATGATGAATAGTGATACGGCGTAAAAGCAGCAAACTCGGCCGCACAGGTATCGAC
>JBPCTD010000080.1:0-35813 GCA_051006515.1 Candidatus Nanopelagicaceae bacterium | reverse complement strand
ATTACTTTAGACATTTACTTCTCCAAATCCACGGTTCGAGCAAGATCTGCACCAGTTGTAGCTTTAACTTCTTCCAAAATCGCTTCGGAAACTGAATCATCAACAGTTAGCGCCATAAGTGCCATGCCACCAATTTCGCGGCGGGAAACTTGCATTCCTGCAATATTTACATTGGCTTTACCCAGCGCACTTCCCATATTTCCAATAACACCGGGTTTATCAAGATAGCGCAAGAAGATCATGTGCTTTCCTGGCGATAAATCCAAACCGAAGCCATCAATTGAGACAATCTTCTCTACTTTGCGAATACCAACCAAGGTGCCTTCAACAATAAAGTTTTTGCCATCGTTCATGCCAACTTTTAATTGCACTGAACTGCGGAATTGTTCGCAGTTAGGATCATTCTTAACAGTGGCCGTCATGCCACGTTCTTCCGCTAATTTCGGTGCATTTACATAAGTAACATCTTCTTCAACTACAGTTTCGATGGCGCCTTTAAGTGCAGATATTGCAAGAACGGAAGCATCATATGCCGCGATTTCGCCAAGCACATTTACTTCCATGCTTGATGGCAAACCACCAGCGTAAGCAGATGCAATTTCTGCCATTTTTTCCACTAACGGAAGTGATGGTCGAATCTCTTCATGTACCGCACCACCTTTAACGTTCACTGCATCAGGAACTAAGTCACCAGCAAGAGCCTTGCGAACTGAAATAGCTACTGCAATACCAGCACGTTCTTGGGCTTCATCTGTTGATGCACCTAAATGAGGTGTTGCTACTACTTGATCTAATTCGAAAAGCGGTGAATCTGTGCAAGGTTCGGTGGCAAATACATCAAGGCCCGCGCCTGCCACGCGACCTTCTTTAATGGCTTTATATAGTGCAGTCTCATCAAGTACTCCGCCGCGAGCTGCATTAATTATGCGAACAGTTGGTTTAACTTTTTTAAGCGCTTCTTCCCCAATTAAATTAAGAGTCTCTTTAGTTTTTGGCAGATGGATTGTGATGAAATCTGATTTTTGCAAAAGTTCATCAAGCGTTACCAGTTGAACGCCAAGCTGTGCCGCTTTCGCAGGCTGCAGATATGGATCATATGCAATCACGTTCATGCCAAAAGCTTGCATACGATGGGCAACCAATTGACCGATTTTGCCAAAACCAACGATTCCTAAAGTTTTTTCAAATACTTCTGCGCCGGAAAAGTTTGATCGTGCCCACTTGCCATTTCTTAACGCTGAGTTTGCCGGCGTTATATAGCGTGCTGAAGCGATAAGTAATCCAAGTGCTAGCTCTGCTGCCGAAACAATATTTGATGTTGGTGCATTAACCACCATCACGCCTGCATCTGTTGCAACTGGAACATCAACGTTATCTAAACCAACACCAGCACGAGCAATTACTTTTAAACCTTTTGCCGAACCAATTGCTTCTGCATCCATTTTGGTTGCAGATCGAATCAACACTGCATCTACTCCAGCTTTTAATGCAGGAAGTAGCGCAGCACGATCTGCACCATCAACATGGCGAATTTCAAAGTCAGGCCCCAATGCTTGCAGCGTGGCAGGGCTTAACTCCTCTGCAATTAATACAACAGGTTTGCTCATGACGCGTTACGCAATTAGCGCGCAGCCTTACCTTCTTGGTAATCGTCTTTGTTTGATGACTTAATCCAAGAGAACATCTTGCGAAGTTCACGGCCAGTAGCCTCGATTGGATGTGCTTCACCTTTTGCACGTAGCGCTTTGAACTCTGGCGCGCCTTTATCTTGATCTTCAATAAAGCGCTTAGCAAAAGCTCCTGATTGAATATCGGCTAGCACTTCCTTCATGTGTTGCTTAACTGATGGATCGATAACGCGTGGACCAGATACATAATCACCATATTCAGCAGTATCTGATACTGACCAACGTTGCTTGGCGATACCACCTTCGTACATTAAATCTACAATCAACTTCAATTCATGTAAGCACTCAAAGTAAGCAACCTCTGGCTGATAACCAGCTTCAATCAAAGTTTCAAAGCCATACATAACTAGCTGTGATGCACCGCCACATAGAACTGATTGCTCACCAAATAGATCTGTTTCAGTCTCTTCAGTAAATGTGGTCAAAATTCCACCAGCACGTAGACCACCAATTGCTTTGGCATAAGAAAGAGTTAATGGCCAAGCGTTCTTAGTTGCATCTTGCTCTACTGCAACAATTACTGGAACTCCGCGACCAGCTGAATATTCACGACGTACTAAATGTCCTGGGCCCTTTGGCGCCACCATACATACATCAACATTTGCTGGCGGTTTGATATATCCAAAGCGAATATTAAAACCATGTCCGAAGAAGAGCGCATCGCCATCTTTTAAGTTAGGCAGAATTGATTCGTTGTAAATATGGCGCTGAACATGATCTGGCGCTAGCACCATTATTACTGTTGCCTCTTTTACGGCATCAGCAACAGTAGTTACACGCAAGCCTTCCGCTTCAGCTTTGGCGCGCGAGGGCGAACCTTCCTTTAGTCCAACTCGTACATCTACACCGCTATCACGCAAATTAAGTGCATGTGCGTGTCCCTGTGAACCATAACCAATGATTGCGACTTTGCGACCTTGGATGATTGATAGATCTGCATCTTCTTCGTGATACATCGTTGCCATTGGTTTCCTCTTTTTTTCTCTAGTTCTTGCTCTGTTTTTACTAGTTCTGATAATCGACCGGGCGGTCGGTTGAGATTGATTGAATATCTAAAGTCTGTTCGGCAAGAGATTCTGCGCCATGTGCCAAAGCCACTACGCCTGACTGCACAAATTCGATGATGCCAAACTGTTTTAATGAATCAAGTAACTCTTCATTAAGCGCAACTGGGTTTGTTGCCTTAACGATAACTGCGCCTTCTGAGTTATCTACAACCACTGCCCCATATTTAGCCAGAATTGATTCAATTCTTGGATTCTCTTTAACTTTAACCAAAATCAACTCTTCTTGCGTTGATTTTGCTGGCTTGATTTCAGATACGTGTATGACGTTGATCAATTTATCTAATTGGCGGATAACTTGTTCCAGAGCGTGGCCTTCAACATTAACCACGATTGTCATGCGGGAAATAGTGGGATCTTCGGTAGGACCTACTGCTAGAGAATCAATATTGAAGGCGCGGCGAGCAAAAAGCGAAGCTACACGCGCGAGAACGCCTGATGAGTTATCTACTAAAACTGCCAATGTATGTTTTGCCATTTATAACTCCTGTGAATCCCAATCTGGCGCAGTTTCTCGAGCAATCATGATGTCATCGTTTGAAGTACCTGCTGCCACCATTGGCCAAACCATTGAATCACGATTAACACGGAAATCAATCACAACAGGTTGATCATTAATCTCCATCGCCTTTTCGATTGTGGCATCAACTTCGTCTGCGGTTTCGCATCGCAATCCAATGCAACCCATTGCTTCAGATAGCTTGACAAAATCTGGAACAATCTTGGAATTCAAATCAGTATTTGAGTATCTACCTTTATAGAAAAGTGTTTGCCATTGGCGAACCATTCCAAGTGATTCATTGTTAATAATTGCAACTTTGATAGGAATATTATTTAACGCACAAGTTACCAACTCTTGGTTTGTCATCTGGAAACAGCCATCGCCATCAATAGCCCAAACAGTGGTGTCTGGTGCGCCAACTTTTGCACCCATTGCAGCAGGTACCGCATAACCCATTGTTCCTGCACCGCCAGAGTTCAACCAAGTACGTGGCTTTTCATATTTAATAAATTGGGATGCCCACATCTGATGTTGACCAACACCAGCTGCATAAATTGAATTTGGACCAGAGATTGCACCGATTCGTTCGATCACATATTGCGGAGCAAGCGAACCATCACTTGGCTTGTCATAACCAACTGGATAAGTTGCTTTTAATTTATCAAGTGCGCTCCACCAAGATGCTAAATCTGGTTTGCCCGCTTTCTTAACTGCAGGCACTAACGCTTTCATCACTGCCTTTAAATCACCATTAATTGGTACATCTACACTGCGATTCTTACCTAATTCCGCAGGATCAATATCCACGTGAATTACACGGGCTTTTGGCGCAAAACTAGATAGTTTTCCAGTTACGCGATCATCGAAACGTGCACCTAAAGTGATTAATAAGTCTGCTTTCTGTAGTGCAGTTACAGCGGAAACAGAACCATGCATGCCCGGCATTCCTAAATGCTGACGATGAGAATCAGGAAATGCGCCGAGCGCCATTAAAGTTGTTACAACTGGTGCGCCACTTGCATCAGCTAACTCAGCTAGTTCTTTTGATGCATTTGATTTAATTACGCCGCCACCAACATAAAGCACAGGTCGCTTAGATTCTGCAATTAGCGCTGCGGCATCAGCAATTGTTTGCGGGTCTGGATCGCCAGGAAGTCTGTAGCCAGCCAACTTGATCTCTTTTGGCCAGTTAAATTCAGTCATTGCTTGAAGAGCATCTTTGGCAATATCCACCAAAACTGGTCCCGGTCTACCAGTTGTTGCAATATGAAATGCCTGTGCAACTGCATTTGGAATTTCATTTGCATCGGTAACTAGAAAATTATGTTTAGTAAATGGCATTGTGATACCGCGGATATCCGCTTCTTGGAATGCATCAGTACCAATTGCAGGTCCTGGAACCTGGCCAGTAATTGCAACAACAGGAACTGAATCCATCGCAGCATCTGCAAGTGGAGTAACAAGATTTGTCGCACCCGGACCACTTGTTGCGATGCAAACTCCAGCGCGTCCAGTTACTTGGGCATAACCTTCTGCTGCATGTCCGGCACCTTGTTCATGTCGCACCAAAATGTGACGAATTTTGGAATCATAAATCGGATCGTAAGCAGGCAAAATTGCGCCGCCTGGAAGTCCAAACATCACATCGACGCCAGCTGACTCGAGAGACTTGACTAGCGCACTGGCTCCTGTAATTTTCTCGCCCATCTTCCTGCTTACTCCTTTCCTAAACTAAAAAACCCTCTGACTCTGCAGAGGGCGCGTGTTCCGATTTCGGGTACGCGCTATCGAATGACCACCACAATTGATGAGATTGATACGAACGATAGGGCTTTACGCATGGGGTAATAATCCCCCATTTATGGAAGTTCAGTCAAGAGATGAGATACGCATCTCACTATTCGAAACCTATTAACGTGGGTAAATCAGTCGCAGACCGCTCCTTTGGATGCGCTTCCTACTAATTTCGAATATTTGCTTAGAACACCGGTAGTGAATTTATGTGGAATTGGCGCAAAACTCTTACGACGTTCTGCCAACTCCTTTTCATCTACCAGAAGATCTAAAGTGCGATTGATGGTATCGATTTT
This sequence comes from Candidatus Nanopelagicaceae bacterium, assembly GCA_051006515.1. GTDB lineage: Bacteria > Actinomycetota > Actinomycetes > Nanopelagicales > Nanopelagicaceae > ZLKRG08. The sequence goes on along the minus strand of JBPCTD010000080.1, from coordinate 30,469 downwards.
GATGCGATCACCATTACGAACAAGTGCGATTGGTCCACCATCAACAGCTTCTGGCGCGACGTGACCTACACAAAGTCCGGTAGTGCCACCAGAAAATCTTCCATCAGTTAAAAGCAGAACAGATTTTCCTAAACCAGCGCCCTTAATTGCGCCAGTAATCATCAACATCTCGCGCATACCCGGTCCACCTTTAGGGCCTTCATAGCGAATTACAACAACATCTCCGGCAACAATGTCTCCACTTTCTAAAGCTTCCATTGCCTGCCATTCACGTTCGAAAACTTTTGCTGGTCCCTCAAATACATCAACACCAATTCCGGCGGTCTTACAGACTGCGCCTTCTGGTGCTAGAGAACCTCCAAGAATTGTGATGCCAATTGCAGTTGAAAGTGGCTTAGTTGTTGCGTGCAGAATTTCACCATCAGGATCTGGTGGATTAATTTCTGCCAGATTTTCAGCCATAGTTTTACCAGTAACGGTTAGCAAATCGCCATGTAATAAGCCAGCATCAAGAAGCGCGCGTAAGACAACTGGTATGCCACCAATCTTGTCGACATCGCTCATTACATATTTTCCAAATGGCTTTAAATCACCAAGCAGCGGCACCTTAGAACCAATGCGATGGAAATCATGAAGCGTTAAATCAACTCTTGCTTCATGTGCAATTGCCAGAAGGTGTAACACCGCATTAGTTGAACCACCTAAAGCCATCACAGAAGTAATGGCATTTTCAAATGCTTGTTTCGTGAGAATTTGGCGAGTGGTGATGCCTTGTCTAATTAATTCAACTACTGCAGCCCCTGCTTCAGCTGCATAACGATCGCGGCGGCGATCAACTGCAGGTGGCGCCGCAGAACCTGGTAATGAAAGTCCGATAGCTTCGCCGATTGTGGCCATGGTGTTTGCGGTATACATACCGCCACAAGCACCTTCACCTGGACAAATTGCGCGTTCAATTTTGTCTACATCTTGTTCAGAAATTAAACCGCGAGCACAGGCACCAACTGCTTCGAAAGCATCAATGATGGTGACATCTTTACCTTCAACATTGCCAGGCAAAGTAGATCCGGCGTAAACAAAGACAGATGCCACATCTATTCGAGCTGCAGCCATCATCATGCCAGGAAGTGATTTATCGCATCCGGCAAAAGTAACCATTCCATCTAAGCGTTCTGCTTGCATCACTGTTTCAACTGAGTCCGCAATAATTTCTCTTGAGACTAACGAAAAATGCATTCCTTCATGGCCCATTGAAATGCCATCAGATACTGAAATCGTGCCGAATTGCATTGGAAAGCCACCAGCATCAATCACACCTTGACGTGCAGCTTTTGCCAGACGATCTAATGAGAGATTGCATGGGGTGATTTCATTCCATGAAGATGCAATACCGATCTGTGGTTTGGCAAAATCTTCATCTTTCATACCTACAGCACGGAGCATTCCGCGAGCTGGTGCTCGCTCTAATCCATCAGTAACCATCCATGAACGCGGTTTCATATTGCTCATGAGATAATCATATTAGTAAATAACAGACACGGAGAGTAAATTGAAAATAGTTTCACCTGAAATCATTTATCGCGATCGTTGGAAGACCCTATTTGTTTTGGCGATATCTCAACTAATGGTCATCCTAGATGCATCAATCGTTAATATCGCGATTCCAAGTGCAAAAGCTGACTTAGGAATTTCTGATGCCAATCAACAATGGGTTGTAACTGCATATACCTTGGCTTTTGGTAGTTTGCTATTAGTTGGTGGTCGCATCGGAGATTTCGTAGGACGTAAGCAAGTATTCATTATTGGTTTGCTTGGCTTTGCTGGTGCTTCCGCACTTGGCGGAATCGCCCAAACACAAGGACAGCTTTTTGCTGCACGTGCTTTGCAAGGCGTATTTGGTGCGCTACTTGCGCCAGCAGTGCTTTCAATTCTTAGCGTTACCTTTTTGGATCCAAAAGAACGCGCCAAAGCATTCGGTGTTGTTGGCGCAATCTCTGGTGGTGGCGCAGCAATTGGTTTGATTCTGGGTGGAACCCTGACTGAATATTTCTCATGGCGCTGGTGCCTTGGCGTGAACACTCCATTTGCAATCTTTGCCGTAACAATGGCAGTGAAATGGTTACACGAATCTAAATCTGGTGGCGAACATGGATATGACTTCATTGGTGTTGCCACCGCTACCGCGGGACTTTTCTCTTTAGTTTATGGATTCAACCACGCTGCAACATATGGATGGAGCAACCGCACAACCATCATCTTCCTAGTGGCTGCAGTTCTACTCTTGGTGCTCTTCTACTTCGAAGAGCGTCGAGCTAAATATCCGTTGATGCCAATTCGAGTTATTGCAGAACGCAATCGCGGTGGCTCTTATCTAGGAATGTTGATTGTTGGCGCTGGTTTATTTTCAATGTTCTTATTTTTAGGTTTATACCTACAAGTAGTTCTAGGTTGGACACCGCTACATGCCGGATTTGGATTTCTACCATTTTCAATTGGCATTGCAGTAAATGCTGGCATTGTCTCTAAATTGCTACCTAAGAATGGTCCAAAGCCGCACATGATCATTGGCTTGATTTTGGCTGCTTCTGGCTTGTTTTTGCTTTCAACTATCACTCCAACTAGCAATTACTGGACCCATGTTTTCCCATCACTATTAATCATGAGTACTGGTATGGCAAACGTCTTTATTCCAGTTACCACCACTGCTCTTCATGGTGTTGGTAATCAGGATGCTGGTGTTGCTTCAGCGTTAACAAACACCAGTCAACAAATTGGTGGTTCCCTCGGAACTGCGTTACTTAACACAGTGGCGGCCACAGCAACTGCAAATTACATTGCCGCAAATCAATCGCTTGGAAAGCTTGCAGTTCCTAATGGTTTGGTTCACGGCTACACCCAATCCTTTAGAGTGGGTGCGCTTTTCTTACTAATTGGCGCTGCGGTACTTGCTATTGCAATTAACGTTGGCAAAGATGCAATCGTTGAAACAGAAGGTGGCGGTTTCGCTCACTAATATCAATAGTTAATAATTAACTAGAAGCTTGACCTAGATGGCCAAGTAGAAGCTCGCGAACTTTCGCAGCATCTGCTTGGCCTTTAGTTTCTTTCATGACTGCGCCAATTAGCGCGCCAGCAGCTGGTAGATGTCCACCGCGAACTTTCTCTGCCACATCTGGCATCGCCGCACAAGCTTTCTCGATTGCGGCAAGTAACGCGCCATCATCGCTTACAACTTTAAATCCACGAGCTGCAATTACCGCTGCAGGGCTTCCTTCACCGTTAATCACGCCTTCAACTACTTGACGTGCTAATTTATCGGTGAGCTCACCTTTATTAATCAATTCAATAATCTCTGCGACATCATTTGGCGTAATAGATAGCGCAGCAATTGCTGCCTCTTTCTCATTTGCCAAACGTGAAATTTCACCTAACCACCAACCACGTGCCTTTGTTGGATCGGCACCTAAATTAACGGTTGCTTCAACAATATCTAGTACATCGGCATTTACCATCGCCGCCATCTCTTTATCAGGAACTGACCAAGCTTCCTGCAAACGCTTGCGATGTGCTGAAGGTTTCTCAGGTAGTGATGCTCGTAGCTTCTCAATCCATTCTGCACTTGGTGCAACCGGAACTAAATCTGGGTCCTGGAAGTAGCGATAATCCTCTGCCTGCTCTTTAGAGCGACCGCTTGTTGTTAAACCAGTATCTTCATGGAAGTGGCGAGTTTCTTGGATCACTCGCTCGCCTTTATCTAATAACTCTGCATGACGAATCATTTCTCCACGAATCGCTCGTTCAACAGAGCGAAGTGAATTTACGTTCTTAGTTTCAGAACGAGTTCCAAGTTGATCAGAACCAATTAAGCGAAGTGAAACGTTGGCATCGCAGCGAAGGGAGCCTTGCTCCATCTTCACATCTGAAACACCGATGCTGCGCAAAATGTCGCGCAATTCGGTTACGTAAGCTTTGGCAACTTCTGGTCCATATTTGCCGGTGCCAGGAATAATTTTGGTGACGATTTCAATCAGCGGAATTCCGGCACGGTTGTAATCAAGCAACGAATAATCTGCGCCCTGGATACGACCGGTTGCACCACCCATATGTAGAGACTTACCGGTGTCTTCTTCCATATGAACACGTTCGATCTCAATGCGGAATTTTTTTGTACCTTCTTCGGTATCGATTTCAACATCTAAATAACCATCGAAGCAGATTGGTTCGTCGTATTGTGAAGTCTGATAATTCTTTGGCATATCTGGATAGAAGTAATTCTTACGTGCAAAGCGGCTAAACGGCGCAACTTTGCAATTAAGCGCTAACCCAATTTTGATTGCTGATTCGATTGCAACTTCGTTAACTACCGGTAAGGAACCTGGTAAACCTAAGCAGACGGGGCAAGTTTGGGTATTAGGCTCTGCGCCAAATTCTGTGGCACAACCGCAGAACATCTTTGATTTAGTATTAAGTTCAACGTGGACTTCAAGACCCATAACCGGTTCATATTTAGAAATTACTTGCTCGTAATTCATTTGGCACCACCTAAAGCTGGAGCCTTATCAAGTAATGGGCCGCCCCACTTTGAAACCAGAGCCGCTTCAAGGGCTGCACCTACGTTATATAAACGTTGATCTTCCATAGCTGGCGCCATAATTTGGAAACCTGCTGGCAAGTTATCTTCATCAGCTAATCCAGAAGGAAGTGACATGCCACAGATACCTGCCAAGTTAACTGGAATTGTTGCAATGTCATTTAAATACATGGCAAGTGGATCGTTTGCTTTTTCGCCGATCTTAAATGCTGTTGTTGGCGCAGTTGGCGAAACCAAAACATCGGCTCCACTAAATGCTTTCGCAAAATCTTGCATAATCAATGTGCGAACTTTTTGCGCACTTCCATAATAAGCATCGTAGTAACCACTTGAAAGTGCATAAGTGCCAAGAATGATACGGCGCTTAACTTCGCGGCCAAATCCTGCTGCTCTGGTGGAGTTCATTACCTGTTCGGCATCACCTTCGCCGACTCTGATTCCGTAACGCATTGCATCAAAACGGGCTAAGTTAGATGAGCACTCGGATGGTGCAATCAAATAATAAGCAGCAAGCGCTAGATCAAATGATGGACAAGAGACTTCAACAATTTCTGCGCCTAATGATGAAAGAATTTCAATGGATTCATTGAATCGATTTAGTACACCTTTTTGATAACCGTCACCTTGTAACTCTTTAATTACGCCAATTTTTAAACCTTTAACATCTGCACGTTTTGCAGCTTCAACTACCTTTGGTACTGGTGCGTTGATAGAAGTGGAATCTTTTGGATCATGGCCAGCAATTGCTTCATGCAAAAGCGCAGCATCAAGCACAGTGCGTGTACAAGGACCGCCTTGATCTAATGAAGAAGAGAAAGCAACTAAGCCATATCTAGAAACGCCACCGTAAGTTGGTTTTACGCCAACGGTGCCAGTAACCGCAGCCGGTTGGCGAATGGATCCGCCAGTATCGGTACCAATTGCAAGCGGCGCTTCAAATGCAGTAATCGCTGCAGATGATCCACCACCTGAACCGCCAGGAATACGAGTTAAATCCCATGGATTATGTGTTGGACCATAAGCGGAGTTCTCGGTTGATGAACCCATCGCAAATTCATCCATATTGGTTTTACCAAGAATGACTATGCCGTTGGCCTTTAAATTTGCAGTGACTGTGGCATCGTAAGGCGGACGCCAACCTTCAAGAATCTTTGATCCACAAGTAGTTGGAATTCCTTTTTGAGTGAAAACATCTTTAAGCGCAATTGGTACACCTGCAAGTGGCGACAATTTTTCGCCTTTAGCACGCGCATCATCAACTGCTTTAGCTTGAGCTAATGCACCCTCAGTATCAACATGTAAAAAGGCATGAACTTGAACATCAACTTCAGTAATACGATCTAAATGTGCTTTTGTTAATTCAACTGAGGAGATTTCTTTAGCAGCAAGTGATGCTGCCATATCTGAGGCGCTCTTACGAATCATTCTTCACCCAGAATTTGTGGCACTCTAAACCTCTGCTCTTCTTGCGCTGGCGCACCGCTTAACGCCTCTTCTGGAGTAAGTGATGGAATAACTACATCTGCTCTTACTACGTTATTTATAGGTAGAGGATGTGAAGTCGGCGGTACATCGCTCTTTGCGACTTCTTGTACTCGATCAACAGCGCCTAAGATCACTGAAAATTCTGAAGAGAGCGCATCTAATTCGGCATCGCTCATATCGATTCTTGCCAATTTAGCTAATTTCGCAACTTCTGCGCGAGAAAGGCTGGACATGTGCTGAATTCTATTTGCGAAAAGGTTTACTGGCGAATTTGACCAGTACCGGTGACAATCCAAGTGGTGGTTGTCATCTGTTCTAAGCCCATTGGACCACGCGCATGAAGTTTCTGATTTGAGATACCGATCTCAGCGCCAAATCCCATCTCTTCCCCATCAGTAAATCTGGTTGATGCATTAATCATTACTGCTGCGCAATCAGATAGCTTCACAAACTTCTCTGCAGTTGCTTGGCTCTCAGTAACAATTGCTTCAGTGTGATTAGTACCGTATTTAGCAATATGTGCCACGGCATCCTCCACCGAATCAACAATTCCCACATTCATTTCAAGTACACCATATTCAGTTGACCAATCGGCTTCTGTGGCCAACTTCGAATTGATTCCCAAATCTGCGGCAACTTTCTGCACCGCTGCATCAACATGAATTGTGACATTTGCTTCATTGAGCGCTTTAAGTGCTGTAGGTAGGAACTGCGCCACCACATCTCTATGAATTAATAAAGTCTCAGCGGCATTACAGACAGATGGACGATGAGTCTTTGAATTTATAACGATTGGTAAAGCTTTTACTAAATCCGCATCCTTATCCACGTAGACATGGCAGACGCCAGCGCCAGTTTCAATAGTCGGAACAGTTGATTCATCAACCACCATTCGAATCAAACCTGCAGAACCGCGCGGAATAACTAGATCAACATGGCCACGCGCTTTTAGAAGTGCCGTTGTAGTAGCGCGGTCATTGCTTGGGATTAATTGAATTACTTCCGGTGAAATATTAGTTTTGGAAAGCGCTTCACGCATTACTTTCACCAGAATGTTATTGCTGCTATCGGCAGAGGAGGAACCACGTAGCAATGCAGCATTTCCGCTCATTAATAAAATTACTGCGGCATCAACTGTGACATTTGGTCTTGCTTCATAAACCATACCGACAACACCAAATGGCACTGAAATCTGCTTTAGATGTAAACCGTTTGGCAGGGTGCGTTCGCGCAGCGTCTGGCCAAGTGGATCTGGCAAAGTGGCAACTTGACGTGCACCATTTGCAATGCCTTTGATTCGGGCATCATTTAAAAGTAGTCGGTCAAGTAACTGGCTATTTAAACCATCGCGCTTGCCGCGTTCCATGTCTATTTGATTAGCCTCTTGAATTTCAAAGGCACGCGCCTCTAATTCTGTTGCAATTAAATTAAGCGCTGCTACCCGTTCTTGATGTGTAGATGTAGCTAAAGTGCGCGCAGCCACCCGGGCTTTATCAGCCAATTCATTAACTAAAGCTTGCGCATCCATGACCTTAATCTTAATGGGCGATACCCTAGCCAGGTGTTTAGATTAATTCGCCGTGTAGTCGCATCAGTACTTGTCCTTTACTTAGCACTATTTGGATTTACTAAGGTCATTCGATATCCCGAACCAATTGCCGCCATTAAATTGGGGTTAGCACCAGCATCAAAGACGCCAGATCTAATGCCGGCACACTTGATCGAACCTGCAGATACTCGAATTCCATGGAGCACTGGTCAAGCGTCCCTTCCGGCTGAAGTTGATTACAACGGTGCGAAAATCTCTACTGATCAATTTTTGAAAGAGACCAAAACCAATGCCTTTTTAGTTATCAAAGATGGCAAGTTGGTCTATGAGAAGTACTTTAATCAAACAAATAAAGATTCATTGCTGCCCACTTATTCGATTGCTAAAACATTAACTTCAATCATGATTGGCCAATTAATTTCACAAGGAAAACTCAAAGAGAGCGATACCTTCGTGAGCATTTTGCCAGAATATAGAGCTGGCACAGATTTTGATAAAGTCACAATCAAGCAACTACTAGATATGAACTCTGGGATTGGAGTTAGCGATAACTATCCAAGTGGTCCATCTGGCTGGGGCGTTGCAATTGCCCAGATGTATGCCTCAACTGATCTCTATTGGTGGTTACATCAAAATCAGAAGATGCGTGAAGTTCCAGGATCAAAAGCGGAATATCGAAGTGTAAATACACAATTACTTGGCATGGTGATTGCCAAAGTAACTGGCCAGAAAGTGTCTAATTACTTTGAAAAGAATGTGTGGCAACCAATTGGCGCACAAAACCAAGCCAAATGGAATGTTGATCATGTGGGTGGTTTAGAAAAAACCTTCTGCTGCTTTAACGCCACTGCCCGTGATTTCGCACGAGTAGGACAGTTATTTGTTAATAACGGCGCTGCCAGCATCGGTGGACAATCAATTATTAGTTCCCAATATTTAAAGCGTATGACCGCCCCACAAGTTACTTTGGATTATGGTTGGGGCTATTCGGCACAAACTTGGCTACCGTTGCCAGATACAGTATTGATGATGGGTTTGCACGGACAGTACATATTCGTACAACCAACTAATCAACTGGTGATTGTAAAGTTTAGTGATTTACCGACATCTGCAGACGGGATTTCGGCAAAAATCATTCCGACTTTAGATCAGATAGCGAAAGCTCTTAGTTAGTTTGTAAATTAAAACTTATCTATAAGCACTAAATCATCGCGATGAACTAATTCGCGTTCGAACTCTGGCCCAAGTTCTGCTGCTAACTCTTTGGTTGATCTACCCAGCATCTTTGGTAGCTCCTCGCTATCAAAGTTGATAATGCCGCGTGCAATAACTTTGCCACTTGGAGCAACTAAATCAACGGTATCGCCAGCATCAAAAGTGCCTGAGAATGATGTAACACCAGCTGGTAGTAAGGAAACATTTCTTTCGATTAGCGCTTTAACGGCACCATCATCTAAAAATAATTTTCCACTTGAACTTGAGGCGTGCGCTAACCAGAGTGCTCTGGCGCTGCTGCGATTATCTTTTGCGTGGAAGTAAGTACCAAGTTCTTCGCCGTATATAGCTTTGGCTAAATCTTTTGCACTGGTTAGTAACATTGCAGTACCAGCGCTGGTTGCAATTTTGGCAGCATCAATCTTGGTAACCATGCCACCACTTCCAACCCCAGTACCTGCGCCGCCTAATTTAATTTCGGATATCTCAGCTAAATCTTTAACCTCAGAAATTTTCTTGGCGCCGCTTTCAGATGGAGGCGCGTCATATAGCGCATCGATATCAGAAACAATTACTAACAAATCAGCTTGGGTAAGAAGTGCGACTAAAGCGGCTAAACGGTCGTTATCGCCAAAGCGAATTTCGCTGGTACCAACTGTGTCGTTCTCGTTGATAACTGGCACCACGCCCAACGAAATCAATTTAAAAAGTGCACGTTGCGCATTTGAATAATGAGAGCGGCGAACTACATCAGTTGTGGTCAGCAAAACTTGAGAGGCAGTGATTCCGTAACGTGCAAAACTTTCGGTGTAACGATGTATCAATAATCCTTGGCCAACTGATGCCGCAGCCTGTTGGGTAGAAAGATCTTTAGGTCTAGATTGCAGTCCTAGGGGTGAAAGCCCTGCCGCGATTGCACCAGATGAGACCACTAAAACTTCTGCGCCACGTTTGCGTGCATCAGCCACGACATCGACTAGCCGATCAACAGCCTCTGCATTTAAACCTGCACCATTTTCGGTAAGTGAAGAGCTACCGATTTTGATAACGATGCGCTTTGCCTGACTTACCTTATTTCGCATCTTCATCACCTGCCGCGTCTTCTTCAATTACTTCTGGAGTATTTGGATTTGATACCGAATATTCCCATTGTCTTGCAATTTCATCTTCGGATAATTGATCTTGGACTTTATCTTCACGCCAAACATTGTCCAGACGGGCATCGCTACCACGGCGCTGTAAGTTCTTTGAAAGCATTTCTGCGCCTGCTTCAATTGTTGGTTCCCAATCAAAGATAACAGCGTTCTCATCGCTACCAATACGAACTTCGCTACCTGCTACTGCCCCAGCTTTAAATAACTCTTTCTCAACACCAGCCTGCGCTAATCGATCCGCCAAGTATCCAACTGCTTCCGAATTTCCAAAGTTGGTCTGTCGAACCCAACGTTCTACGCGCTTTCCAACAACTGTAAATGAGCCATCTGCATTTGCACTTACTTTGAAACCGGAATCGTTAACTGCCGTTGGACGAATCACGATACGAGTACGTTGTTCGCTCTTAATTTCCGCGCGCGCTGCTTGAACTAATTTAGCCATGGCATATAGCAACTCTTGTAAACCTTCACGGCTAGCGGCAGAGATTGGGTAAACCTCGTAGCCTTTATCTTGTAAAGACTTGGTGACCATCTCAGCCATAACTTTGCCATCTGGTAAATCAATCTTATTTAGCGCCACAATTCTTGGGCGATTATCTAAACCGCCATATTGCTTTAGCTCTGATTCAATAATCTCTAAATCATCTACAGGATTACGATCAGTTTCTAAAGTGCCACAATCAAGTACATGCACTAGCGCAACACATCTTTCAACGTGGCGCAGGAATTCAAGGCCCAGACCTTTGCCCTGTGAAGCTCCTGGAATCAATCCCGGTACATCAGCGACAGTAAAGCGAGTATCGCCAACGCTAACTACACCCAAATTCGGAACAAGAGTAGTAAAAGGATAATCAGCAATCTTTGGACGCGCTGCTGAAATCGAAGCAATTAGAGAGGATTTGCCAGCGCTTGGAAAACCAACGAGCGCAATATCGGCAACGCTCTTTAACTCCAAAATTAATGTGCGCTCTTCGCCAGGTTCTCCTAATAGCGCAAAGCCAGGCGCGCGGCGTTTAGATGATGCGAGCGCAGCATTTCCAAGGCCACCACGACCACCTTCAGCGGCCATAAATGTGGTGCCATCACCAATTAAATCCGCTAATTGCTTGCCATCTTTGTCATAAACAACTGTTCCTGATGGCACGCTAAGAATCAAATCTTCACCTTGTGATCCATCTTTGCGATCACCATAACCTTGGCGACCATTTGTGGCACGACGATGTGGTGAATGATGATAATCAAGCAAGGTAGTTACATTTGGATCAACTACTAAAACAATATCTCCACCACGACCGCCATTGCCGCCATCTGGACCACCAAGTGGTTTGAACTTTTCACGATGGATAGATACACATCCATCGCCACCTTTTCCGGCAGCAACTTGAAGGGTTACGCGATCGACAAATGTTGTCATCTTAGTTGCCCCTTCCTTTGCTACATGAAATTAAATTTAAAATAAAAAGCGGACCAGCATCGCCGGCCCGCTCTTTTTAAAGAACCGAAATTAAGCTACAGGAAGTACGTTGACTACATCGCGGCCACGTGCGCGACCGAAAGTAACTGAACCTGCAGATAGTGCAAACAGCGTGTCATCTTTTCCGATGCCAACATTTGCACCTGGGTGGAACTTAGTTCCGCGCTGACGGACGATGATTTCTCCGGCCTTAACTACCTGACCGCCAAAACGCTTGATACCAAGAAATTGAGGATTGGAATCGCGACCGTTACGGGTTGAGGAGACACCTTTTTTACTTGCCATGTGTTTTCACCTACTCCTTTATTTCAATCTCTTACTTAACACCGTTGATTGCGGTGATCTTCACCTTGGTCAACTGTGAACGGAAACCTTCACGACGGCGATAGCCGGTCTTTGATTTGTAACGAAGAATATGAATCTTAGGTCCCTTGGTCTGATCGACAACCTCTGCGGTTACCTTCACGCCTGATAGAACCTTTGGATCTGAAGTTACTGACGAACCGTCAACAACTAGAACCGCTGGGAATGAAACAGTTGAACCAGCTGCCGCATCGATATGATCAACGGTAACTGTGTCGCCAACTGCGACCTTCTCCTGGCGTCCGCCAGCCTTAACGATTGCGTACATGATTTCCTTCTGGTTCTTCGTTCTCTAATTCGTTCTCTAATTCGATTTCTATTGCTGAGCCCACTGGAATAGGTCCACTTGGGCAGGCGCATATCTTACGAAATATCGCCTGACAACTACAAATTGGCCAGCTTCGCTCTGGTTTATGTGTGAACTACCCCGGTACTGACCGCTCGACGGCGTTTTCTAGGCTTAATTCCACGCTTCTCTTTGGCTGAACCCTCGCCAGTATCGACACCTTCATCGTTCTCAGCTTCATGTTCGTCATGATGTCCGGCAAATACAGGTTCAACAGCTTTTGCGCGAACTGGTTCGGTGTGAATATGAATTCCACGTCCATTGCAACTTTCGCAAGTTGTACTAAATGCTTCAATCAATCCTTGGCCAATGCGCTTACGAGTCAACTGCACTAATCCAAGTGAAGTTACTTCGGCAACTTGATGCTTGGTGCGATCACGGCCTAAACATTCAATTAATCGACGCATAACGGCTTCACGGTTTGATTCGAGAATCATGTCAATAAAGTCGATAACTACGATGCCGCCTAAGTCGCGAAGTCTTAACTGACGTGCAATCTCTTCGGCCGCTTCTAAGTTGTTCTTAGTAACGGTCTCTTCAAGATTTCCGCCTTTACCGATGAACTTACCGGTGTTAACGTCAATAACCACCATCGCTTCTGTGCGATCGATAACCAGTGATCCACCTGAAGGTAAATAAACCTTGCGATCAAAAGCTTTTGCTAACTGTTCATCAACTCGGTAATCACTAAATAGATCGCCAGTGCCGGTGTATTTCTCAATCTTCTTTGATAGCTCCGGAGCGATAAATCCTAAGTAATCAGAGATGTCGTTAAATACTTGATCGCCTTGAATCTTAAGAACACTAAAATCTTCTGAGAAAATATCGCGAATTACACGAACTGCTAAATCTGGTTCGGTGTAAAGAGCGACAGGTGGATGGAAGTTTGGATTCTGCGACTTCTGATAAATCTCTTCCCATTGCGCCTTTAGCCTTGAAATGTCACCGGTTAACTCTTCTTCGCTCACACCTTCAGCAGCGGTACGAACAATTACTCCAGCTTCTTCCGGGACTAATCCTTTGAGAATATTCTTAATGCGAATGCGCTCTGGTTCTGGCAAGCGACGAGAAATTCCACTCATACCGCCACCAGGTACGTAAACAACATAACGACCAGGAAGTGAGATTTGGCTTGTTAAACGTGCACCTTTTTGGCCAATCGGATCTTTAGTTACTTGAACTAAAACTGGTTGGCCAGTCTTTAGCACCATTTCGATTTTACGAGTTGCAGAATCTTCCATGCCTGCCGCGTCCCAATTAACTTCGCCAGCATAAAGAACCGCGTTACGTCCTTTTCCAATATCAACGAATGCCGCTTCCATCGAAGGAAGCACGTTCTGAACTTTTCCAAGATAGACGTTACCGACGTATGAGGTTGCAGAGTTACGGTTTACATAATGTTCGACCATTACGCCATCTTCGATAACACATATCTGGGTGCGATCACCTTTTTGGCGAACCAACATTTCACGTTTTACTTCATCGCGACGAGCTAAGAATTCGCCTTCAGTAATGATGGTGCCGCGACGACGATAATTTTCACGATAGTTATCTCTAAACTCACGACGATCTTCGCGATGACGTCCTTCACGACGGTGATGGCGATCGCGGCGCGATGTGCGCTCCGGGCGTTCGGCGCGCTCCGGGCGTTCTTTGGTTTCGCGAACCTTTACAACTGTTGGAACGCCATCCTCATCAACGCTCTCGCCTGGTTGAACACCATCTTCTGCGCTACGGCGACGGCGACGGCGGCGATGTGAAGAGTTGTCGTTCTCTTCTTCGCCACTTAAAACTTCATTGTTATCTTCCTGGACTTCTCCGCCTTTACGACGACCACGTCCACCGCGGCGACGGCGACGACCACCGCGTCTTGAATCAGCGTCATCGTCATTTGTTTCAACGCGAACATCAGGCTTGCTATCGCTCTTCGCCTTTTTCTCAGATTTCTTATTACTCTTCTTATCGGCTGCAACAGCTGGAGCTGCTTGAAAGATTGGCGCAGCAATCGCTGCTGGAATAGCTTTCTTGCGCGATTTCTTCTCAGTTGAATTATCTGAATCGGTACCGGCAGCAATTTCAGGGGCTGCGGTTTTCTTGCTTGCGCGCTTACGCGGCGCTTTTGGCTGATCAGCCATGTACACCAAATCCTTTATGTGCCAAAGCAGTTAGCTCTGGCTGTTTCGGGTCTGAAATCAATCAGACAAATCTTCTTTTCTTTAGCTCCGCGCTGCTGCCCATTGGGCGCGCACTGGATGCTGGGCTAAGTATGGCAGTAATGTCAGCAAAAAGCCATTAACTAGCAATTACCCGCGTAATCTTGCATGTACGTTCTGCAATAAACCCACGCCAATCATATTTGCGAACATACTTGAACCACCATATGAAAGAAACGGTAGAGGCACACCTGTCATAGGCATTAAACCTAACGTCATTCCAATATTTTCAAATGTTTGAAAAGCAAACCAAGCAACAACACCAACTGCAACTAGCCTTCCAAATGGATCTGTCGTGCGTCGTGCAATACTAAATCCACGCATCATGATTGTCATCAATAAGAGCAAAATCGCGCTGCTACCGATAAAACCCGTCTGCTCTCCTGCTACAGTGAAAATAAAGTCTGTCTGTTGTTCTGGCACAAAGCGACCATTAGTTTGTGGACCATCAAATAAACCGGTGCCGATTAAACCGCCAGAGCCAACTGTGATTCTGGCCTGCCTTAATTGATAGCCAGTTCCTTGAGTATCAGCATTTGGATTAACAAATGATTGCAGGCGTTGTAATTGGTAATCGCTCACTACGCCAGCTTTAACTGCGATAAAACCTCCGATAAATGCCAGAAGTAATAGTCCAACTACCCACCTGGCTTGCGCGCCACTGGTTGCAATAATTGTGACAACAATCGCGCTAATAATCAGGATGGTTCCCATGTCAGGTTGCGCAACTATTAACAGGACTGGAATTGCTGCAATTGCTAAAGCTTGAATTACATCTTTGTTGCTAACTTCATCTTGTCCATGGGATCTTTCAGTAAGAATCATGGACATACCAATAATGATTGTTATCTTTGCTAATTCCGCAGGTTGCAAGGAGAAGCCACCTGGCAAAACGATCCAAGCTCTTGCTCCGTTGATTGTGCTGCCTATTCCGGGAATTAACACTGCGACTAAACCGAGCACTCCAGCGCCCCAAACAAATGGAGTGTAAGCGCGTAGCGCGCGATAATCGATAAATGTCATACCCATGGCTAGCGCAATACCAATAATCACATTTATACCGTGGCGCTTTAAGTAATACTGCGGATCTTCTCCTGCTGCGGCATACCAATTGCGAGTCGCGGCATAAACCAAAACAGTTCCAATTATGAGCAGAGCGCCAACTGCAAAGGTAAGAACCGGATCAAATCCAGCGGTTAGATTTCGTTTTTGACGGCGATAGGTAAAGCTACGAAGCGCTTCGCTCATTGATTCACCTTCTTCTTATCCGTCTGTGCTGCACTAGCCGATGGTGATGCTGTTGGTTTTGCCACCATCACTTTAGTAGTAGCGGAGATTTTCGGTAACTTAGATGGTGGTCCGGATGGATACACGATCTTCTCTGGAATTTGTTTTCCACCAACAACGCCAAAAATTGAATCGTAAATCTGGCGCGCACCAATGCCAGCCGCTGCAGCACCGGTGCCTCCTTGCGAGACCATTACGACAACGGCATATCTTGGATTCTTAACTGGTGCGAATGATGCAAACCATGATGTTGAATCTTTCTTAGTGCCATTTAGATTTAAGCCAAACACTTCAGCAGTACCAGTTTTACCAGCAACTTCAACTGGGAAACCCGCAAATGCGCCAGCAGCTGTTCCATCTATCGTAACTTGATGAAGGGCATCAACTAACCATTTAAATACTTTAGGGTCAGCATTTACTTTTCCTAAAACTTTTGGCGTAAACGTCTTCAAAACATTGTTTTTATTATCAACGATAGCTTTTGCTACCAATGGTTGCCAAAGCGTTCCGCCATTGGCAATTGCAGCATAAGCTTGAGTCAACTTAAGCGGAGTAATTACTGTGTCACCTTGGCCAATTGAAAAGTTAACCGCATCGCCAGCTCGAAGTACTCCCCCGTCAATGCAATTCTCTTTAGCTAACTGAATCAAAAATGGCGTTAAATCTTTCTTTGCAGCTCGTTTCTGGTAATTGCAATAGAAATCTTTATTCTCTTTCCAGTAATCCAAGCGCCATTCGCGATCTGGTACTCGGCCATATGCTTCACTTGGTAAATCGATTTGGGTGCGTTGTTCTAATTGGAATTCATGCGCCACGTTGAAGAAACGATCTTTTGGATTCTTCGGGCTTAAGCCACCATCTTTTAACCACTCGGAATAAGCGATTTTGTACCAAAGCGTGTCACACGATGCCGAGATTCCTCGTTTTAATGAGATCCGTCCGAGCGCTCTAGATTCATAGTTTGTAAATTCACGATTTCCTACCTTGTAAACACCTGGGCAGTCATATGTAGCATTTAAATCATATCCCGCGTCAGCCGCTGCAAAGATAGAGAAGGCTTTAAAAGTTGAAGCGGGTGCAAACAGACCTTGGATTGGCCGTGAAAGTGCCGGAACATAAGTTTGTTCACTAAACATCGCTTTAGCTTGTGCAACTGTAAGACCTTTCTCCCAAATATTTGGATCGTAAGTTGGATATGAAGCAAGCGCTAAAACTCGACCTGTCTTTACATCCATGACAATCGCAGCACCGCCATCTGCACGATAACCCTGCGCTCTTGATGATCGAACAGCGGTAGCTAATCCTTCTTCTGCTGCGCCTTGAATTCGTACATCTAAACTTGTCACCAAGTTTGCACCTGGAGTCGGTGCAGTATCTCTAGATTTCTCAGTTACTGATTCTTTTCGATCAACAATTACAGTCTTAATTCCAGGTCTACCACGCAAATACTGGTCGTAGACGAATTCCAAACCATCTTTACCGATTGATTCGCTACGGTAATAACGAGTGCCACCATCTTTTGCTAAATCATCATCTGTTAGCGCGCCTACATATCCAAGTACGTGGGCGCCAGTTGCGCCCATTGTTCCAGGGTAATAACGAACTGCAGTTGGTTTGGCATCAATTCCTGGAAATTCGCTACTTCGTTCCACAATCTGCAAGGCCACATTTGGATCAGCATCTTTGGTGATTGGAATTGGTTGGAATCTATTTCCAATCCAACAACCCGATTTATCACCGATAGTTATTTCGCCACATAATCTGGTGCGACGCCAAACATCATTTGAGTTCAGTTCTAAAATTTTCGAAACTTTCTTAATGATGGCTAAACCTTTATCGCTCTGCTTATCGATAATGGTTCTATCAACAGTTACCGCAAGTCCTACTCGATTCATTGCAAGCGGTACGCCATCGGCATCAACTATCAAACCACGAATGGCTGGAACTACGATATCTCTGCTCTGAATATCTAAAGCTGCTGCTTTATAGCGATCGCCCGCAGCCACCTGCAGATAGAAGAGGCGCCCCATCAAAGCTGCCATCAAGCTAATAATTAGCGCTTGAACTACAAAGATACTGAGGCGAGTTCGCTGGTTCATTTCTGACCTGAATAAACAATTGAATGGGCTCTAGTAATAAATGGCACCACAATCGGAGCAATAAGCGCGCTCCATAAACCAAACCCAACTATATTTCTTAAAAGCTGAACTAAGTTTCCAAGATTTAATCCAAATAGCAAACCAATAAAAAGATAAAGAGTGATTGTGGCAATAACTGCACTTGCAGTCATCAATATTAAGCCTGCCGGATTGGAGTTAACTGCATCATCTCCGTAACCAAGATAAGAGATGGCAAAACAAGAAATAACCATTACTAAGGTCCAATGTCCAAAAGGACCATCATTAGCCAGTGAAAGATCCATAAAAATTCCAGCGATAAAACCGGTCACAGCTGCAATTTCAGGTTCATTAATTGAAGACCAAATTAGAGCAGCCAACATAATTAATGAAAAACCACCAAGTGGTAAATGAATCTGATTGATAATCGCTTCTTGCACTAGAAAAAGTCCAGCAAAAGTGAGAGTTGATAAAAATATCTCTCGACGAAACATTAGGTGTTGCTACCTTTGCCAGTTGGTGAAGGCGATGGAGTTACATAAACAGTTACAGTAGGTAATGGCGTTGGAACTGGAGCTTTAGGAATCAACGCGTTACGTGGATCTGAATCTGGTGCTGAGAGCACGACAGAAACCACTCCAATTGCATTCATATTTGCATAGAAAGTTACATCTGCAACTTGAGCTACATAGTTAGCGCTATTAGGAACTTTAGTTATGTATCCGACTGGTACCCCAGGTACAAAAGGTCGATTGTTGCTGCTACCGCGAGCTAACAGCACATCTCTGGTTTTAATTTTGGTGGTGTTATCCAATAATTCCAAAATTCCTTGGTTGTTCCCTTGCCCTGAAAGAATGCCAATAGATTGAGTTCTAGCTACACGCACCCCTATTTTGAAAGATGGATCCGAAGCTAAAAGCACTATCGAGCTACTTGGAAATACCGCTTTAACCACGCCAACTAGACCTTGGCCATTAACAACCGTCATATTGGGTCTTACGCCGGCACGAGTGCCCTGATCAATAGTTATGGTTTGCGTGAAAGATATCGCTGATCCTTGGGCTAAAGCTTTAGCGCTAACGACTTTCCATTGAGCTTGCCCAGCAAGCTCAAGCGCTTCTTTTAATTGCTTAGATTGTCCAAATTTATTTCGCTGCTCCAGTAAGTCGGATTTAAGTCGCGCGTTTTCATCTTTTAATTTTTCAATAGTCGAACGTGTTGTGCCTAACCTAAATAAATCAGAGAAGAAATTCTTAAATGGTGAAACAACTGAATTTCCAACGCGTTGAACTGGAGCTAGTGCAGTACCAACCGCATTCTTTGCACCGCTTACTACTGAAACGCCGCGCAGATCTAATGTAATTAATAGAAGTGAAGATACGATCAATACGACAAGAAGTAATCGTCCCCGATTACCACCAGATGATCGCACCATTTAACTAATCGCCTTCTCTAAACGGCTACTAGCGACGTGGCTCTGAAATCAGAACCTTCTCTAGCGATTCAAACTCTTCGATGCACTTACCTGAGCCATCGACTACGCAGTTAAGTGGTTGCTCTGCAATGTGAATTGGCATTCCAGTTTCGCGACGTAGGCGCTCATCTAAACCTTTAAGTAGCGCACCGCCACCAGTTAAAACAATTCCACGATCCATAAGATCAGATGCCAACTCTGGCGGACACTTATCAAGTGTTGCTTTAACTGCATTTACGATTGCATTTACAGGTTCTTCGAGTGCTTTACGAATTTCAGCTGCCGAAACCACTATGGTCTTTGGTAGGCCTGTAGCTAAATCGCGTCCGCGAATCTCTGCATCAGGTTCGTTTGGCATTGGATATGCAGAGCCGATTGCCATTTTGATTTCTTCTGCAGTGCGCTCTCCAAGTAATAATGAGAATTCACGCTTAACCCAGTTGATGATTGATTGATCAAGTTCATCTCCGCCAACGCGGATAGATAATGAAGAAACGATTCCGCCAAGTGAAATAACTGCTACCTCAGTGGTACCGCCACCAATATCAACCACCATGTTTCCTGTTGGTTCGTGGATTGGCAGACCTGCACCAATTGCAGCCGCCATTGGCTCTTCGATGATGTAAACCTTACGTGCGCCTGCGGCATAACCTGCATCCTTAACAGCGCGCTGCTCTACACCAGTAATTCCAGATGGCACACATACGACAATGCGTGGCTTTGCAAGATAACGGCGCTTATGAACCTTTTGAATGAAGTAACGGAGCATGCGCTCAGTTGTATCAAAGTCTGCAATCACACCATCTTTAAGTGGGCGAATCGCAACGATATTTCCAGGTGTACGTCCAATCATCTTCTTTGCTTCAAGGCCCACAGCCAAAATGCCACCGGTATCTTGATTAACGGCGACCACTGAAGGCTCGTTAAGAACAATGCCACGACCGCGTACATAAACCAGGGTGTTAGCAGTACCTAAATCGACCGCCATATCGCGTCCGATGAAAGATAACTTTGCATTTGGATTGGCCATTTACTTCCCTCCGAAGAAAATCGAAATCTCACGCTCTGCAGAGCTAACTGAATCTGAACCATGCACAATATTTTGCACAACTTTTGTTGCTTGTTGACGCGCTAAATCACCACGGATAGTTCCAGGTGCTGCAACAGTTGGATCAGTTGTTCCAGCTAATGAACGGAAACCTTCGATTACTCTTTCGCCTTCTGCAATCAACGCCACAATTGGTCCACTCATCATGAACTCAAGAAGTGGTTCATAAAATGGTTTGCCTTCGTGCTCTGCGTAATGACGTTCAAGTAATGCACGGTCTGCTTGCAGCATTCGAAGATTTGTTACTTCGTAACCTTTACGTTCGATGCGTGCAATTACTTCACCGACTAAACCACGACGAACTCCGTCAGGTTTAATCAAGACCAAGGTGCGTTCTTTGCTCACCCGGTTATTCTATTAGGCGTCGCGCTTAGCGACTAATTCTCGCCTGATGGCCTCACCCTTACGACCGAAGTAGATGGCGCAGCCCCAAAGCACAATAAAAATCAAGGCAATTATCGATAGTGAAGGGACCACAACCGAATAGCCTGCCATCGCCACTTGTAATAAAGATGCAAAGATCCAGCCTGCCCGCTTCTTTAATAAACCAGCTGATAAAAATAGCGCTAATGAAATTAGTGAACCAATTATTAAAGCAGTAGTGGAGCTATCTTTCATGGCAAGGAGCAGTGCAAATCCCATAACCATAGATTCCATTACTAAAACAGATGCACCAAGGATTCTCATTATTTAATCTCTTTCAGAATTGCGCGCGCTTCTCCGACTGTAATTACTGAACCAGTAATTAATACTCCCACGCTTTGTTCTTCCATCGGGTGATTGGCATCAGCAATTGCTTTTTCGATCGCGCTTTTTAAATCGCTCTCAACAAATACTCGGTCGCTTCCAAGATGCTTTATGGCAATTCTTGAAAGTTCGCTGGCCGGCATGGCGCGAGAAGAGGAACTTTGAGTCACAATAACTCCGTCAATCACGTCTTTGAGTTCGGCGAAAATGCCATCTGCATCTTTATCGGCAAACACCCCTATAACCGCCATTACCCGCCCAAATGAGAACTCTTCTTGAATTGTATTTGCCAGTGTTTTCGCACCATGAGGATTATGTGCAGCATCCAAAATTACAGTTGGATCTCTGCGAACCACTTCAAATCTTCCTGGAGATGTAGCATTTGCGAAACCTGTCTTAACTGCATCTAAATCCAGCGGTTGATCTCCAAAGAAAACTTCGGCTGCAACTAACGCAGCTGCTGCATTTGCTGCTTGATGCTTTCCATGCAGAGGAAGGAAAAGATCAGAGTAGACATCTTTTACGCCACGAATAGTTAGCAACTGGCCACCAACTGCAATCTGCCTTGATAGAACTTCATACTCAATACCTTCGCGCGCAACTTCAATGCCAACTTCTGCTGCTTTTGCAAGCAAAACTTTCGCCGCAGGTTGCTCCTGGCTAGCTAATACCGCAAACAGATCGGGCTTTAATATTCCTGCTTTAGTGCTAGCAATCTCTTCTATGGAATTACCTAAATACTCCATATGGTCCATACCAATAGGAGTAATCACCGCTACGGAAGGCTTAATGATATTTGTAGCATCCCAAGCGCCACCCATACCCACTTCAAAAATTCCAACATCGACCGGGTGCTCGGCAAAAGATGCCATTGCTAAAGCGGTAACTGCTTCAAAGAATGAGATCGGATGCGGCAACTTTGAATCGACAAAATCAAAATACGCGGCGATATCGTTGTAGTTGAAAATCAACTCTTGCGCGTTAATTAAATCTCCATTGATGCAGATTCTTTCGCGAAAATCTTCTAGATGTGGACTTGTGAATCTGCCGGTTCTAAGTCCATGAGCAAAGAGAAGTGAATCAATAAAACGAGTGGTCGAAGTCTTGCCATTTGTGCCACCAATATGAATAGTGGGATATGAAAGCTCTGGCGAACCAAGCGCATCGCATAACAGTGCAATCCGATCTAGCGAAGGTTCGATTCTGGTCTCTGGCCACCTAGCTAAGAGCGCGTTCTCTATCGCCGAAAGTCGTTCGCGATCTTCTTGAGAAATCATTTAATATTAAGCAGGCAGCGCCGCAAGTTGCGCTTTGATGCGTTCAATATCGCCATCGCACTTCGCAAGGCGTTCCTTAATTTCAATAACTACGCTCTCTGGCGCTTTAGCCATGAATCCTTCGTTGCCGAGTTTTGCAGTTGCAGTTGCACGGTCCTTTTCAACTGCTGCCAAATCTTTAGTTAAACGCGCACGCTCAGCGGCCACATCGATTGAACCGGTTAAATCAAATTCTGCCCTAATATTTCCAATTTCTAATTTTGCTGAAGGTTTGAAATCGCCAGGTTCCATCTTCAAAAGGAATTCAGCGCCTGCAGCATATGGAGCTAACTCAGCAGGCACAATTAAACGTCCAGGAATTTTCTGGCTGGTTTTAATTCCTTGATCATTGCGGAAGCGTCGAACTTCCGTGATGACATCTTGTAGCTGGGCCACGATTTTCTCTGCAGATTTATCAATTGAATTCTTATCTGCAACTGGCCACTTTGCCACCACTAACGATTCTTCATTAGTCAAAGTTGTCCAAAGTTCTTCAGTAATAAAAGGCATGATTGGATGCATCAAGCGCAATAATTGATCAAGTACATGTCCTAAAACGCGCTTAGTTTTCGCAGCGTCACCCTTTTGGAAGGCATCTTTAGATAGCTCCAAATACCAATCACAGAGATCATCCCAAGCAAAGTGGTAAATAAGTTCAGATGCTTTGGCGAATTCAAATGACTCTAATAATTCATCCGCTTCAGCAATAGTTTCATTTAGCCTACTCAAGATCCAGCGATCAATAGCATTTAATGAATCAAATGCAGGCATTTCGCCATCGACTGTCGCACCGTTCATCAACGCAAAACGAGTTGCATTCCAGAGTTTGGTCGCGAAGTTTCTAGCGCCACCAATCCACTCTTCTGCTAGTGCTTGATCAGTTCCAGGATTAGCGCCACGAGCTAATGAAAAGCGGAGAGCATCTGAACCATATTTATCCATGAACTCAAGTGGATCAATCACATTGCCTTTTGATTTTGACATCTTCTTGCCGAATTTGTCGCGAACTAATCCATGAAGTGCAATTACATCAAAAGGTTGCTTGCCATCCATAGCAAATAGCCCAAAAATCATCATGCGTGCAACCCAGAAGAAGAGAATGTCATATCCGGTAACTAGAACTGAGTTTGGATAGAACTTCTTTAAATCATCAGTTTGGTCTGGCCAACCTAAAGTGGAAAATGGCCATAGCGCTGATGAGAACCAAGTATCTAAAACATCTTCATCTTGGCGCCAACCAGTTGGCGGTTGTTCATCAGGACCAAGTACTTTTACTTCGTTATTAGGTCCATACCAAACTGGAATTCGATGGCCCCACCAAAGCTGTCTAGAAATGCACCAATCGTGCATGTTATCTACCCATTCAAAATATCTTGGCTCCATCTCCTTTGGAGAGATTTTTACCTTGCCATTTCGAACTGCATCTCCGGCCATCTTTGCAAGTGGCGCTACTTTTACAAACCATTGAAGAGAAAGTCTTGGTTCAACAATTGTTTGGCATCTAGAGCAATGGCCAACGCTATGCAGATAAGGGCGCTTCTCCCAGCCCAACAAACCATCTTTGCGCAATTGTTCAACTACTTCGCGGCGCGCTTCAAAACGATCCATGCCATCAAATTGAGTATTGGTATCAGCCATGATTCCGTGTTCGTTCATGATCACAATCATTGGAACGCCATGGCGCATGCCCATTTCAAAGTCATTTGGATCATGGGCCGCAGTAACTTTAACCGCGCCAGTTCCGAACTCTGGGTCAACTAACTCATCTGCGATGATTGGAATCATGCGATTTACATAAGGCAAACGCACTGTTTTACCAATCATATGTTTGTAACGATCATCATTTGGATTAACAGCAACCGCACCATCACCCAACATCGTTTCTGGACGAGTAGTTGCGACCCAAATTTGATCTTCGCCTTCTGCCCCATACCGAACTTGAACAAATTCGCCTTCGATTTCGTGATAATCAACTTCGATATCAGAGAGGGCAGTAAGGCAACGTGGGCACCAATTGATGATGCGCTCTGCTTGGTAAATTAATTCAGCATCATAAAGTCGCTTAAAAATTGTTAGAACCGAACGAGATAAGCCTTCGTCCATAGTAAAACGTTCGCGACTCCAATCAACAGAATCTCCTAAACGTTTCATCTGGCCAAGAATTGCTCCTCCAGATTCAGCTTTCCATTCCCAAACTTTCTTTACAAACTCTTCGCGACCAAAATCATGGCGCGTTTTACCTTGTGCAGCTAATTGGCGCTCCACCACATTTTGCGTTGCGATACCTGCATGGTCCATTCCGGGAAGCCATAAAGTTTCGAAACCTTTCATGCGCTTCATGCGAACTAATGTGTCTTGCAAGGTGTGATCTAGTGCGTGACCAATATGTAAAGACCCCGTCACATTTGGTGGCGGAATAACAATGGTGAATGCGGGCTTATCTGATTTTGGATTTGCCGTGAAGTAGCCAGAATCGAGCCACTTTTTATAAAGCGGACCTTCGATTTCAGCAGGTACGAAACCTGTTGGCAATTCCCGCGTCATAGCGTCGTAGTCTAGATTAGAAAGTAATTAGAAAGTAATTTCGAAACTAAGCGCTCTTTTCCTCAGAGCGCTTTGCGCGCTTTGAGGATTCGCCACTTCTAAGAACAATCTTGGGCTGTGCTTCATTATTTATGCAATCCGCAGTTACTACGACCTTCTCAACATCAGTACGACCTGGAATGTCATACATCACGCCAAGCAGGACATGTTCCATGATCGCACGAAGACCACGTGCGCCAGTGCCGCGCTTTAGCGCAAGTTCTGCAATCGCAATTAGCGCCTCTTCATCGAAATCTAGCTCTACCCCATCAAGTTCAAATAGTTTTTGATATTGACGAACTAAAGCATTTTTTGGCTCAGTGAGAATCTTAATTAGCGCAGTCTTATCTAAGTTAGAAACAGAAGTAATAACTGGCAAACGACCAATAAATTCTGGGATTAGACCAAACTTAAGCAAATCTTCCGGCATTACATCTGCAAATACATCAGCTGCTTCGCGATCTTCTGCAGTGCGAAGTGGCGCGTTAAATCCAACACCTGATTTACCAGCACGGCCTTCAACAATTTTCTCTAGACCAGCAAATGCGCCGCCTACGATGAAAAGCACATTAGTGGTATCAATTTGAATGAATTCTTGATGTGGATGCTTACGACCACCTTGTGGTGGAACTGATGCAACTGTTCCTTCTAGAATTTTAAGCAACGCTTGCTGTACACCTTCACCGGAAACGTCACGAGTAATTGAAGGATTTTCTGCTTTACGAGCAACTTTATCGATTTCATCAATATAGATGATTCCGGTTTCAGCTTTTTTAACATCGTAATCTGCTGCCTGTAATAATTTCAAAAGAATGTTTTCAACATCTTCACCAACATAACCTGCTTCAGTAAGCGCAGTAGCGTCAGCAATTGCAAACGGAACATTTAGCATGCGCGCCAATGTCTGCGCCATTAAAGTCTTGCCGCAACCAGTAGGGCCAAGTAAGAGAATATTTGATTTAGCTAATTCAACTGCGCCATCTCTTTTGATTTCGCCGGATTGAACGCGCTTGTAATGGTTGTAAACCGCAACTGATAAAGATTTCTTGGCACGTTCTTGGCCAATTACATAGTTGTCTAAGAATTCAAAAATCTGATGTGGCTTTGGCAGTTCTTCAAAACCACCTGCGCTTGCTTCAGAGAGCTCTTCAACAATGATCTCATTGCAAAGTTCGATACATTCATCGCAGATATAAACACCAGGACCGGCAATCAATTTCTTGACTTGTTTCTGGGTCTTGCCACAGAACGAACACTTTAAAAGTTCGTTGGCTTCACCGATTCGGGTCATTTAGCTGCTCCTTGGGGAATGTTGATGGCTAAATGGTAGGTCTTTGGCTCGCATCATGAGGCGTAATTCCTGCGGAATCTTGTTCGCCATTAGAGGAATTCTTAGGTGTAGCTAATTCTTTTACCCCAGGCACGCGATAAACCACGACGTTCACCAACAAGTGAAAGAGCGCCGCAAAAATCAGAAAGTTTCGTTCACCAAATAAATCAGTAAGTGGACCAACAAGCGCCATGCCAAGTGGCATTAATCCGGCAGATCCTGCATGATCAAGTGCAAAGACGCGACCCAATTTCTCTTTTGGTATTTCTCGTTGCAACGCAATTGGCCAGAACGCGTCCCAAGGTCCAACTGAAGTTCCAGCAATCAGATAAGCGATGATAATGATCATTGGATCAATTGGGAATGCCAGTGCAATTGGAATAACTGCAAATATTGACCAGATAATTAGCGAAACTTTACCGGGATACTTTGGTTTTACCTTTAACGACCAAAGTGCAGAAATAGTTGCACCTATTGCAAATGTCGCAAGCGATGCCGCCATAACACTATTTGAACTAAATTCTCGTTTCGTAATAACTGGCAATAAGACTGTTTCCGCTGCCACCACAATCATTAACTGGAATGTGGCCATCAATATCATGGCAGCAACCCATGGCATTTCACGAACAGTTTTTATGCCCTCTTTAAATTCAAAGATGAAAGATTCCCGGTTTTCGAATTGCGAAACCGCCTCTTCTTTAATGCCCTTTAACAAAAGCGCACCAAGTAAGAAAGTTAACGCTGTCATTAAAAAGGCATATCTCGCGCCAACTATGGCTACCACAATTCCGCCCAGCGCTGGCCCAATAATCTGACCTAGACGGGTGGTAACTCCGCGAAATACATTTGCTTGTTGCAATACGTCATCAGGAACTATCACGTTCATAATTGCTGCAGCTGCTGGCGCACCAAAAGCATCACCGACACCAATCAAAAAGACGATCAGCGCCATCCAATATCTTGGTAATTCTGGCGCAGAAACCACAACTAAAACCATTAGCAGTAATCCACGAGAAATATCTGCTGCCATCATCACATGCTTACGTTTCATGCGATCAGCCCAGACTCCACCAACTAATGTAAGAACTGTGCCACTTAACATTCTGGCAGCAAGTACTAAACCGAGAGTTGTGGCATCTCCACCAGAATCAATAATGACAATGGCTATGGCCATAGGAAATGCGCCAGAACCAAGAGTTACTAAGAGATTAGATAACCAAATTCGACGAAAATTTCGGTACGAAAATAGAGCCCCAGGTTCAAAATATTGCTTAAGGTTTAACAAAGTTCTTACGACTTAAAGCAAAGTTATGCTGTTGGTTTTGCTTTACGTGAAGATAGAACTTGGTCAATCAAACCGTAATCAACAGCCTCTTGTGCAGTAAGAATCTTGTCGCGTTCAATATCTGCAGAGATCTGCTCTTTGCTCTTTGTTGAATGCTTTTCAAGCATAATCTCAAGCAATTCGCGCATGCGCATAATCTCTTTTGCCTGTAGCTCGATATCAGATGCTTGTCCGCCACCTTCTGAATACGGCTGGTGAATCAGAATTCTGGAATTCGGAAGCGCCATACGCTTTCCTTTTGTTCCGCCTGCCAACAAGATTGCTGCAGCTGATGCCGCTTGTCCTAGACAGATAGTCATAATGTCTGGACGAACAAATTGCATAGTGTCATAAATTGCAGTCAGCGCGGTAAATGAACCGCCAGGTGAGTTGATATACATCATGATGTCGCGGTCTGGATCCATTGATTCAAGAGTCAATAGCTGCGCCATTACGTCATTAGCTACCGTGTCATCAATTGCCTGACCCAAGAAGATAATGCGCTCTTCGAATAACTTTGTATATGGATCTAAACGCTTAAAGCCATATGAAGTTTTCTCTTCGATAGTCGGAAGAACATAACGATTATTGATTTCGAAATTACTCATTATTTCTTTCCAATCTGTGAAGCTAACTTAACAACGTGATCTACGAAGCCATATTCCTTAGCCTCTTCCGCTGTAAACCAGCGGTCACGATCTGAATCTGCAGTGATGGTGTCTACTTTCTGACCAGTATGGAATGCAATCAATTCCGCCATCTTCTTCTTGGTGAAACCAATCTGCTCTGCCTGAATACGAATATCTGTTGCAGTTCCGCCGATTCCGCCAGATGGTTGGTGCATCATGATGCGTGCATGAGGCAGCGCATAGCGCTTTCCTGGCGCACCTGCGCAAAGCAGGAATTGACCCATTGACGCTGAAAGTCCCATCGCAACTGTTGCAACATCATTTGGCACAAATTGCATAGTGTCATAAATCGCCATACCTGCCGAAATCGATCCACCAGGTGAATTGATGTAGAGATAAATATCTTTCTCAGGGTCTTCTGCTGAAAGCAAAAGAATCTGCGCGGCAATTGCATTAGCCATCGCATCTTCAACTACAGAACCCAAAAAGATAATGCGTTCGCGAAGCAAACGGTTGTAAACCTCAGAATCCAAACCTGCATTCATTAAATTTCCTGAACGCAAAATGGTTTCCGATGATGGTGTCGGATTTAAGTCCACTTGGAACTCCTCTACTCGTAGCTTTGGTCAGCTACTTTGACGATTTCTATATACGACCCTAACGCGTTAGCGCGCAAAATGCTTCCCCGAAGGGTCAGAAAGGGGCGATGTTCACTTTAAGCGGAACTCTTTACTTACTCTTCTGTCTGGGTGGCTCGCTTGGGCGCTAACGCCTAAAGATCCACTTTCTTACCGGATTCAGTCACGACAGAAACGCGGTTTAAAATATTGGCTAGCGCTTTAGCGCGCGCAACTTCCGCGAGCATCTGGTTAATATTTCCAGATTGCGCAATGCGATTAGCAAAATCTTGTGGTGCCATTCCGTAACGAGATGCCGAACGCATGATGTACTCAGTCAATTCCATCTCTGACACGTCAACGGCTTCAGTCTTTACTACCTCATCAAGTAAGAAATCCTGCTTAAACATTTGGCGGGTATCGCGCTCAACCTCTGCACGGTGAGTATCGTCCTCAAGACGTCCTTCGCGCTCTAAGTGAGCATGTACCTCTTCTTCAATTAACTTCTCTGGAACTGGAATTTCAAGTTCATTTACTAATTTATCTACTAGCTTGTCACGAGCCTGAGCGCCTTGTTCCATCGCCTTTACACGCTCTAAACGCTTGCCCATATCTTCTTTAAGCTCATCAAGAGTGTCGAACTCTGAAGCTAACTTGGCAAAAGCATCATCTAGCGCAGGAAGCTCGCGCTCTTTAACAGACTTAACTGTGACAGTTACTGAACCAGACTCGCCTTCTTGCATTCCAAGAAGTGTGGTTTCAAAAACCTTTGATTCTCCAGCATTTAGTCCAACAACTGCTTCGTCCAAGCCATCGACCATGCTGTTTGAACCAACTTCATAAGAAATGTCATTAGCAGTTCCGCCTTCGACCTCTTCGCCATTTACCTTGGCAACTAAATCAATATTGATGAAATCACCGGTCTTAGTAGCTCTTTCGACAACATGTAAGGTACCAAAGCGAGCGCGTAGTGAATCAACTTGCTCATCAATTTCAGCTTGAGTTACCGCAACATCATCAACTTTAATCTCAATTGTTGAAAAATCTGGCAGTTTAATCTCTGGACGAATATCCACTTCGATTGTGAAGTTGAGCTTCTCATTATCTACAAACTCTTTGATATCAACTTCTGGACGACCAATTACTGCGATCTGGTGTTCGCGAGCAGCTTTAGTGTAGAAATCAGGAAGGGCTGCGTTGATTGCCTCATCAAGAACTGCTCCACGACCGACTCTTTGGTCAATCATTGCTGGTGGAACTTTGCCTTTACGAAATCCCGGAATATTTACTTGAGTTGCTACCTTCTTATATGCATCGGCAACATGTTCAGACATCTCATTGAATTCAATTGAGATATCAAAACGAACACGTGTTGGTGAAAGATTTTCTACCGAGCTTTTCACAAAGCGCTCCTTGGAGATTACGTAACTTGTTTGGTCGGGGCGGAGGGACTCGAACCCACGATCTTCTGCTCCCAAAGCAGACGCGCTAGCCACTACGCTACGCCCCGTTTCTTGCGAGGCAGAAGTCTATGGCAAGAATTGGAA